>NZ_JBEZFI010000003.1:0-296993 GCF_040649295.1 Micromonospora sp. NPDC048999 | reverse complement strand
GCGTTGGCGCGCGGGCTCTACTCGATTCCTCGGATTCGGACTCGCCGGGAGGGTACGCCCCCACGGCGCTCATCCACAGGTTTCGAGCATTGCTCGGTAGCCGGCGGCACCGGCCTCGCACCACTACGCGCCCTCGTCGAGCAGGTCGCCGCCCACCCAGGCGGCCGGCGGGTCACCCTGATCGTCGGAGCCCGCACGATAGAAGCGCTGTACGACGCGGTCACCCTCGACAAACTGCGCCACGACTGGCTCACCATCATCCCGACGTTCTCCCACGACCAGCCCGACCAGCCGAGTGAGCAAGGCGACGCGCTCACCGTCGCCCTCAACCACCGACACGACGACCAAGCCGTCTACGTGTGCGGGCCGCCCGCGATGCTGGCCGGGTCACGGCTACGGCTACTCGCCGCCGGGGTACCCGCCGACCGGATCCACCTACCGGAACGGATCCCATGGCGATGACCGTCTACCGCAGCCACAACGCCCTACGCGGCCCACTCACCCCCGACGGAATCGCCGCACTCACCCTGCCCGCCACCCGACTCGGCCGACGCGGCTACCAGACCGACGACGTCGACGCCCTCCTGCACCGACTCGCCTTCGAGCTGCATCGGCGAACCGAGGAGCGGGACAAGGCGCGCGCCGAAAGCCAGCGCATCAAAAACGCCCTGCGGGCCTGGCAGTCCGAACGGGCGCGCCGCGACGGTCCAAGCCGTCAGGGATAGACACCGCAGCTCTGGTGTTCGGCGTCTTGCTCTGGCTGGGCTGGCACTTCCTGGCCCGGTGAACGCCGGTCCGCCGGCCACGCGCCAACGCAAGATCGTGCTCAAACGCGGAAGTAGTGGCCTCCCGGACGGTGTGAGACCACTACTTCCCGGATCGAGCGCGATCTTGCGCTGGCGCGGACGCCCGGTCAGGCGGCCGGCGGGAGCACCTTGGCGGCGAGCTTGGCCAGGTCGCGCAGCGCCTTGCCCCGATGGCTGACCGCGTCCTTCTCCTGCGGGGTCAGCTCCGCGTTGGTCCGTTCCTGCCCCTCGCCGAGGAAGATCGGGTCGTACCCGAAGCCGCCCTCGCCGCGCGGCGCGCGCAGCAGCCGACCGGCCTGCCGGCCGTCGACCAGGTGCTCCTTGCCGCCGGGCAGCACCAGCGCGACGGTGCAGACGAACGACGCGCCCCGGTGCTCGTCGGGCAGGTCGGCGATCTGGTCCAGCACGAGCTGCAGGTTGGCCTGGTCGTCGCCGTGCTGGCCGGACCAGCGGGCGCTGAACACGCCCGGCATGCCGTTGAGCGCGTCCACGGCCAGGCCGGAGTCGTCGGCGATCGTCGGCAGGCCGGTACGCCGGCAGCCCTCGCGGGCCTTGATCAGCGCGTTCTCGCCGAAGGTCAGGCCGCTTTCCGGCAGCTCCGGGTATTCCTCGACGTCGTCGAGGCCGAGCAGGGCGATCCGGTGCGCGCCGAGCGCGCCGTCGAGGATCCGCTGCAGCTCGACGAGCTTCTTGCGGTTACGGGTGGCGAGGAGCACCTTGTTCACGAAAGCGCCTTCCGCTGCGCGTCGGCCAGTTCCAGACAGCCCATGACGCCCAGGTCCAGCAGGGCGTCGAGCTGCTCGCGGGCGAAGATCCCGGCCTCGCCCGTCCCCTGCACCTCGACGAAGTCGCCGGTCCCGGTGCAGACCACGTTCATGTCGACCTCGGCGGTCACGTCCTCGGCGTAGCAGAGGTCCAGCCGGGGTTCGCCCTCGATGATGCCGACGCTGACCGCGGCCACCGAGCGGTGCATCACCTTCTCCACCTTGCCGGCGAGGGCCTTACGCTCGGCGAGCCAGGTCACCGCGTCGTGCAGCGCCACGTACGCGCCGGTGATCGCCGCGGTGCGGGTGCCGCCGTCGGCCTGGAGCACGTCGCAGTCGAGCACGATGGAGTTCTCGCCAAGGGCCTTGAGGTCCACGCAGGCGCGCAGGCTGCGGCCGATCAGCCGGGAGATCTCGTGGGTGCGCCCGCCGATCTTCCCCTTGACGCTTTCCCGGTCCGAGCGGGTGTTCGTGGCCCGGGGCAGCATCGCGTACTCGGCGGTGACCCAGCCGAGCCCGGAGCCCCTGCGCCAGCGGGGCACCCCCTCGGTCACGCTCGCCGTGCACAGCACCCGGGTCGCCCCGAACTCGACGAGGACCGAGCCCTCCGGGTGGGTGCTCCAGCCCCGGGTCAGGGTCACCGGTCGGAGTTGGTCGGGCTGCCGCCCGTCAGGTCGCGCCATGCCTGCACCTTATGCGGTGCCCTGCTCGGAGCGTCCCCGGGTGCCGGGTCACCGCCGCGCGGCGCACCTCCGCTCAGTGGGGGTGCGCGACCGGGTTAACGCTTCGTGACAAAAGCGCCGGCCGGCGGGACACCCTCAGCCGCCTTTGCTCTGCAGCCACCGACGCATCAGCTACCGACCGTCACTGGTCGCCTCGGGGCCCCCGATTAAGAGTCCCAGCTCAACGGCGTGCTGCGTGGATGGCTGCAGAGCAAAGGCGCGCGCGAGCGTTCCTCGGCCGGGCCAAGAAGGTGCACGCAGCGTCACTGGAGCGGCCCCACACGGACAGTTACGGCCCACGGCTGCCCGACGCAGCTAGCCAGACGGGAGCCGGGCAGGAGTCGGACGGGGGCAGGGCGTGTCAGACGTCGTAGCTGGCGCCGGGGCGGACCACTTCGAGCGGGCCGGCGTAGGCCCCGGCCGCCGACTCGACGGTGTGCGCCTCGCTGCCCCACGCGGTGACCAGGTGGGTGAGCAGCAGCCGGCCGACCCCGGCCTTGGTCGCCGCCTCGCCGGCCTCCCGGCCGGTCAGGTGCAGGTCGGGTGGGTTCTCCACGCCGTCGAGGTAGCTGGCCTCGCAGAGGAACAGGTCGGCCGACTGGGCCAGGCGCAGCAGCGCCTCACAGGGTGCGGTGTCCGATGAATAGCAGAACACCCGGCCGTCGTGCTCCAGCCGCACGCCGTACGTCTCGACGGGATGGTTCATCCGGTCGACGGTGACGGTGAACGGGCCGATCGGGAAGGTGCCCGGTTGCAGGCCGTAGAACTGGTAGACGTCCTCGACGGTGCCGCGCTCCTCGCCGTAGGCGGTGGCCAGCCGGTCCGGGGCGCCGGGGGGTGCGTACATCGGCAGCGGCGGGTAGGGGCCGTCCGGGGCGTACCGGCGCACCACCACGTACGTCACCGCGTCGAGCATGTGGTCGCAGTGCAGGTGGGTGAGGAGGATGGCGTCGGGGGCGTGCAGCCCGGCGTAGCGCTGGAGGGTGGAGAGCGCCCCCGAACCGAAGTCGATCAGGAGCCGGAAGCCCTCCGCCTCCAGCAGGTATGCGGAGCAGGGGGACTCGGGGCCGGGGAAGCTGCCCGCGCAGCCGAGGACGGTCAGTCGCATCCGGTTTCCCCGATGTCACTTTTTGTAGTCGACGCGTCGGCAGCCGCCCAGCCGATGATCTCTACCGACGCGTGCGCCACGCTGCGCAGCCTACGCGGTGGCCCGGTCGGCAAGAATCGCCTAACGGAAGATGTCATCAACGCGACACCCGTACGCGTCTCGTCCCGGGTCGGAAACGGTCGGGGCGGCCGGCGGGTGCCGCCGGCCGCCCCGATCCGCGGGCCGTCAGGCCCAGAGCTGTCCCTCCAGGGCTTCCTCGGCGTCCGCGAGGGTGCCGCCGTACGCCCCGGTCGAGAGGTATTTCCAGCCGCCGTCGGCGACCACGAAAGCGACGTCGGCCCGGCGGCCGTCCCGCACCGCCTCGTGCGCCACGGCGAGGGCGGCGTGCAGGATCGCGCCGGTGGAGAAACCGGCGAAGATGCCCTCCACCTCGACCAGCTGTCGGGTACGCAGCACCGCGTCCCGGGTGCCGACCGAGAAACGTCGGGAGAGGACCCCGGCGTCGTAGAGCTCGGGGACGTAGCCCTCGTCGATGTTGCGCAGGCCGTAGACCAGCTCGCCGTAGCGGGGCTCGGCGGCGACGACCTGGATGCCGTCGACCTTCTCCCGCAGGTAGCGCCCGGTGCCCATCAGGGTGCCGGTGGTGCCCAGACCGGCCACGAAGTGGGTGATCGTGGGCAGGTCGTGCAGCAGCTCCGGCCCGGTCGTCTCGTAGTGCGCCCGCGCGTTCGCCTCGTTGCCGTACTGGTAGAGCATCACCCAGTCGGGGTGCTCCAGCGCGATCTGCTTCGCGGTGGCCACGGCCTGGTTCGAGCCGCCGGCCGCCGGCGAGAAGATGATCTCCGCGCCGTACATCCGCAGCAGCTGGACCCGCTCGGTGGAGACGTTCTCCGGCATCACACAGACCAGCCGGTAGCCGCGCAGCTTGGCCGCCATGGCCAACGAGATGCCGGTGTTGCCGCTGGTGGGCTCCAGGATCGTGTCGCCCGGGCGAAGCCGGCCGGCCTCCTCGGCCGCCCGGACCATGTACAGGGCGGCGCGGTCCTTGATGCTGCCGGTCGGGTTACGGTCCTCCAACTTCGCCCAGAGCCGCACCGGCGGAGCCCCGTCGGGCACCGTCGGTGAGAGCCGGGGCAGCCCGACCAGAGGTGTGCCACCGCACGCCTCAAGCAGGCTGTCGTACCGCGCCATAGCGCCCGCCCTCAGCGGGCGGACGCGCCGCGCGCGGCGACGCGGTGCTGCCCGATCGCGGCCGCCGCCGCGCGGTGCTGGCCGATCGCCGCAGCGGCGGCGAAGCCGAACGCGCCGCCGGCCACCGCGGGCAGGATGGTGACGCTGTCGCCGTCGTTGAGTTTGGCGTCGAGTGCGCCCAGGAAACGGACGTCTTCGTCGTTGACGTAGACGTTGACGAACCGGTGCAGCGCGCCGGCGTCGGTGACCAGCCGGGCCTTCAGGCCGGCGTGCCGGGAGTCCAGGTCGGCGAGCAGGTCGGTCAGCGTGTCGCCGGTGCCCTCGACGACCTTGGCGCCGCCGGTGTAGCTACGCAGGATGGTGGGAATGCGAACCTCGATGGCCATGGTGTGCTCCTTGTTCGGGTCGTGCCAGGTGACGGGAAGAAAAGGTGTGCCGGCGCTGGAAGATCAGCGGCCGGAACACTCGTAGTCGACCGTCGCCGGGCTCTGCCCGAACATGTAGGACTGGACGGCGTGCGGGTCCACGACGGCATCCACGATCCGGACCGGCTCCTCGGTGACCACGCCGTCGACGATGCGGAAGGAGCGGATCTCCTCCGTGTCGGGCTCGCGGGTCGAGACGAGCAGGTAGTGCGCTCCCGGCTCACCCGCGAAGGCGACGTCCGTGCGGGACGGGTAGGCCTCCGTCGCGGTGTGCGAGTGGTAGATGACGACCGGTTCCTCGTCGCGGTCGTCCATCTCCCGCCACACCCGCAGCTGCTCCATCGAGTCGAACTCGTAGAACGTCATGGAGCGGGCGGCGTTTTCCATCGGGATGTGCCGGGTCGGGGTGTCGCTGCCGACGGGACCGGCGACCACGCCGCACGCCTCGTCCGGGTGGTCCCGACGCGCGTGGGCCACGATCGCGTCGATGATCGACCGGTCGATGCTCAGCACGCAGACCAGCCTAGCGCCCCCGGTTGGGGGCGGCGAGGTGGCAACCGTCACGACTCAGTCGATCAGGGCGTTGAGCAGGGATTCCTGCAGATACCCCAGGTATGCGTATACCGATAGTTGGAACACCCTGGACGAGGTCGGGTCCACGGCGACCGCCTCGTCGAGCTCGTCGCCCACGTCGGTGCCGTCCTTGATCTCCAGCCGGACACCCATCGCCAGCCGGGCGTCGTTGAGCGCGCGCAGCCACGCCTCGGCCGCCTCGGCGTCCAGGTGCACCTCGCCGCCGACCTCGCCGTCGGGCAGCGCGGCGAGGATCGCGCCGGCCTGGTCGATCTTGGCGGTCTTGAGGTCCCCCTCGGTGTAGCGGCGGAACTCGGCGGTGCTCGACGCGTCGTCCGGATAGACCTCGGGGAAGAGCCGGCCGACCACCGGATCGCCGTGGTCGAAGCCGTCGGTGAGCAGGCCGACCACCTCGGAGGCGACCTTGTGCAGCACCCGCACCTCGTCGAGGCCGAAGGTGGCCACGTAGCGGTCGCCGTAACGACGGAACATGCTCACGACCGGTCCACCGTCGCCCAGAGCCCGTACGCGTGCAGTTGCGACGCGTCGTGCTCCATCCGCTCGCGGACCCCGCTGGAGACCACGGCCTTGCCCTTGTGGTGCACGTCCAGCATGAGCTGCTCGGCCTTCTCCCGGCTGTATCCGAAAAGCTTCTGGAACACCCAGGTCACGTACGTCATGAGGTTGATCGGATCGTCCCAGACGATCGTCACCCATGGCCGGTCGGACGCCGGCACCTCATCGGTGTCCGGCGTCTCGACGGGTGCAACCTGCGGAGTCGCCATACCCCCCATCGTGCCACCGGATCCGGGCGACCGATGAACCGGAACGTCCGGTCGGCTCGGTTCACCCGCCCGGGCCGACTGGAGCGACCCGGGCGACCGGCCGGCGGCGCCGGCCTCAGGCGTGCAGAATGCCGTGTTCGACAGCATCGGTGAGCACCCCGTCCAGCGAGTGCCGCACCGCCTCGAAGCGCCGGGACACCTCGCGGGTCAGCTCCAGCTCGACCTCGCGCAGCGCCCGCTGGGCCCAGGAGCGCGCGCCGTTCGGGTCGTCGTTGCCGGGAACGCGCCACTGCTGCCAGCAGCCCCCGGACAGGGCCACCCCGACCGGGGGCAGCGCCTCGTCACGGACCGCGCCGGGGAAGGCGGCCAGCGCGTCGAGTGCGCCGCCGCCGGTCAGCTCGGCCACCCCGGCGGTGCTGGTGACCAAAAGCACCTTGTCCAACTCCTGGCCGACCGGCTGCTCGACGAGGCTCCACCGCACGGCCCGGACGATCCGGTGGCGCACCCCCTCGGGCAGGGACGCGCCGAAGACCCGCGCCGCCATGTCGTCGACGATGCCCCGGACCGCCTCGTCGCACTGGGCGGTGGCGAGCAGCGACAGCGCCGCCATCTCCTGGTCGAGCAGTTGCGGCAGGCCGGCGCAGCCGACCCCGAAGACGATCTCCTTGACCACCCGCAGGTGGATGCGGGCCAGTTCCAGCGCGAGGTGCTGGCGGATCCGCTGGGCGCAGGTGCGGGCCTGACGGTCCAGCCGCTCGGCGAGGCCGCCGGATTCGAGCCCCGGTACGACGGCCACCCGGCCGTGTGTGCCGGGCGGCTCCGGCGGGCGGGCGCTGGCCCGGCGCAGCCCCTCGTCCGCAGACCAGTCGCGCAGGCCGCGGTGCAGGGCCGGGTGGTCGGTCTGCCGCGCCGGGTACCAGCGGGCCGCCGCGAGGTCGGGCACCGCCGACAGCAGGGCGGCGCGGTGTGCGTCGACCGAGAC
Source organism: Micromonospora sp. NPDC048999 (assembly GCF_040649295.1). Classification (NCBI taxonomy): domain Bacteria; kingdom Bacillati; phylum Actinomycetota; class Actinomycetes; order Micromonosporales; family Micromonosporaceae; genus Micromonospora; species Micromonospora sp. NPDC048999. Next base: position 289,637 of record NZ_JBEZFI010000003.1, on the reverse strand, counting down.
CTGCACCGGGTCGACGGGACGTTCCGCCGCCGGCGGCGTCGACGGCCCGGGTGGGCCGGCCGCCGGGACGGACGCCCCCATGTCGTCCGTCGTGCTGTCCGCCGCGGTCGCCCAGCCGGCGATGCCCGGGGTGACCGCGAAGACCACCTCGACCCGGGCGCGGGCCGCCCCCGCCAGCAGGTGCAGTTCGGCCGTGGTGAACGCCTGGTCGGCGGAGATCACGAAGAGCAGGGCGCCGGCCCGGCCCACCGCGTCGAGCAGCACTCGGGCGGCGGCGGCCCCGAGCGTGCCGGTGTCCGGCGCGTCGAGCAGGGCGAAGTGGCGCAGCAGCGGGCTGGGCAGGCTCAGCTCCACCCGGCGGGGCGGGCGGGCGAGCGCCGGGCCGGCGGCGAGCGGGTCGGCGCGGTAGGAGTGCGGCTGGCGGTAGCCCGGCACGTACGCGACGCGGGTCGGCTCCTTGTCGTGGTTGACGAGCAGGTAGCTGCCGGCGGGCACGGTCAGCATCCCGGGTTCCACCTCGAGCAGGCCGGCGAGCAGCTCTCGGCGGCCGGCGCCGGCCGGGCCCGTGACAACGACGGCCAACGGATCGTCGGGGCCGGGATCGGCCGCCCCGAGCTGGGCGGCCAGCGGCGCGCACCGCGACGACTCGGCCGGCCCGCTGCGGTCGGGCACGCCGACCGCGGGCAGAGAATCCGGCTTCACCAGTAGGCCTCCCGTCGGGCGACCGGATTATCGGCCCGGTCACGTGGGAATCCGGCCATCATGTCCGGATGCGGGAAGAGTACGTGTGTCGGACACCCGACACAGAACATTCCGAATACTTACGGGTAATGAACAGGTTACTCAACTTCGTTGCGTGACGCTGCACACGCGGACGGATTATCGTCGATATGCTGCTCCGATGAGTCGGTGGGACTTTGTCGGCCGAACGGATGAGCTCAACCGTCTGTTGTCAACGGTCGACGGCCCCGAGGGGCGCGGGCTGTTCTTCAGCGGCAAGGCCGGGGTCGGCAAGAGCCGTCTGCTTCGCGAGGGAGTGACGCACCTTCCCACCGACCGGTACGCGATCTGGTTCGTCTCGGCCAGTGCCACCACGGCGGCCCTGCCGTTCGGTGGCCTGGTCCAGGTGCTTCCCGCCGAGCAGCCGCAGGGGCTCTCCCCCGCCGGCGTCCTCCACTGGGCGGTGGACCTGCTCCAGGAACAGGCCGCCGGCCGGTCGATCGTGCTGGCGATCGACGACGCGCACCTGCTCGATCCGCCCTCGGCGGCGCTGGTCAACCTGATCGGCCGCGCCGAGAACGCGACCGTGATCGGGACGCTGCGCGACGGCGAGCAGATCCCCTTGCCGATCCGCGCCCTGTGGACCGACGACCTGGTCGACCTGGTCGAGGTGGGCCCGTTGAGCCCGAGCGAGACCACCGGGCTGCTCGCCGCGATCCTGGAGGGGCCGATCGACGCGAAGTCCTCCCAGCGGCTGTTCCGGCTCTCCGCGGGCAACGCGCTGCTGCTGCGCGAGCTGGTGTTCGCCGCCAGGGGAGGCGACGAGTTCAGCCGCACGTACGGGATCTGGAAGTGGACCGGCCGGCTTGAGCTGGCGCCCAGCCTCACCGACCTGATCGACGCCCGCATCGGCCAGCTCACCCCCGGCGTGCGGTCGGTGGTCGAGCTGGTCGCCTTCGGCGAACCGCTCGGCCTGCAACTGCTGCAGCAGGCGGTCGACCCGGGCGACGTGGAAATCGCCGAGGAACGCGGCCTGATCACCATGGTTCCCGACGACCGGCGGTTGGACGTCCGGCTGGCCCACCCGCTCTACGGCGAGGTGATGCGCCGGCACTGCCCGGTCAGCCGGACGCGGCGGCTGCAGGCCACGCTGGCCGGGCTGCTGGAGCAGGTCGGCGCCCGCCGCCGCGACGACCTGCTGCGGGTCGCGGTGTGGCGGCACGACTCGGGTACGGCGCAGGACCCGACGCTGCTGCTCGGCGCGGCCGCCCAGGCCTTCGGCCGGTACGACGTGCCGCTGGCGACCCGGCTGGCACGGGCGGCGTTGGAGGGTGACGGCGGTTCCGACGCGGCGGAGCTGCTCGCCACCATCCTGATGTTCGGCGACCGGCCCGAGGAGGCGATCCAGGTGCTCGACTCGGTCGCCGGAAAGATCCACGACGCCCGGCGGCGCACCCGCTGGCTGACGGTCCGCGGCATGGTCACCTACTGGGGGCTCAGCCAGGAGTCCACGGTGGAGGAGATCGCCGCGCGCGGCGACGAGCTGACCGACTCGGCGGACCAGGCCCGGGTCCGTGCCTTCGAGGCGATCATGCGGCTGCACCGGCTGGACACCGGCACCGCGCTGCGGCTCGCCCAGGCGGTGCTGGACCGTCCGGCCTCGCCGATGGCCGCCCGGGAGCTGGCCCGGTGCACGATCGCCCACCTGCAGGCCGCGCAGGGCCAGTACCGGCACAGCGCCACCGCGATCGCCCGGGTGCAGGCGGAGGCGGCGCGCTGGCGGGGCGACATGCCATACCTGCAGCTCGCGATGGAGCTGGCCCGGGGCACCCGGCTGGCGCTCTCCGGCGACCTGGCCGGCATCGACGCGATCGTGGCCGACGAGTTCGCCGACCTGGCCGGCGCGGGAGACTTCCGACTCGGCACCGGCTACCTGGCCATCCTGCAGGCGTACGCGGCGCGGCTGCGCGGGCGTGGCGACGAGGCGCTCAAGACCAGCCTCGGGGCCTGCGCGGTGCTCGCCACCAGCCGGGTCTACGCCGGGCTGGCCCACGCCGAGCGCGCCCAGGTGGCGGCCCTGCGCGGCGACGCGGCGCACGCGGCGGAGGCGATGGCCGAGGCGGACCGCACCCACGCGCCGGGTATGGCGGTGCTGTACCCGTGGATCGAGCAGGCCCGGGGCGCGGTGCACGCCGCCGTCGGTGACCTGCCGGTGGCCACCAAGCACCTCTGCGAGCTGGCCGACCGGCTCCACGAGGACGGGCTCGCCGGCCACGAGCTGCTGGTCCTGCTCGATCTGGTGCGGCTCGGCCAGGCCGCCGCCCCGATCGGGCCGGCCTGCACCGACGGCGGCCGGCGCAGCGTGGCGCAGCGCCTCGCCGAGCTGTCCGAGCGGGTCGACGGGCCGCTGCCATCGCTGGTCTCCCGGTACGCCCGCGCCGCGGTCGAGAACTCCCCCACCGACCTGCTCGCCGTCGCCGACTGCTTCGCCGCCCGGGACCTGACCGTGTACGCCGCCGAGGCGACCGCGATGGCGTTGCACCTGATGCGGAGTCGTGCCGCCGCTAACGCCCCGGCCCGGGAGCGGCTCGCCGCCCTGCTCCGCCGCTGCGACCAGGTCGACACCCCGGCGCTGCGGCTGCTCCGGCCGGCGCTGAGCGAACGCGAACTGGAGGTCGCCCGGCTCGCCGCCGAGGGCGCCACCAGCCGGGCCATCGCCGAACGGCTCTACCTGTCGGCGCGTACGGTGGAGAACCACCTCCAGCGGGTCTACAGCAAGCTCGGGGTGGCCAGCCGGGCCGAGCTGCGGGCCGCACTGTGGTCGCTGCCAGGCCAGGACGGCGCCGATCCGGCCTGAACTTCTAGGCTGGAGCCGTGAGCACCCTTCGCCCCGCGCTGCTGACCGACCACTACGAGCTGACCATGGTCAGCGCCGCGCTGCGGGACGGCACCGCCGACCGCCGCTGCGTCTTCGAGGTGTTCACCCGCCGGCTGCCGGCGGGCCGGCGGTACGGCGTGGTGGCCGGGACCGGCCGGCTGATCGAGCTGATCCGGGATTTCCGGTTCGACGCTGACGAGGTCGACTTCCTGCGCCGCACCGGCGTGGTGGACGATCGGGCCGCCGAGTGGCTGACCAACTACCGCTTCACCGGTGACGTCGACGGGTACGCCGAGGGCGAGCTCTTTTTCCCCAACTCCCCGATCCTCACCGTCTCCGGCAGTTTCGCCGAGTGCGTGGTGCTGGAGACGCTGGTGCTGTCGGTGCTCAACCACGACTGCGCGGTCGCCGCGGCGGCCGCCCGGATGGTGACCGCGGCCCGGGGCCGGACGCTGATCGAGATGGGCTCCCGGCGGGCGCACGAGTCGGCGGCGGTGGCCGCGGCCCGGGCGGCGTACCTGGCCGGATTCGGGTTCACCTCCAACCTGGCCGCGGGCCAGCGGTACGGCATTCCGACCGCCGGCACCGCCGCGCACGCCTTCACCCTGCTGCACGACGACGAGCGGGCGGCGTTCGCCTCGCAGGTCGCCACGCTGGGCAAGGACACCACGCTGCTGGTCGACACGTACGACGTCACCGAGGGCATCCGCAACGCGATCGCGGTGGCCGGGCCGGAGCTGCGGGCGGTCCGGATCGACTCAGGCGACCTGGCGGTGATCGCCCAGCAGTGCCGGGAGCTGCTCGACTCGCTCGGCGCCACCGAGACGAAGATCATCGTCTCGGGTGACCTCGACGAGTACGCGATCGCCGCGCTCGCCGCCGAGCCGGTCGACATGTACGGCGCCGGCACCGCCGTGGTGACCGGCTCCGGCGCGCCGACCGCCGGCCTGGTCTACAAGCTCGTCGAGGTGGACGGGCGCCCGGTGGTCAAGCGATCGGAGCACAAGGCCACCATCGGCGGCCGTAAGGTGGCCGTACGCCGGCACAAGCCCAGCGGCACCGCCACCGAGGAGATCGTCGTGCCGCAGGGCGTGCCGGAGCGGCAGCCCAACGACCGACTGCTCCAGCACTCCTTCGTCGTCGACGGCGAGCCGGTGGCGCGGCCCACCCTGCACGAGTCGCGGGAGCACCTGCGGCAGTGCCTGATCTCCATTCCGTGGGAGGGCCTGAAGCTCTCCGGCGGCGACCCGACCGTGCCGGTGACCGTCGTACCCGCGAGCTGAGAAGGAGCGTCGACGTGAGCAATGCGTTGATCATCGTGGATGTGCAGAACGACTTCTGCGAGGGCGGCTCCCTCGCGGTGGCCGGCGGGGCGGGCGTGGCGGCCGGCATCTCCCGGCTGCTCGCCGCCGAGCCGGGCCGCTGGGCGCAGGTGGTGGCGACGAAGGACTACCACATCGACCCGGGCGCGCACTTCGGCGATCCGCCGAACTTCGTCGACTCCTGGCCCCGCCACTGCGTGGTCGGCACCGCCGGCTCCGAGTTCCACCCCGAGCTGGCGACCGACCGGATCGAGGCGATCTTCCACAAGGGCGAGCACGCGGCCGCGTACTCCGGCTTCGAGGGGCACGCCGACGGCGGCGAACGCATGGCCGACTGGCTGCGCCGGCACGACGTCGACCGGGTGGAGGTGGTCGGGATCGCGACCGACCACTGCGTACGGGCGACCGCGCTGGACGCCGCCCGCGAGGGCTTCGACACCACGGTGCTGCTGGACCTCACCGCCGCGGTCGCGCCGCAGACGCTCGACGTGGCGCTGCGGGCGATGCAGGGCGCCGGCGTCACCCTGGTCGGCGATCCTGTGATCAAAGCCGCTTGACCAGCTAATCGCTTGCGGCTGTCGTACCCCGGCCCGAGGATTGCCGCCGGAGGTACGGACCGTCGTGAACTTGAAGCCTTACCGGGAGGCACTCGCCCTGCCCGGTCTCCGGTCGTTGCTGCTGGTGTCGGTGCTGGCCCGCATCCCGCTCACCGCGACCGGGGTGACGCTCACCTTCCACGTCGTGCTCACCCTCGATCGGGGGTACGGCGCCGCCGGGCTGGTCGGTGCCGCGTCGACCGTCGGCGCCGCGCTCGGCTCCCCGCTGCTCGGGCGGTTGGTCGACCGGCGCGGGCTGCGCCCGGTGCTCATCCTGACCACGGTCGCCGAGGGCGTCTTCTGGTCCGCCGCGCCGGCGCTGCCGTACCCGGTGCTGCTGCCGACCGCGTTCCTGGCCGGGCTACTGGCCCTGCCGGTCTTCTCGGTGGTCCGCCAGTCGGTCGCCGCGCTGGTGCCGGCCACGCGGCGCCGCCCGGCGTACGCGCTGGACTCCATGTCGGTGGAGCTGTCGTTCATGGTCGGCCCGGCGCTGGCCGTGGCGCTGGCGACCACGATCAGTCCCCGCATCACCATGTGGGCGGTCGGCGCCGGGATCGTCGCCTCCGGGATCTGTTTCTGGCTGCTCAACCCACCCACCCGCGGCACCGACGAACCGGCGGGCCCGCCTCGGAAGGTGGCCCGCCGCGAGTGGCTGACCCCCCGGCTGCTCGCCGTGCTGGCGGTGAGCCTGGCCGCCACCCTGGTGCTCGGCGGCACCGACGTGGCGGTGGTCGCCGTACTGCGAGCCGGCGGCGAGGTCGGGTGGACCGGCGCCGTGCTGACCGCGTGGGCGGCGGTGTCACTGGTGGGCGGCTTCGCCTACGGGGCGGTCAGCCGTTCCTTCTCGCCGCTGGTCCTGGTGGCGGCGCTCAGCCTCACCACGATCCCGGTCGGGCTGGGCGGGTCGCACTGGTGGCTGCTCTGCCTGGCACTGCTCCCGGCCGGGGCGCTCTGCGCGCCGACGATCGCCTCGACCGCCGACGCGGTCAGCCGGCTCGCTCCGGCCGGCGTACGCGGTGAGGCGATGGGCCTGCACGGCTCAGCCGTCACGGTCGGCATCGCGCTCGGCGCGCCGCTCGCCGGCGCGGTGATCGACGCCTCGGCCCCGCTCTGGGGCTTCGCGGTCACCGGCGCGATCGGCGCGCTGGTGGCCCTGGCCGTGCTCCCCGTCGAGCTGCGCCAGCGGCGGGTGGCCGCCGGCGACCCGGCAGCGGCTCCGACGCCGACCGGCGCGGCGAATGGCGCGGCGACCGGTCCGGATCCGACCGGGCCGGCGGTAACAGCTTCGACACGTTAGGGGCGGGCGGGATCGCGCGAGGCGCCTGTCCATCGGAACAATGGGAGCGCTTCCACGCCGTCATCGAGGAGTCGCCATGAAGCTCGCCGCGCTACGCCTGGTTGCCGTGGCCCTGTCTGTAGGGCTGATCTCCTGTAGCGCCGATCCCCCGCCGGAGCCGAAGCCGACCGGACTCAACGCGGGCGAGGCCTGCCCCGAGTGGACCGGCGGCGGCCGGCAGATCGTGTTCGGCAGCGAGCTCGACGCCGAACTGGGCGGGGTGGTCCTCGGCTCCGGGAGCACCGGTGTGGTGCTGGCGCACATGGCCGGCGGTGACGTCTGCCAGTGGCTGCCCTACGGGAAGCAGTTGGCCGACCGGGGATATCGAGTGCTCGCCTTCGACTTCGCCGGGTACGGGGTCTCCCGGGGCCACGACGTGCCGATGAGCCGACAGGTCGAGGCGGCGGCCGGCGCGTTGCGGGCCGACGGCGCCGGCCGGATCGCGCTGGTCGGCGGGTCGATGGGCGGCACCGCGGTGCTGGCCGCCACGCCGGCCCTCAGCCCCGCGCCGGTCGCGGTCGTCGCCCTCTCCCCGCCCTCCGCCTACCACGACGCGGACGCCGCCGCTGCGGCCCCGAAGATCACCACTCCGGTCTTCCTGGGCGCGGGTGAGCTGGAGACGAGCTTCGCGGAGTCGGCCCGGCAGCTCTACGCCGCCACCCCCGAGACCACGCAGCGGAAGCTGGTGCTGGCTCCCACCAGCGCGCACGGGGTGAATCTGCTCATCCCGGAGACCGGCAGCATCGAGATCCGCGACGGGTTGACCAAGTTCCTCGACACCTACGCCCCGCCGGCCTGAGCGCCCGCCACCCCGGGCCGACCGGCCACGCCCCAGCGTGATCATCGCGGTGTGCGGCATGTTGCGGTCTCCGGGCCACGGGAGACCACGACATGCCGCACACGGAGTGGATCAGGCTTCGGGGGCCACCCGGCCTGCCGCGACCGAGGCGGCCGGCGAGCCCCACACGAGAGGCGAGCCCCGCACGAGAAGGGCCCCTTCGCGCCGGAGACGGTGCGAAGGGGCCCTTCAGCGATGAGCGGTCAGTGCTGGTCGCGGTTGCCGGTGGTGTCCTCCACGTAGCTGGCGCCACCGTCGGCCTCGCTGGTCAGCGGCTTGGCGCCACCCTCCGGCGGACCGGCCAGGGTCTGCGCCCCGGCGGCCAACTCCGGGAACTTGAGGTCGAACGCCGGCCGCTCGGAGCGGATCCGCGGCATCCGGTCGAAGTTGCGCAGCGGCGGCGGCGAGGTGGTGGCCCACTCCAGGGAGTTGCCGTAGCCCCACGGGTCGTCGACCTCGACCACCGGACCGGCCTTGTACGACTTCCAGCAGTTGTAGATGAACGGCAGGGTCGAGATACCGGTGATGAACGCGCCGATCGTGGAGATCATGTTCAGCGTGGTGAAGCCGTCGCCGGGCAGGTAGTCGGCGTAGCGCCGCGGCATGCCCTCGTTGCCCAGCCAGTGCTGCACCAGGAAGGTGGTGTGGAAACCGACCATGGTGAGCCAGAAGTGGATCTTGCCGAGCCGCTCGTCGAGCATCCGGCCGAACATCTTCGGGAACCAGAAGTAGATGCCGGCGAACACGGCGAACACGATCGTGCCGAAGAGCACGTAGTGGAAGTGCGCCACCACGAAGTACGAGTCGGTCAGGTGGAAGTCGAGCGGCGGGCTGGCGAGCAGCACACCGGTCAGACCACCGAAGAGGAAGGTCACCAGGAAGCCGACGGCGAAGAGCATCGGCGTCTCGAAGGTGATCTGGCCCCGCCACATGGTGCCGAGCCAGTTGAAGAACTTCATGCCGGTCGGCACGGCGATCAGGTAGCTGAGGAAGCTGAAGAACGGCAGCAGCACCTGGCCGGTGGCGAACATGTGGTGCGCCCACACGCTCATCGACAGGGCGGCGATGGCGATGGTCGCGGCGACGAGGCCCTTGTAACCGAAGATCGGCTTCCGGGAGAAGACCGGGATGATCTCGGAGATGATGCCGAAGAACGGCAGCGCGATGATGTAGACCTCGGGGTGGCCGAAGAACCAGAACAGGTGCTGGTACAGCATCGGGCCACCGGTGGCCGGGTCGTACACGTGGGCGCCGATCAGGCGGTCCGCGGCGACCGCCAGCAGCGCGGCGGCCAGCAGCGGGAAGACCAGGATCACCAGCAGGCTCGTGACGAGCATGTTCCAGGTGAAGATCGGCATCCGGAACATGGTCATGCCGGGGGCGCGCAGAGTCAGGATCGTGGTGATCAGGTTGACCGCGCCGAGGATGCTGCCCAGACCGGAGATGACCAGGCCCATCACCCACATGTTCCCGCCGACGCCCGGCGAGTGGTCCGCGGTGCTCAACGGCGCGTACGCCGTCCAGCCGAAGTCGGCCGCGCCGCCCGGTGCGATGAACCCGGCGGTGGTCAGAGTGGCACCGAACAGGTACAGCCAGTAGGCGAACGCGTTCAGCCGGGGGAACGACACGTCGGGCGCGCCGATCTGCAGCGGCACCACGTAGTTCGCGAAGGCGAACACGATCGGCGTCGCGAAGAACAGCAGCATGATCGTGCCGTGCATCGTGAAGAGCTGGTTGAACTGCTCGGGCGACAGGAACTGCAGGCCCGGCCGCGCCAGCTCAGCACGCATGAGCAGCGCCATGAAGCCGCCGATCATGAAGAACGCGAACGCGGTGACCATGTACATGATCCCGATCTGCTTCGCGTCCGTGGTGCGCAGCAGCCGCGCGATGGTCGACCCCTTGACCGGCTCGCGGACCGGCCAGGGCCGGGTCACGACCGGCTTGGGTGCGACGGTGGTCACGAGTGGCCTCCGGTTCTGGGTTGTCCTGCTCGGCGAGCGCTGGTCATCTGCGCGGCCGTCATCCGCAAGGAGGATAGTCCCCGGCAGGTGGCAACGCCGCCGGGGGTGGGCGGCTACGATCACCGCCGCCCAGCCGCGCGTACTAGAGCGGGTCCACCAGGAGCCGGTAGTGCTCCTGGAAGATGCGCCCGCCGCGCCCGCGCAGCAGCGGGTCGCGCAGCGCCGGCGGCACGTCGCGGGTCCGGTTGCGGTCCCGGGTCCGGTCCCGCACCCATCGGGTACGCGGCCGCCGCCGGCTCTCGTACGCGATCAGCGCGGCCTCCACGCTGCCTGCGGCCCGCAACGACTCGGCCAGCACCACGGCGTCCTCCAGCGCCATGGCGGCGCCCTGGGCGAGGGTCGGCGCGGTGGCGTGCGCGGCGTCGCCGACGAGCAGCACCCGCCCGTGGTACCAGCGCCCCAGCTCGACCTCCTCGGTGAGCTCGACGTGCACCCGGTCGAGCGTCTCGAGGACCTCGGGAACCGGGCCGCCGTAGGCGCCGAACAGCTCGTACAGGCGGGCCAGGGGATCGGCCGGCAGCCCGGTCCCGGCCTCGTCGGCGTAGCAGTGCAGCCGGCCGGCGCCGATCGGCACCACCAGGAAGCCGGCGCGCTCGCCGAGCAGGGCGGTCCAGTCCACGACCCGCGGGCCGCCGCGGACCACCGCCCGGTAGACCACCTGGCCGACGGGGCGGGGCGGGCCACCGAGCCCGGCCAGGGTGCGCACCATCGAACGTGGCCCGTCGGCGCCGACGACCAGGTCGTACTCCCCGCCGGTGCCGTCGGCGAAGCTGACCGCCACGCCGCCGGGCAGCGGTTCGATGGTGCTGATCTCGGCGCCGTGCCGGACCGCGCCGCCGGCCCCGGTGAGCAGCACCCGGTGCAGTTCGGAGCGGGGCAGCGCGCGGCACTCGCCCACCCCGGCCCAGAGGGCGTCGAGGTCGACCTCGCAGAGCGGTGCGCCGGCGGCATCGAGGAAGCGCTGGCGATGGATGACCTGGCCGAGCGGGCGCAGTGGGCCGTCCAGGTCGAGCCGGCGCAGCGCCCGCGCCGCGTTGCCGGGAAGGTAGAGGCCGACGTCGGCCCGCTCGGCGGGCGGCAGCTTCTCGGTCACGTCGGGCCGGAACCCCGCCAGCCGCAGCGCCCGGGCCACGGCGAGACCGGCGATGCCGGCACCGACGACGAGGATGCGCAGGGAGGAAGCACCCATCGTTGTGTCACGCCTCCGGAGGGGTTCGGAACGCGTTGGGGGGCAAGACACTACTCGCCGCGATCGATGCACGGTAGACCCCCGTCGGGTCTAACGTGGTTCACCACTGGTCGGTCGCATCCCGGCCAGCGGGCGGCTCGTTGCGTAACGGTTTCAGGCATGTCAATGTGTTCGCGGGTTGGGAGCGCTCCCGGTCGTGTCATCCCGGCACGAACCCGGCGTCCCGCTGCGAAGCCAAGGAGCAATCATGAAGCGTCCACTGAGAGCGATCGCGGCGGCCGGCCTGCTCGCCGCCGGTTCGATCGTCGCCGTCGTCCTCGGCGCGGGGAACGCCTCCGCCGACACCCAGATCTGCGACCAGTACGGATCCACCACCATCGGCGGCCGGTACGTCGTGCAGAACAACCGCTGGGGCACCAGCGCCCAGCAGTGCATCAACGTCACCTCCACCGGCTTCTCGATCACCCGGCAGGACGGGACGGGGAACACCAGCGGAGCGCCGGTCTCGTATCCGTCGATCTTCTTGGGCTGCCACTACACGAACTGTTCGCCCGGCACCAACCTGCCGGTCCAGGTGAAGAACATCAGCAGCGCTCCGGGCAGCATCAGCTACAACTACATCAGCGGCGCGACCTACGACGCCGCGTACGACATCTGGCTCGACCCCAGCGCGAAGCGGGACGGGGTGAACCAGATGGAGATCATGATCTGGCTCAACCGGCAGGGCCCGATCCAGCCGATCGGCTCGACGGTGGGCAACGCCACCCTGGCCGGGCGGAGCTGGCAGGTCTGGCGGGGCAGCAACGGGTCGAACAACGTCATCTCGTACGTGGCCTCGTCGGCGATCCCCAGCATGAGCTTCGACGTCATGGAGTTCATCAACGACACCCGCAGCCGCGGCGGGATCACCAATGACTGGTACCTGACCAGCATCCAGGCCGGGTTCGAGCCCTGGCAGGGCGGCGTCGGCCTGGCGGTCAACTCCTTCTCGCAGAGCGTCAACACCGGGGGCGGTACCACCCCGCCGACGACGGCCCCGCCGACCACCGCGCCGCCGACCACGGCGCCCCCGACCACGGCCCCGCCGTCGGGCGGCGGCTGCTCGGTGAAGTACACCCCGAACGCCTGGACCGACGGCTTCACCGCCGACGTGCAGATCACCAACACCGGTTCCGGCACCATCAACGGCTGGACGCTCGCCTACACCCTGCCCTCCGGGCAGCAGATCACCAGCAGTTGGAACGCCACCGTGACCCAGAGCGGGTCCGCGGTGACCGCGAAGAACCTCGCCTACAACGGCACGCTGGCACCGGGCGGCTCGACCAGCTTCGGCTACCAGGGAACCCTGAAGGGGAGTTACTCCTCCCCCACCACCTTCACCCTCAACGGCGTCACCTGCGCCCGTTCCTGAACACTTCACGCCGCACAACTTCGGGGAAGTTGCTGCCTCCCGGTGCCGGGAGGCAGCAACTTCCCCGCAAGTGCGCGGATCACTTCGCCGGCTCAGCCGCCGAGGGCGTCGATGTCGCGCATCTCCGGTGCGGTGAGCGAGAAATGGAAGACGTCGGCATTGGCCCGGATCCGCTCCGGGGTGACCGACTTCGGGATCACCACGATCTCGTGATCGATGTGCCAGCGGAGCACCACCTGCGCAGGCGAGACGTTGTGCGCGGCCGCGATCCGGACCAGCACCGGATCGGCCAGGTCGGTGGTCCGCAGCGGGCTGTAGCCCTCCAGCACCACGCCGCGGTCCCGGTGCGCGGCGTGCACCTGCCGCTCGTACAGGGACGGGCCCCAGCGGATCTGGTTGACCGCCGGGTTCTCCTCGGTGGCTTGGACGAGCTCGTCGATCTGACTGATGCTGTGGTTGCTCACCCCGACCGCCCGGGCCATGTTCTCGTCGCGGGCCGCGAGCATCTCCCGCCATACCGGAATGCCCTCGGCGGGTGTGGTCGGCGACCAGTGCACCAGCCACAGGTCGACGTAGTCGGTGTCCAGGGCGGCCAGGCTCTCCTCGATGGTCTCCCGCTCCCGGCCCACCCGCTCGGGCGGCAGCTTCGTGGTGATGAAGACATCCTCCCGGCGCAGCCCGCTCTCCTTGACCGCCCGCCCGACCTCCCGCTCGTTGCCGTACATGGTGGCGGTGTCGATGTGCCGGTAGCCGGCGTCGAGGGCGGCGAGCACGGCCTCGTACCCGGCCTGCCCGGTGGCCTGCCAGGTGCCGAAGCCGAGCAGCGGCATCCGGACCTCGCCGGAGAGCAGGACGGTGGGCTGTACAGGGCTGGTCATGGCGGCTGTTCTACCCGTGATCGACGCCGCCATGCCGCCGATCGGCACCCGGTGGCGGACCCGTACGACGCGGCGCGGACCCGACGTCCGCCGTGCTGGTGCACGGGATGTGCCGGACAATGCGGGAGTGGCTGACCGGCTGGAGGAGTACCGGCGGAAGCGGCACGCGGCGCGTACCCCCGAGCCGGTGCCGGAACGGGCCCCGGCGCGGAAGCGGGCCGACCGGGGCAAGCCCCGCTTCGTCATCCAGCAGCACCACGCCCGGAGCCTGCACTGGGACCTGCGGCTGGAGCACGACGGTGTACTCGCCTCCTGGGCGGTGCCGCGCGGCCTGCCCCGCGACCCCGGCCGCAACCACCTCGCCGTGCACACCGAGGACCACCCGATGGAGTACCTGACCTTTCACGGCGAGATCCCTGCCGGCGAGTACGGCGGCGGGAAGATGACCATCCACGACACCGGGACGTACCGCGCGGAGAAGTGGCGCGACGACGAGGTGATCGTGGTGCTCGACGGAAAACGGACAACGGGCCGGTACGTGCTGTTCGCCACCGGCGGCCGCGGCCGGGACTGGATGGTCCGACGCACCGACCCCGCCCCGCCGGGCTGGACGCCGATGCCCGAACTGGTCCGCCCGATGCACGCCGCGCCGGGCAGGCGGCTGCCGAAGGACGAGGCGGAGTGGGGCTACGAGCTGCGCTGGGACGGCGTACGGGCGATGGCGTACGTCTCGGGCGGCCGGCTGCGGCTGCTCGGCGAGGCCGACGAGGAGATCACCGGGGCGTACCCGTGGCTGCGGGCGATGGCCGAGGAGCTGGCACCCACCGAGGCGGTGCTGGACGGTGTGCTGGTCCGGATCGACCCCGCCGGACGGGTGAAGCCACCCACCGCCCGGGACGGCCAGTTCCTCGCCGTCGACCTGCTCTGGCTGGAGGGCGTGGCCAGCCTCGACGTGCCGTACGCGCAGCGGCGCGAGCTGCTCGACGGCCTGGCACTCACCGGCCGGCACTGGCAGACTCCGCCATGGTTCCCGGGTGCCGGCGCGGACGCCCTGCGGACGGCCCGCGAACAGGGCCTACCGGGTGTGGTGGCCAAGCGCCTCGACTCCCCGTACGAGCCGGGCCAACGCAGCCGACACTGGCTGAGCATCGACCCGAGCCCGGGAGCGCGGTAAGGAAGGGACCCTTACTTGTCAGTCGGCGGTCGGGTCGGTCAGCCGCCAGGCCGCGTTGATCAGGCCGATGTGCGACAGCGCCTGCGGCATGTTGCCGAGCTGCGCGCCGCTGTCCAGGTCGATCTGCTCGGCGAAGAGGCCCAGGTCGTTGGCGTGCCCGAGGATCTTCTCGAACAGCGTCCGGGCCCGTTCCGTCTCCCCTGCCTTGATCAGGCAGTCCACGTGCCAGAACGAGCAGAGCACAAAGCCCGCCGGATCGGTGCTCCAGCGCCGCACCAGACCGTCGTCGGTGCCCAGTTCGCGCCCGATCAAATCGATCGTGGCGCGCATCCGGGGATCCGTGGCGGGCAGGAAGTTCATGATCGGTAGAAACAACACCGAGGCGTCCAGTTCGGCCGAGTCGAAGGCCCCGGTGTACGCGCCGACCCGGTCGTTCCAACCCTCGCGCAGCACGGTTTCGCGGATCTCGTCCCGGATGCCCGCCCAGCGCCGCGGGTCGGCCCGGTCCCCGAGCCGCGGCGCGAGCTGCACCGCCCGGTGCAGCCCCACCCAGCAGAGCACCTTGGACGACAGGTAGTGCCGCTCGGCGTCCCGGCTCTCCCACATCCCCCGGTCGGGCCGCCGCCAGGTCGTCGCCACCTGCTCGGCGAGCCCGATCACCATCTCCCGCAGCTCTTCGTCGAGGGTCTCGCCGAGGGAGTCGCGCAGCTGCCAGACCGCCTGGATCACCTCGCCGGGCACGTCCAGTTGCCGCTGCCGCCAGGCATCGTTGCCGACGCGTACCGGCCGGCTGCCGGCGTACCCGTGGAGGTGGACGACTTCGTGCTCGGTGAGATCCCGTTCCCCTTCCAGCCCGAACAGGACCGGCACCGGCTGGTCGCCGATCCGCCCGATCGAGCGGGCGGCCCAGCCGAACAGGCGGGACGCCTCGTCGGGGCAGGCCGCCACCCAGAGGGCGCGCATGGTCATCGAGAAGTCGCGCAGCCAGGAGAAGCGGTAGTCGTAGTTGCGGTCACCACCGGTCTGCTCGGGCAGCGAGGTGGTGAGCGCGGCGGCGACCGCGCCGCTGCGGGCGTACGTCAGGCCGGTCAGCACGGTCGCGCTGTTGCGGACCTGAACGCGATATTGGCCGGGATAGTGGTGGCTCTCCCGGTACGCCCCCCATGCCTGCGCCGTGTCCTCGACCCTGCTGATCGGGTCGAGCCGGGCCGGCGGGTTTCCGTAGAGCGGGGCGTACGCGAGGTCGAAGCCGACCTGCTGTCCGGCGGCGACCTCGAAGGTGTGCGTGACCTGGTTCCCGTCCGCGCGCAGCTGCTGTCCGGTGCCGTGCAGGCTCAGCGTCACCGGTCCGGCGACGGCCAGCACCCCGCCGTCCGGCTGCTCGTGCAGGTGCGGGGTGAGCAGCCCGTACTCGGGTCGCGGTGCGAAGTCGAGCCGCATCCGCACCCGCCCGGACAGTCCCTCCACCACGCGCAGCAGCACCGCGGGCGAGTTCATGCCCAGCTGGTGCCCGCGGGCGCCCAACTCGGCGGCGAGCGCGTCGGTGACGGCCACGCTGCCCTCCGGGGTGTGGTGCACGGTCCGCAGCACCAGCGTGTCCGGGCGGTAGGCGCGCTCGACCCGGCCGGTGGCCAGTGGGGCGATTCGCCAGTGCCCGGCGGCCGGGTCGAGCAGGCGGGCGAAGACCGACGGCGCGTCGAACCGGTCCGGGCACCACCAGTCGACCGACCCGTCCCGGCCGACCAGGGCCCCGGATCGGCAGTCGGAGAGAAACCCGTAGTCGGAGATCGCCGGCGAACGCACCCGCCCCGGTTACCCGGACCTGCCGCGTTCAGCCGCGGATCAGGCTTTTCTCGAAATGTGCCACCTCCCGTGGTTTGGATCGTTCCGGTACGGGGATCAGCTGCGCCAGGACCGGTGCACGACGGGCCGGTCGAGCCAAGTCCCCGCTGTCGTACCGCCGTACGGCTGCGGTGGTGGGAGACGGCCAGAGCGCGGCGACGTCACGACCCCGGTCGGGCGGCGCCGCGCGCTCATTCCCGCCCGGTGGTCAGCGCGTGGTGCAGCGCAGCCCGGTCGGCGGCTGGTTGTCACCGGTCGCCACGAATCCCCAGCTGGCGGTGCCACCGGCGGCGAGACTGCCGTTCCAGCCGACGTCAGTTGCGGTCACCTGCTGCCCGGACTGGTTCGCCGTGGCGTTCCAGGCGTCGGAGATGCGCTGGGCGCCCGGGAAGCTGAAGCTGGTGGACCAGCCGGCGATCGGGTTCGTGCCGGTGTTGCGGACGCTCACCTCGGCCTGGAAGCCGCCGCTCCACGCCCCGGTCACCCGGTAGTCGGCCGTGCAGCCGGTGACGGGCGACGGGCTGGTCGGCGTCGTCGTCGGGGTGGCGGTGGGCGACGTCGTGGGGGTGGCGGTGGGCGACGTCGTGGGGCCGGTGCCGCCCGAGGTCGTGTAGCTGACCTGGGTGTACGCGGCGGCGCAGGTGCCACCGCAGGATCCGGGCAGAGTGAACTTGTAGACGCGGCCGTTGTTGATCAGCGTGTCGGCGACGTCGCGGACGCGGATCTGGAAGTCGGTGCCGCCCGAGGTGGTCGCCCCGATGACGTACGACTGGCCCATGTCGCTGTTCATCGTGGCGGCCTTCCAGACCCCGTCGGCCAGGTAGTCCACGCCGTGGACGCCGTTGGCCAGGTGGGACAGCGCGATCGCCGGCCAGTATCGCTGCGCGCCCCTGAGGAAGCCGATCCGGATGTCCCCGGTGTAGTTCGGCGCGGACACGAAGGACCAGGAGACGTGCCGGTTGTTCCAGTTGTTCGGGTACATGTTGCCGACCGGCACGCCGTTGCGGGCGAAGCGGTTCAGCGAGGCGGTGACCAGGTCCAGGTGGTACGGGTCGTCCCGGCACCAGGCGTTGCCGTCGCCGCAGGAGTCGGCGACCAGCATGGTGAGGGTGGCCCCGTTGTAGCCGTCGGCGACCCAGGAGCCGTTACGGCAGAACGGCTGGCCGGGTGCGCCGTCGTTGACGCCGGTGCAGCGGTCGCCGATGGTCACCTTGACGTACCGGCCGCAGTTGAGGCCGTTGTTCCACAGCCCGATCCGGTCCGCCTGTGCCGGCGGCAACGGCCGGGTCGGGAAGGACGAGTAGTCGCCGGGCAGCCGGTAGACGTTGAGGGCGAGGAAGTCCTGGGAGTCCAGTTCGGACTGGGGCAGGCCGCAGCCCCCGTACGGGGAGCCGAGGCCGTCGAAGTGGGTGGCGTTGCCGGTCACCGGGGCGGGCGGGTCACCGACGGCGAGGGCGGGCAGTTGACCGGCGGCGAGCAGCGCGGTCACGGCGGCGGCCAGGGCCGCCACGAGGCGGAGGCGAGGGCGCGAGGTCGACATGGGAAAACCTTCCGGGCGGGTCGACCCCGGACGGGGCCGACTCAGGGGATGCCATGGATGCCCGAACATGCCCGACTGCGCCCGCCCACCCATGCCATCACCCTGGCCGATGGCTGTCAACGGCGTCCCGCCGGCAGACGAAAGCAAACCTGCGGCAGACCTGCGCGGTCGGTAGATTTGACTTATGGTGTCCGCCCACGTCGGTCGGGCGGCAGAACCGGTCTACCGCCCTGTCCTCAACGGCCGTCGGGGTGAGCTGGAGGCGTTGGCCCACCTCGACGACGCCACCGTGCCGCTGCTCGCCCCGATTCTCGCCTTCCACGCGCTCGAACCATCCACCATGGATCAGCTGGGCCGACTGCCGGCCGGCCTGCTGCCCGCCGTCGATGTCTCGATGCTGCCGGACACCGCGGAGAGCGAGGTGGTCCGCTGGGGCGTACCGCTGGTGCCGGTGATCGGGCTCGCGGAGAGCGACCGCCGGCTGGGCGCGTACGGCGTCGCCGCGCGGGCGTACGCCCGGCGGGCGGTGGTGCGGTTGCAGACCGGCCAGGATCGGGCCGGGCCGGACGCGACGACCAGCGCGGTGGAGCGGGCCTGGCGGCTGACCCGGCTGGTGCCGGAGCAGTGCGACCTGCTGATCGACGCCGGGGACGTGTGCTGCCCGGCCGACGTGCGGCTGGCCGAGCCCCGGATCCGGCGGCTGGCCGGATGGGCCCGGCGGCACGCCTGGCGCTCGGTCACGGTGGCCGCCGGCGGGATGCCACCGACGGTGGCCCGCCTGCCCACCGACGAGCCGGTACGCCTCGACCGCTTCGACTGGCAACTCTGGCAGCGCCTGTCCGACCTCGGCGTCGGGTACGGCGACTACGGCGTCGACTGCGCGGTGCCGGGCTCGGACGGCCCGCCCGACCGACTGCCGACGCTGCGCTACACCACGGGCGAGGCGTGGTGGGTCTACCGCTGGGCGCGCCGGGGTGGCCGGGGCGACGAGCGGCTCGCCGACCTGTGCCGCACGCTGGTGTCGGCCCCGCACTGGCCGACCGCCGGGGCCGGCTTCTCCTGGGGCGATCACGAGATCCTGCGGCGGGCCCGGCGCGGTGCTGGTGCCGGCTCGCCGGCGAACTGGCTCGCCTGGAGCACGTCACACCATCTGGCGCAGGTGCTGGCCGCGTTGCGACCGCCGGCGGACGAGCAGGACGGCGGCCCGTGGCACGCCGCTCAGGACGCGCCGGAGCGAAAGCGTCGGCCGCCTCGTGGCAGGGAAACCCGCTGGGCGGGGTGAGCCCCGGCCGTCACTCCTTCGAGGTGAAGCCGAACTGCACGATGCCCTCCTCGTCGACGGCCGCGTCAACGGAGGTGTCGTTGAGCAGTTGGGCGGCGTCGGCGTCGAGGAAGATCCGGGCGCCCTGGTTGTCGACCACCTGGTCGCCCTGCACGGGCTGCGGCACCAGTTCGATGGAGAGCGAACCGGCATCGGCGTCGGCGGCGATCCGCAGCCCGCCCGCCTCGGCGACGTCCTGCTGCTCGGTCAGGTCGCGGATCACCAGAACGGCATTGTCGGTCATGGTCAGCATCGCGAACTCCTCGTGGCTGCCTCGCCCGTGACGGCGATGGCGAATTGGTCGACGCGGCCGCGGACGGCCGGGTCCGGACCCTGGACGGCGAATCGGTCTTCGCGTACAAACCAGGGCAGGTCGAACCCCCCTCATGACCTACGGTGCCCCCTCTACGGGCCGCCGTCAAATAGAGCGGAATGAGTCGACAGCGGGGCCGCCGCACCCGGCCACGAAGTTGAAAGCCCCTGGTCAGGCGCCCGGACGGTGCAGGCTCGGGTCGGCAGCGGGATCGCCGCGCTCGATCAGCTCGTCGATCTCGGCGGGCCGTAGCCCACGCAGCACGAGCACCCGCCGCCCCCAGCGGTGCAGCCGGCACGGGTGCGGGCTGGCGTCGTTGCGGCAGATCGTCCCGCCCGACCAGCTCCGGGGAGCGTGCACCACCACCGCCCGCACCGCGAACTGGGCGTCCTCGCCGGTCACGTACGGCGGCAGCGGGATCTCCCGCAGCACTTCGCCGGACGGGGCGACGGGTCGGAGGGTGGGCACACTGCTGCTCATGCGGGAAGCCTCCACAGAGGATGATCGGGTCGGGACAACCGGAAAGGTACGACGGCCCATGACGCCCGTGACGGACAAACTGTCCCGGCACCCGTCGGGCTGTCAGCCCGCCCTGCCGGACCGATCAGTGGATCTCGAAGCCGAGCGTCTGGGCCAGCAGGATCGCCTGCTCGGCGTCGATGATCGCCCCGGCTCGCTCGACCGTGGTCGGGTCGAGCGCGGTCAGGTCGCTGCCGCGCAGGTCGGCGCGGGCCAGCTTGGCGGCGTGCAGTTGGGCGCCGGAGAGGTCGACCCCGGTGACGGTGGCGCCGGTCAGGTCGGCGCCAGCCAGGTCGACCTCGCGCATGCGTACGCCGGTGAACTGCACCCCGCGCAGGTCGGCGCCGGGCAACGCGACGAACGACCAGTCACCGCCGCTGACCCGCAGCGGGCGCAGGTCGCACTGCTCGAAGCCGCTGCCGACCAGCTTGCAGCCGGTGAACTCGGCCTCGAACAGGTTGCAGCGCTTGAAGGTGCAGCGGTTGAACGCCGAGTCGGTGTGCCGGGAGGCGTTCAAGGCGACGTTGCCGAAGACGCACTCGGTGAAGACCGCGCCCTGGCTGGTCGCCTCGGTGAGGTCGACGTCGAAGAAGGAGCAGCGGACGAAGTGCCGGTCGACCAGCTCCTCGGCGTACCAGTCCTCGTGGCGGTAGGTGACGTCCACTGTCGGCTCCGGCATCAGACCAGGTTACTGGTGGCCCCCGACACTTCCCGGTCGACGTACCGATCGGTAGGTTCGGCGGCGTGAGCGTCGCAGTGAGCACCGACCCCGTCCGTATCGGCTTCGACCCCGCCCGGCTGGCCCGGATCGACGAACATTTCGGCGGGTACGTCGATGATGGCCGGCTCGCCGGCTGGCAGATCGTGGTGACCCGCCGGGGCGAGATCGCCCACTCCGCCACCTACGGGCTGCGGGACCGGGAAGCCGGCACGCCGGTCGAGCCGGACACCCTGTGGCGCATCTACTCGATGACCAAGCCGATCACCTCGGTCGCGGCGATGCTGCTCTGGGAGGAGGGCCGGTTCGAGCTCAACGATCCGATCAGCCGCTGGCTGCCGGAGTTCGCCGACGTCCGGGTCTACGACCAGGGTTCGGTGCTCAAGCCGTACACGGTGCCGGCGGCCGAGCCGATCCGGGTCTGGCATCTGCTCACCCACACCGCCGGCCTGACGTACGGCTTCGCCCAGAGCACGGTGGTTGACGGCCTGTACCGGGCGGCGGGGTTCGACCTCGACGTGCCGCCGGGCATGGATCTGGCGGCGACCTCCGCCGGCCTGGCCCGGCTGCCGCTGCTCTTCCAGCCGGGCACGAGCTGGAACTACGGGGTCTCCACGGACGTGCTGGGCCGGCTGGTCGAGGTGATCTCCGGGCAGCGTCTGGACGTGTTCCTCGCCGAGCGGATCCTGCGCCCGCTGGGGATGACCGACACCCGGTGGTGGGTGGACGAGGCGGACGCCAAGCGGCTGGCCGCGCTCTACGCCCCGCACCCGACCACCGGGCAGGCCACGCGCCACGACGGCATCGGCCGCGCCGCGCTGACCGAGCCGGGCTGGCTCTCCGGCGGGGGCGGGCTGATCTCCACGGCCGCCGACTACCACCGGTTCACCCAGTTCCTGCTGCGCGGCGGCGAGCTGGACGGGGTACGCCTGCTGGGCCCCCGGACGGTGCGCTTCATGACCCGTAACCACCTGCCCGGCGGGCGCGACCTGGCCTCGTTCGAGCCGGCGGGCTTCGCCGAGACGGTGCTCGGCGGCATCGGCTTCGGCCTCGGCTTCGCGGTGGTGCTGGACCCGGTGCCGTCCCGGGTGCCGAGCAGCGTGGGCGAGTACTACTGGGGTGGGCTGGCCAGCACCGCGTTCTGGGTGGACCCGGTGGAGGAGGTCACGGCCCTGCTGTTCACCCAGCTCATGCCGTCCAGCACGTACCCGCTGCGCTCGCAGTTGCGCCAGCTCGTCTACTCCGCGCTGATCGACTGACCGGCTCGCTGCCCGGCCCGGATCGCCGTTTGCGGCACCGGCCGGGCATCCGGTTTTCTAACGTGAAGGGCATGAGCAGCATCGTCGTGTTCGGCGCCGGCGGGACGGCGGGCTCGCGGATCGCCGCCGAGGCGGTCGAGCGGGGTCACCGGGTCACCGCGGCGGTCCGCCGCCCGGAGGCGACCAGTTATCTACCAGCCGGGGTACGCACGGTAACCGGCGACGCGACGTCCGCGCGCAGTGTGCGGGAGTTGG
The DNA here is from genome assembly GCF_040649295.1 of Micromonospora sp. NPDC048999. Classification (NCBI taxonomy): domain Bacteria; kingdom Bacillati; phylum Actinomycetota; class Actinomycetes; order Micromonosporales; family Micromonosporaceae; genus Micromonospora; species Micromonospora sp. NPDC048999. The sequence continues at coordinate 267,504 of NZ_JBEZFI010000003.1, read as the reverse complement.
CCGAGGACGCCGACGTGTTCGTGGTGGCGATCGGCGGCGGCGAGCGGGAGCTGTGGCGCGACGCCGCCCGGACACTGGTCGACACGCTCCGGGAACTGCCCGACCCGCCCCGGGTGATCCACATCGGCGGCGGGGCGACGCTGCTGACGTCGAAGGGCACCCCGTACCTGGACGAGCCGGACTTCCCCGAGGAGTACCGGGACGCGGCGTTGGGCCAGGCCGACGCCCTGGCCGTCTACCGGTCCTCGGCCGACGGGGTGACCTGGACGTACGTCTCCCCGCCACCGCTGGAGTTCCACCCGGGCGAACGGACCGGGCACTACCGCACCGGCACCGATCATCCGGTGACCGATGCGCAGGGTCGGTCGGTGCTCACCTACGAGGACCTGGCGGTGGCGATCGTCGACGAGATCGAGAACCCGCGGTTCGACAACGCGCGTTTCACCGCGGCGTACTGAGCCGCGCGCGGCGTACCGAGCCGCGCGCGGTCCACGCGGCCTGGTCGCTCAGTCGGCCAGCCTGGCGGGGAAACCGCCGGTGGCGATCGGGCCCCACGTCTCGATGGTGATCCGGATCAGCGACTTGCCCTGGTTCACCATGGCCTGGCGGTATTCGTCCCAGTCCGGGTGCTCGCCGGAGATGCTACGGAAGTATTCGACCAGCGGTTCGAGGGCGTCGGGCAGGTCGAGCACCTCGGCCGTGCCGTCGACCTGCACCCAGGGCCCGTTCCAGTCGTCGGAGAGCACGCAGGCGGACACCCGGGGGTCGCGGCGGATGTTGGCCACCTTGGCCCGCTCCGGGTAGGTGGAGATGACCAGGCGGCCCTCGACGTCGACCCCGCCGGCGACCGGGGAGGACTGCGGCCGGCCGTCGGCGCGGGTCGTCATCAGCACGACCCTGTGCCGGGGGCGGAGGAATTCGAGCAGAGCGTCGCGGTCGGCCCGGGTGTTGGTCGCGATCGTGCGTGCCATGTGTCGGTTCTACCAGGCCGACCCGGGGTCAGCGGGGGCGGCCGGCGACGCGCTGCGGGGACGCCTGGGCCGGCACGCGGGGCCGGGCGGTCGGCCGCCAGGCACGGCCGTTGGCGTAGATCACCCGGAACCCGAGGTACGCGGCCAGCGGCGCCCAGTGTGCGGAACCCATCCGCAGCTCGGCGGCGTTGTGCCGCTGCCCGTTGGCCAGCACGTCCAGCAGCACGGTCTCGAAGGCGGCCGACTCGACCCAGTCGACCTCCCGGGTGAAGCCGCAGACCAGCGCCGCCCCGGTCACGTCGAGGAAGTCCCGCAGCGCGGCGTCGGAGGCGCGCAGCACGGAGCAGCTGCCGAAGTAGAGGCGCCGGCCCTCGCAGCGGCCGGCCATCCGCTCGGCGACGTCGGTCAGCTCCACCGAGTCCCAGTCGGTGAGGCAGAGCCGGCTGGGCTCGCCGTGCATGGCGAAGAAGCCGACCCGGTAGTCGGCGTACTGCTTGAGCAGCCAGCGGTCGATGAAGTAGAAGAGCTCGTCACGGGTGGCGGCGTCCTTGTGGATGAAGCGGATCCGGCTAAGCCGTTCGAGCAATTCGAGGGTGGGCAGCACGGAGCCGCGCTCGTTGAGATCCCGGTGCCACTGCCCTTCGACGCAGAAGACGCCGCCACGCGCCACCGCCCACCTCCCCCGCCCGCGCAGGTCGCCGGGGGCCGTCTCCGGCCCCCGCGCAGACGTTACCGGCCCAGGGTCGCTCGGCAACATGGCCCCCGGCGGGCCTCTGGTCGGCGGCCATTCGCCTATTCCTGGGACTTTGCCAACGATGCACGACTCGGAATTTTGAGGATAATTCCGGTAATCAGCTCTGATCGGCTGAATCCCTGCCAAGGTGGGAGGAGCACGATGTCTCGGTCGACCCTGATCGCATCCCAATCCCACTCCTGTCAGGAGGACCTCAGTGCGCGTCAACATGCTCAAGCGGGTGATCCTCGCGCTCGGGCTGGCCCTGCCCGGAGCGGCGATCGCCACGGTGGTCGCCCCGCCTGCGGCGCACGCCGACGGCTGCTACACCTGGACCCGGACGCTCAGCCAGGGACGTTCCGGTGAGGACGTCCGCCAATTGCAGATCCGGGTGGCCGGATGGCCTGCCTACCGGGGCATCGTCCACGTCAACGGCAAGTACAGCCGGGAGACGGCGGCGGCGGTCCGGCGCTTCCAGTCCGCGTACGGGCTGCGCGCCGACGGCATCGCCGGCCCGTCGACCTTCAAGAAGATCTACGCGTTGCAGCACAACAACTGCACGCCGAAGCACTTCCGCTACAAGCAGCTGGACAACGGCTGCGGCAAGGGCGGCTGGAGCGGCGGCCCGCTCTCCCCGGCCGCCACGCGGGCGAACGCGCTACGGATCATGTGGAAGCTGGAGGCGCTGGTCCACGACCTCGGCGACAAGTCCCTCACCGTCACCAGCGGCTTCCGCAGCTACGGCTGCAACCGCAAGGTCGGCGGCGCGTCGGACAGCCAGCACCTCTACGGCAACGCCGCCGACCTGACCTCTCGTACCTCGTCGCTGTGCCGGCTGGCCCGGGCAGCCCGCAGGCATGGCTTCAGCGGAATATTCGGCCCCGGCTACCCGGGGCACAGCAACCACGTCCACGTGGACTCGCGCCGGGAGAACAAGGCCAGCAAGAGCGCGGGGACGACCATCTGGTCGGCCCGGAAATGCGGAATCTGATCGATGCGGCGCCTCGGCCAAGGTCGTGCGCGTCGAACGGAGCGTTCTCCAGCCACTTCAGCCCGACTCGGCCGGCGGGTCGCAGATGTCGTCGGCCGAGTCGGCGCCGGCTTACGGCCTAGGCTCGTTCGTCGAGTGAGTCCGAGGCGAGGAGGAGGCCGTGGAGCGGTACGTCGCCCTGCTGCGCGGGGTCAACGTCGGCACCATCCGGATCGCGATGGCGGACCTGCGTCGCCTGGTCACCGACCTCGGGCACGAGGACGTCAAGACGTACCTGCAGAGCGGCAACGTGGTCTTCACCAGCCCGCCGACGAAGGCGGAGATCCTCGCCGAGGGGATCGAGCGGGTGATCACCGCCGAGTTGGGGCTGACCGTGCCGGTGCTGCTCCGCAGCGGCACCGAGCTAGCGGCGGTCGCCGCCGGCAACCCGTACGCCGGGAGGCAGGACGACCCGACGCGGCTGCTGGTGGCCTTCCTGTCGGCCGCGCCCACCGCGGCGCGGGTCGCCACGCTGACCGTGCCGGGCGGGGAGAACGTGGAGTACGCGGTGGCCGGCCGGGAGGTCTTCCTGCACTACCCCGACGGCGGGTACGGCCGGTCGAAGTTCACCAACGCGTACCTGGAGAAGAAGCTCGGGGTGGTGGCCACCTCCCGCAACTGGAAGTCGGTGTGCGCCCTGCGGGACCTGGCGGCGGGCTGAGCGTGAGGAACCTCCCGAATCGGGTAACCGGTTCGGGTGCCCGTACCCAAGATCGCGCTGAACGACGGCAACGTGATCCCGCAGCTCGGCTTCGGGGTGTTCCAGATCGAGCCGAAGGACACTGTTCGGGCCGTCGGCCAAGCCCTCGAGGTCGGCTACCGGCACATCGACACCGCCGAGATGTACGGCAATGAGGCCGAGGTGGGGCAGGCGGTCCGCGCCTCGGGGCTGGACCGCGCCGATGTCTTCGTCACCAGCAAGCTGCACAACGGCTTCCACCGCCCCGACGACGCCCGCCGGGCGTTCGAGTCGACGTTGCAGACGTTGGGGTTCGACTACCTCGACCTGTTCCTGATCCACTGGCCGCTGCCGACGCTGTACGACGGCGACTTCGTCTCCACCTGGAAGGCGCTGGAGGAACTGCAGCGCGACGGTCGGGCGAAGTCGATCGGCGTGTCGAACTTCCAGGTGCCGCACCTGGAGCGGCTGGCCGCCGAGGCGGAGGTGACACCGGCGGTCAACCAGGTGGAGGCGCACCCGTACTTCGGCAACGAGGAGGTGCGCGCGTACGGGGCGGCACACAACATCCTCACCGAGGCGTGGTCGCCGATCGCGCAGGGCAGGGTGCTCGACGATCCGACGATCGTCGACGTCGCCGAGGAGGTCGGCCGCACCCCGGCGCAGGTCGTGCTGCGCTGGCACGTGCAGCGCGGCGACATCGTCTTTCCGAAGTCGAGCACGCCGAAGCGGATCGAGGAGAACTTCCAGATCTTCGACTTCGAGCTGGACGACGCGGTGATGGAGCGGATCACCAGCCTGAACCGGGGCGAGGCCGGCCGGCAGGGCCCGCACCCGGACACGTTCGACTACCTGCCGGGCTGACCATAAAGCCCTTGAGGTGCGAATTCGCCCGCCTGATCCACCGTTCAGGCGAGTCGGCCTGGCCGTCCGCGTGCGCCCCGGTAGCCGTACCGCCGCTGAGACCGAAGATGTGGATCAGACCGACGGGATGGTCAGGCAACAAGATCAGTTCGTATCGCCGTGGATTCGCAGGTCAGCATCGTCGAATACTGGGAATTGATCTAGAACCGACGCTTGGCGACCGTAGGCAGCGGCGCTGGTGGCGGGCCCGCAACAGGAACGGACACCTCGCATCCCATGAGCACCGACCGGCCTACCCGGGTCATGCTCGCGTACCAGGGTCAGCACCGGCGGCGCCGTCGCGACAGCAACCGGCCCGATGCGAGACCCTCGACGGGGAGGAACCCGGCTGCCGCCCGGGGCAGCGCCAGGGTGCCGGGAGAACTCGTCGTGCTGGTGCCCGCGCACAACGAGGCCGAGGGAATCAGCGAGTCGGTCACCGCCCTGCTGCGGCAGTCCTACCAGCCCGACCTGGTGGTGGTCGTCGCCGACAATTGTCAGGACGCGACGGCCAGCCTCGCCACACGGGCTGGCGCACGCGTCTACACCACCCGGCAGAACCAGCACAAGAAGGCGGGTGCGCTGAACCAGGCACTCGCGCGACTGCTACCGGAACTCAAGGCTGACGACTACGTGATGGTCGTGGACGCCGATTCAGTTCTGGACCCTGATTTCCTGAATCATGCGGTGGCGAGGCTGAGTGCCGACCGGCGGCTGGGTGCGGTCGGGGGTGTGTTCCGAGGCAGCAGCGGCAGCGGTTTCGTTGGTCACCTGCAGCGCAACGAGTACATGCGGTACGCCCGGGATGTCACACGGCTGAACGGAAAATGCCTGGTGGTCACCGGCACAGCAGCCGTGTTCAGGGCCGGCACGCTGATGGAAGTGTCGGCGGCGAGACTCAGCGGCCGGCTTCCCGCGGGCGACGGAGCCGGCGGCGTCTACGACACCACCGTGCTGACCGAGGACAACGAGATGACCTTCGCCCTGCGTCATCTCGGCTACACGGTGCTCTCGCCCAAGGAATGCTCCCTGGTCACCGAGGTCATGACCACGTGGGGCGATCTCTGGAAACAGCGCCTCCGCTGGAAGCGGGGCGCCGTGGAGAACTGCCTCCAGTACGGGCTCACACGGGTGACGTGGCCGTACTGGGGCAGACAGTTGGTGACGTTCCTCGGCGTACTCGTCACCTTCGTGTATCTCGGATCCCTCGTGTACAGCGTGGTCGTTGCCCGGGGAGTCCACATTCAGCCGTTCTGGCTGGCGATTACCGGCATCTTCGTCGTCGAGCGGGTGGTGACCATCCGCTATCGCGGCTGGAAATACATGATCGCCGCGGCCACGATGTATGAGTTGACCCTCGACCTGTTTCTGCAATTCGTCCATGCGAAAGCGTACGCAGATGCAATTCTGCGCCGAGAAAGGAACTGGTGACAAATATGTACAACAACGTGACTGCCCCGGCGGCTGCCGGTGCGGCTACTTCCGGCGGACTCGCCCTGACCGGAGCCAGCACGGTCTGGATCGTGCTGGCGGGGTTCGCCATGGTGGCCGCCGGATCCGCTCTGATGCGAATCGCTCCGCGGCTCCGCCGGTCTCGGTGAAGCTACCGAAACACTGACTTGACCGGCCTGACGCCGGCGGCGCGAGGTTCACGCCGCCGGCGTCGGCCGTCTCTCAGCCGCAGGCCCTGTCACTGCTCGGTCTGGCCAGTCAGGTCGATCCGCCAGTCGTTGGAGCGCATCATCTGCCCCGGCCCGTATTCGAATTCGGTCTCGCCGAGCAGCGTGAAGCCGGCCTTGCGGCAGACGGCGTTGGACGCCGGGTTGTCGACCGACGGGTAGGCGTGCGCGGAGCGCCGGTCGCCGTCCGCCCCGGCCTCCGCGATCACCGCGCGCACCGCCGCGGTGGCCAGCCCTCGCCCCTGGTACGCGGGCAGGATCGCCCAGCCCATCTCGTAGACCTGCTCACCGCGCCACTCCCGTGCCCAGTAGCCGACGCTGCCCACCGTCTCCCCGTCGGGGAGCGCCACGGTGTACATGTGCCCGCTACGCGGCCCCGGGCCGGCCAGGTACCGCCCGTGGCGGGCGACCACCTGCTCGTCGGTCTCCGGCCCACCGGTGTGCTGGCGTACCTCGTGGGTGTTGAGCTGCCGCAGCAGTTCCAGGCCCGCGCTGCTCCACCGCGTGATACGTACCTCGGCCATACCTTTTCCCTTCTCCACACGGCGGATTGAAGCAGCAGCGGGCCAAGCCGATCGGCTTCAGCGCAGGTACAGGCGGCCTCGGGTGGCCGCGCAGACGGCGGTGGCGAGTGCGGCCGAGACGGCGGCTGCCGCCCAGAGGGGCGTGTGGTCGGGGCCGACGATGCCGCTGTAGCTGTAGGTGGCGTTGAAGGCGGCGTGGAACAGGGCGGCGACGAGCACACTGCCTCCGGCGGCGTTGACGAGGGCGCCGATGAGCATGGTGGTGCTGGTCGTCAGCAGCAGAAACCCGGCGAACGGCAGGCCGCTGTCGCTCTCGCCGGGCACGTGCAGCAGCGGGTAGTGCCACCCTGACCACACCACGCCGAGGAGCAGGTTCGCCGGCACCGGCCGCAACCTCGCCTGCAGCCGGGGCAGCAGCAGCCCGCGCCAGCCGGCCTCCTCGGTGAGCAGATACAGCCCGACGCCGTAGCCGAGGTAGGCCAGCGCCGCCGGCAGGCTGAGCATGGCACCCAGCCGGGGGTGGTGCCCGGTGGCCGCCGCGAGCGCCACCGCAGCCGCCGCGATCACTGCGGGCACGGTCAACGCGAGCAGACCGGTGACCGGCGGTACCCGCCAGGCGATGAGGCGTCGGCCGAGGTCCCGCAGCGCCGGAAGGCCGCCGATCAGGGCGGTGACCGCGGCGATGGACGGGGTGAGGACCCACAGCGCGATGCCCTGTGGCAGTCGCCAGCCGATGAGCCCGTGCGCCTGGGCGATGGCCGATCCCCACACCAGCCACGGCAGCGTGAACATCGCGGCGCCGATGGCGACCAGGTGCCGGGCGCGGGCGGTGCGGGCCACCACCGGACGGGTGGTCGTCGAGCTGTCGGGGTGGGGTGCGAGCGCGGTCGTCATGGTGGTCGCCTTCTGGTCGTCGTGGCCCGAGCGGTTCGCTGCCAACTGTCGACGACGGCGCCACGACGATCATCGGGTCGCGGATGGATTGTCTGGCGTCGTGGTGTCCACCCAGGGGTGGAGACCACGACGGGTCAGTCCACCCGGGCCCGGCCGGTGCGGAAGGCGTACGCGACGAGTGCCGCGCGGTCGCGGCAGCCGGTCTTGGCCAGCAGGTGGTTGACGTGCGTCTTGACGGTGGCCTCGGACACGTACAACCGCTGGGCGATCTCGCTGTTGGAATGCCCGTGGGCGATCTCGGTGAGCACCTCCGTCTCGCGGGCGGTCAGCCCGTCCTCCGGTGCGGCCGGCGCTGCCGTCACGCCGGTGGGTGCCTTCGTGGCCAGCGCGTCCAGCAGCCGCCGCTGTACCGAGGGGTCGAGCTGCGCCTCGCCGGAGGCGACCGCGACGATCGCCGCGCGGATGTCGTCCGCGCCGGCGTCCTTGGTGAGGTACCCCCGGGCACCTGCCTGCAGCGCGGCGAACACCCATTCGTCGTCGGCGTACGTGGTCAGTACGACGACCCGGGTGCGGCTGCCGGCGGCCACCAGCCGTCGGGTCGCCTCGACTCCGTCGACGTTGGGCATGCTGAGATCCATGAGCACGACGTCCGGGTCGGTGGTGGCGGACTGGCGCACCGCGTCGGCGCCGTCCACGGCGGTGCCGACGACCTCGATGCCGTCGAGCAGGCCCAGCATCATCGCCAGCCCGTCGCGGAGCACCTTCTGGTCGTCGGCGATGAGGACCCTGATGGGCGCGGGTGCGGGGTTCACCGTTGCTGCTCCTGCGGTGGGCGGACGGGCATGACGAGGTGGACGCGCCAGCCGGCGTCGGTGGGCCCGGCGTCGAGGTGTCCCCCGGCCAGTTCGGCGCGTTCGGCGAGGCCGGTGAGGCCGAAGCCGCCCGACGGCAGGCCGGTGGCCGGGGTGCCGCCGGTGTCGAGGATCTCCACGCTGACGTGGTCGGCTGCCCAGGTGAGCGTGACGGTGGCGGGTGCGTCGGGGCCGGCGTGCTTGGCGGTGTTGGTCAGCGCCTCCTGCACCGTCCGGTAGACGGCCAGGCCGGCCTCCGGTGGGAGCGACCGCGGTTCACCGGACACGACGAGGTGCGCGGCGGTGCCGGTGGCCAGCCGCGCCTGGGCGACCAGTTCGGGCAGTTGGTCGACGCCGGGCAGGGTGTCGCCGCGCAGCGTCGCGACGGCGCCCTTGGCGCTGGCCATGCCGTCGCGGGCGAGTCGCTGGGCGGTGCGGATCTGGGTGACCAGCCGGGTGTCGGCGTCGGTCTTCTCGGCCAGTAGCCGGGCGCCCTCGAGTTGCACGGCCAGCCCCGACAGGGTGTGCGCGAGCACGTCGTGCAGCTCGCGGGCGAGCCGGCCGCGTTCGGCCAGCACCGCGGCCTGCTCGCGGGCGGCCCGGGCGGCGGCCTCCTCGGCCAGCAGCGCCTGGGCCTGGGCGTGGGCGTCGCGGTTCACCGCCGCGAATGCGGAGGCCACGAAGAGGAAGCAGGCGCCGATGCCCAGGTTGAGGGCGGCACTGGCGGCGTTGGCCGAGGTGTGTGACTCCGCCCAGGCGGCCGCGGCGACGACCACCGCGCCGCTGGGCAGGGCGACCGGGCGGGGCAGTCGCAGCCCGATCGCGGCCATGGCCATGTAGGTGAGGATGAACCCGGGTCCGGACGGGTGCAGCAGGTCCAGGCCGGCACCGCCCAGGCCCCCGCCCGTGAGGCAGCCGGTTAGCAGCCACACGTTGGTGACGGTGCGGGCCAGGCCGACGAGCCACAGCGCGAGGGCCACCGCCGTCAGCACCGGGACGGCGACGCGGGCCGCCGCACCGGCCGGCAGGCCGGCCAGGATGGTGTTGAGCGCGACAATCGCGGCGGCGACCCAGCCGAGCACGACCAGCGCCCGGCGGTAGTCGCCGACGTGGCGGGCGGACGCCGACGACCGGCCGCGCGGGAGAGAGCGCGCTGTCACGTTCACCTCCACTGCCTGGTGATGGGCTGGTCAGGACAGTACGGGCACGGGCCGGACCGGCTTGTTCAGGGCTCGCACCGCGGTGACCAGGACCCGGGTGACGACCATGGCGAGGGCCATCAGGACGAACGCCGCCGTCCACGCGTCGGCGCCGGTGATCAGATGGGTACGGGAGAACATCGCGATGCCGTGGGAGAACCAGTGCTCGGCGCCGTAGGCGAACACCATCCGCCCGCCGATCACCACCACCCACAGCGCGGCGTACCCGGCCCCGGCGACGGTGACCGTTCGCTCGCCGATGTGGCGTACCCGCACCAGCAGCCCGGCCGCCGCGCCGAGCACCGCACCGACGGCGGCTCCGGTGACCTCCAACCGTACGTCGTTGCCGAGCGTCGGAACGTCGCGCAGGAACGCCGCCCCGGCGATCGCGACGATGACCAGCGGCAGGATCATGCGCCGCCGGGTCAGCGTCCTGGTGCCCAGGTTGCTGTAGAGCACGTAGCCGAGCAGGCCGAGGTTGAGCAGGTACTGGCTGGTGGTCATGGGGGAACTCCCTGGCGGGGTGGGACGTCAACGGCACCCAGAGTCGCAGCGCGCCGTGCCGCCGGCATCGGCGCGCGGATGGATCCGCCCCGGCCCCGCTCTCCACCCCAGGATGGAGGCCACCGACCGGACGACTAGCCACCGGCGCAGCGGGTACGCGCGGCGCATGGGTAGTCACAAGGCGAACAAGCACGACCCCGGTGGTGAGTCGGCCCGTGCGGGACGGAATCCCGGCAGCGGGGCCCGGGGCCGGCAGGGTTCCGAGGTCGAACGCTCGCCGCAGCGGCGGCACCTGCGGGCCGCGACCGGCACCTCGGGCACCGAGCGTGACCAGGGCCGGGCCAGGGTCGAGCGCGGCGAGCGGATCCAACGCCAGGGGACGCGCTGACCCGTTCCGTACCGACGAGGGGGTGATGACGAGGTGCCGAAATTTCTGTTGGAGTCGAGCTACAGCACCGAGGGAGTCAAGGGGCTGATCGCCGACGGTGGTAGCAAGCGGGCCGAGGTAGCACGGCAGGCGATCGAGAGCAGCGGCGGGCGGATCGAATCCCTGCACTTCGGGTTCGGCAAGTACGACACCTACGTGGTGTGTGATATGCCGGATTACAAGGCCGCCGCGGCGTTGGTCATCGCCATCCGGGCGGCGGGCGGGGTGCACACCCGGATCACCCCGATGCTGACGCCGGAGGAGGTCGACGAGGCGACCCGGACGAAGTTGGCCTACCAGGCCCCCGGTAAGTGATCACTCGGGGCCGCTCCACGATCCACTACGGTGGTCGGAACGGCTGACCGAGTGGGGAGCGTGAGCCGGGTTGTTACGCATCGGCGTGCTCGGGCCCGTGCAGGTCACGCGCGACCAGCGGCCCGTCCGGCTCGGCCCGAAACTGGTGGAGCTGCTGGCGGTCCTGCTGGTCGAGGCGGGTTCGGCGGTGCCGGCGTCCCGGGTCGTCGGGCTGCTGTGGGATCAGTCGCCGCCGCCCGGCGCCCGGGTCACGCTGCGCAGCCACGTGTCGCATCTGCGCCGCGCGCTGGGCCCGGCGGACGAGCCGGTCGTGGTGACGGCCGGTTCGGGCGTCAACGCCGCGTACCGGCTCGACGTGGCACCGGACGTGGTCGACCACCAGCGGTTCGAGCGCTGGTGCGCGGAGGGCCGCCGGTTGCTCGACACGGGCGAGCCGGAGCTGACCGAACGCGCGGCCGCGCTGCTCGATCAGGCGTTGGCGTTGTGGCGTGGCCCGGCCTTCGCCGACGTGGCGGACCGGTCGTTCGTACTGCCGAAGGTCGCCCAGTTGGAGGCGACGCGGCGCGCGGCGCGGCGCGGGTACGCGGAGGCGCTCGGCGTGCTCGGCCGGCACGCCGAGGCGATCGCGCAGCTGTCCGGCGCCCTGGTCGACGATCCGTACGACGAGGCCGTACGGCGGCTGCTCGCCTTGGCGCTCTACGCCGAGCAGCGGGTGGACGAGGCGGCCGAGGTGTGCCGCGAGGGCCTGGTGCTGCTGCGGGAGCGCGGGCTCGACGCGCCCGAGCTGCACGAACTGCAGCGGGACATCCTGCGACGGCGGCTGCCGCTGCCACCGCCGGCCGAGCGCGGCAAGATGCCGCGGCCCTGCCTGCTGCCGCCCGACCCGCCGCAGTTCGTGGGCCGCGCCGACGACCTTGAGCGGGGCCGCGAGCTGCTGGGTCCCACCGCCGGCGGTTCCCCCGTCGTGCTCGTCGGCGGACCGGCCGGCGTCGGCAAGACCCTCTTCGCGGTACGGCTGGCGCACACGGCCCTGGACAACTTTCCGGACGGGCAGTTGTTCGTCACCATGCGAGGGTTCGACCCGACCGGAACACCGGTCCCGGCCGGCGAGGCGCTGCGCGGCTTCCTCGACGCGCTCGGCGTGCCGCCCGATCGGGTGCCGGCCACGCTGGAGGCACAGGCCGGGCTCTATCGGAGTCTGCTGGCCGACCGGCGGGTGTTGGTGGTGCTCGACAACGTCCGTGACGCGGAGCAGGTCCGCCCGCTGCTGCCCGGCGCGCCCGGCTGCGCCGCGGTGGTCGTCAGCCGCAACCAGCTGCCCGGTCTGGTGGTCGCCGAGGGCGCCCGTCCGCTGCGCCTCGCGCCGCTGTCCGGCAGCGAGTGCCGCGAGCTGCTCGCCCGCCGATTGGGGGCCGCGCGGCTGGCCGGCGAGCCAGCGGCGGTGGAGGCGATCATCGACGCGTGCGGGCGGCTGCCGTTGGCCCTGGCCATCGTGGCCGCCCGGGCCGCCGCCCACCCCGAGTTCAAGCTCTCGGCGCTCGCCGAGGAGCTGCCGCCCGGCGGTGGACTCGACGCGTTCACCGGTGGCGACACCAGCACCGACGTGCGGGCCGTCTTCTCCTGGTCGTACCACGGCCTCACCCCGGCGGCGGCCCGGCTGTTCCGGCTGCTGGCCGCACACCCCGGCCCGGATTTCACCCTCGCCGCCGTGGCCAGTCTCGCCGGCGAGCCCGCCGACCGGGTACGGCCGGCGCTGCGGGAACTGGCGGCGGCGCATCTGGTGGTGGAGCACGTCCCGGGCCGGTTGCTGCTGCACGACCTGCTCCGGATGTACGCCGCCGAGCTGGGCCGCGAGGACGCCGGGTTGCCGGCGGCGCGGCGGCGGGGGCTGGAGCACTATCTGCACACCGCGCTGGTCGCCGACCGGATCCTCTGGCCGCACCGTGACCCGCTGGGGGTGTCACCGGCCGCCGCCGGGGTGGCCGCCGAGGGGTTCGCCGACCGGGCTGCGGCGCTCGCGTGGTTCGACGCCGAGCACGCGGTGCTGCTCGCCGGCCTGGACCTGGCGGCGCGCTGCGGGCTCGACGGGCACGTGTGGCCGCTGGCCTGGGCGGCCACCAACTTCTTCGCCCGCCGGGGGCACTGGTCGGACTGGGTGCGGGCCGGGCAGGCCGGGGTGGCCGCCGCGCGGCGGCAGGGTGACCGCGCCGCCGAGGCGGAGGCGCACCGGACCGTGGGTGGCGCGTACGTCCGGCTGCACCGGTTCGACGCCGCCCGGGAGCACTATCAGCAGGCGCTGGAGCTGTTCGCGCGGCTCGGCGATCTGGTCGGGCAGGGGTACACGTACCGCAGCCTGGGGTGGTTGTGCGAGCAACAGGGCGACATCGGCGAGGCGTTGCGCCAGGACCAGCGTGCCCTGGAACTGTTTCAACGCGCCGACCATGAGCGGGGGGTGGCGAGCACGCTCAATTCGGTGGGTTGGTGTCACGCGCTGCTGGGCGACCACGACCAGGCGATCGTGCACTGCCGGCGATCGCTGGCCCTGCTGGAGAGGCTCGGCGATCCGGTCGGCATGGCCGGGGCGTGGGACAGCCTCGGGTACGCCTACCGTCACCGCGACCTTCGGCAGGCGATCTCCTGCTATCGGGAGGCGCTCACGCTCTATCAGCGGCTCGGCGACCGCCCCAACGAAGCGATCACCCTGCGCTATCTGGGTGAAACCCAGCACGCGGCCGGTGACAGCGACGCCGCCCGGCGATCCTGGCGGCGGTCGTTGGACATCTTCACCGAGATCGAGCATCCGGACGCCGCGCGGGTTCGCGCGCTGCTCAGCGAGGATTTGTGAGGGCCTTCCGGGCGCCGCACCCCCCCGTCCCATGGTGCGGCGCCGTCAGGCTGGACGTCGCGTGCGCTGGGTCCGCGGCCTCCTCGTCGACGTCGTCGGATGTCACGCCGACCACCGTCGCCGCGACCGGCTCGGGTCGGCGTCGAACCTTTGCTGCGGCGGCCCGCTGAGCAGGTGGTCGCGCCGCGTCAGGACGCGGTCGTCGTGCTGGTGCGGCGACCGGTAGCTGAGGTTGTGGCTGCCCGCGTAGCGGGTCGTCCGGCCACCCTGCCACACGCTGCTGAGCTTGATCATCCGTCCCTCCCCGGCCGAGGTCGAGATCGACTGTGCCCACCGTGCCGGAAGTCTGTGGAAGCACTGTGGAAGGCGACGGGTACACCGGACCGGGGGGCGTCCGGATCAACGGGAGTCGGTGACCACGTGCGAGCAGGCCGAACAGGCCGCGGGGCCCTGTTCGGCGAACCACCGGCAGGTACGTCGGATGGCGCACTTCGGCAGCCCCACCTCGGCCGGGCCGGCGGCCTCCTGGTACGACTCGGCCAGCCGGGCGCCCAGGCCGCAGTGGTCGCCGGTCCAGAACCCGCAGGACGAGGTGACGCAGGGCCCGGCGAGCCGGTAGCGGGATTCGATCGAGGCGTCGGAGTCGTCGTCGACCGCGGCGAGGGCGACCTCGGCCGGCATCGCGGGCGTGACGTAGGCGACCCGGCCCGCCGGAGTGATCATGCCGAGGAAGACCGTGGCGTTGGCCACGGGCGTGCTCGGGCACATCCGCTCCGGCGGGTCGACCCGACGGGCGGCGTCGGTCACTTCTGCATCCAGAACGCGGAGTCGTTGATCTTCTCGGCCAGCTCACGGGCGGGGCCACCGTCGATCACCCACAGGCCTTGCCACTCGGGACGAATCCCGGGGATGTCGTGACCGAGGGTGAGCGCGTTCTTCAGCTTGGCGTTCGCGGTGGTGAGGGCGGCCAGGCCGGCCTTCTGGACCTCGCGGGAGACGAGAGCCCGCTGCTCGTCGCTCAGCTCGACACCGTCGACCACGAATCGGAACTCAATGCGGGACATGCGTTACCTCCGGTCACTCGGATGAATCAGTGCCCAGCCCGCGGCGCAGGCTGGAACGGGTGAAGGCGGCCCAACCGGCCCGGGACGCGACGTCGGCCCGCTGCCCGGCCCGGGCCAGCGCACGGCCGGCGTGCTCCTGCCAGCCGGATGCGGTGGCCGAGGGGTCGCCCCACAGCTGTCGGCAGGCGGCGACCGCGAAGGCGACCTGCGCCGGCGATCCGGTGAAGCCGGCGACCCCGTCGCCGACCTGGATCGCGCCGCCGGCCAGCGGGGCGACGATCGGGAAGTGGTGGTGCAGGCTCGCCAGGGTCGCCCAGTGGCTGCCGCCGACCCGGCCGGCGGCGAACCCGTCGCGCAGTTCGTCGTCGCGTCGGTAGCGGATGGCGTGCAGGGTGAGCGTGTCGCCGGACCGGTCCACCTGGGCCTCGATGTGGACCGGGGCACTCCAGGCGGCAGGTGAGTTCGCCGACCAGAAGGCGAGCCAGGAGACGAGCCGGTCGTGGAAGTCGGCCTGGAAGCGGACGGCGGTCGGGCCGCCGCCCGGCGCGTGCAGCAGGGCGGAGCCGATCCGGTCCCGGGTGACCAGCGGCGTTGGGGCGTGGGTGGGGCTCGCCGCGGCGGCGGTCGAGGTGGTGGCCACGCCGGTCACGGTGACCGCCGAGGCCGCCGCCGCCCCGGCGAAGAGTCGCCGGCGCGAGAGCGGGTGTCCGTTGTGGTTCATCGTCGGCCTTTCGTCGACGGCCAAGTGACCTGACGCTATCGACCGGGACCGATCAATTGGAACACGCGACGTGACGGAAGTTTGACAGAAAGTCCGGTGATCAAGGGCGGCGTGAACGGGCGTTCATGTGCTCGCCGATGTCCGCCCCTCAGCCGTACGTCGCGGCGGGCAGCACCCGCGCCGGTTGCGCGGGGACCATCGCACCCAGGGATGGCAAGGTCACCGTCACGACGAGTCCGCCACCGTTTCGGGGTTGGGCGTGCACGGCACCACCGTGCGCCTGGGCCACCGCCCGCACGATCGACAGGCCGAGCCCGAAACCGCGTGCGGCTCCGGCCCGGTCGTCGGGCCGGCGGACGGCCACGCGCTCGTGGCGTAGCCGACGGAACGGTTGGAAGATCGTCTCGATGTCGTAGGTGGGCACCACGGGGCCGGTGTTGACGACCACCAGGACGACCCGGCCGTCGACGGTGCCGGTGCTGACCTCGATCTCGCCGCCGGCCGGCAGGTTGTGCCGGACGGCGTTCTCCACCAGGTTGTGCGTCAGCCGCTCCAGCAGCACCGGGTCACCGGCCGTCGGGGCGGGCGCGAGCCACCGGCGTACGGTCGGCTCCGCCGTGCCGGCCGCCTGGTCGAGGACGTGGCCGGCGATCTCGGCGAGGTCCACCGGCGTACGGTCGACGACCTGCTGCTCGGAGTCGGCCAGGGTGAGCAACCCGTCGATGAGCCGTTCGTGGCGTTCGTTGACCGCCAGCAGGGTCTCGCCGAGCTGCCGCAGCTCGGCAGGGGCACCCGGCCGGGACATCGCCACCTCCAGCAACGACCGGTTGAGCGCCAACGGGGTACGCAGCTCGTGCGACGCGTTCGCCACGAACCGGCGCTGCCCGTCGAAGGACCGGTCGAGTCGCTCCAGCATCAGGTCGAACGTGTCGGCCAGCTCCTTCACCTCGTCCTGGGGGCCGTGCAGCGCGATCCGCTCGTGCAGGCCCCGCCCGGCCGCGCCGACGGCGGCGATGCGCCGGGCGGTGCCGGTGATCTGGTGCAGCGGCTGCAACGCCCGCCCGGCGATCAGCCAGCCGAAGCCGAGGGCGACCGCCGAGATCAGCAGCAGCGCGAGCCCGCCCTGGGTGAGCAGGGACTCCAACGCGGTGCGCTTCGCCTCGTCCTGGGTCTCCTGGATCAGGACTCGCACCTGCTCGGCCGCGCCGCCCGGGCTCGGCAGCTGGCCGTACGGAGTCGTCGGGACGACCTGAGCCCGGGCAAAGATGCCGTTCAACGGCTGCCGCAGACGCTGGTCGACCAGCACGTAGGTGACGCCGAGCAGGATGGTGCCGGCGAGCAGCAGGAGGCCGCCGTGCACCAGGGTCAGGCGGGCGCGGATGGTCAGTCGCTTCACCGGATCTGATACCCCACTCCCGGCACCGTCTCGATCACCTGTGGGTCGCCGAGTTTGCGGCGCAGCTTCATGACGGTCACCCGTACGACGTTGGTGAACGGGTCGATGTGCTCGTCCCAGGCCCGGTCCAGCAGTTCCTCGGCGGAGACCACCGCCCCGCCGGCCCGGACCAGCTCGACCAGCACCGCGAACTCCTTGCGGGACAGCGCGATGTACCGGCCGTCGCGGTGGACCTCCCGCCGGGCCGGGTCGACGACGATGCCGGCCCGGCTCAGCTGCGGCGGGGCGGCCGGCCGGGCCCGGCGGCCCAGCGCGTGCACCCGCGCGGAGAGCTCGACCAGCGCGAACGGTTTGACCAGGTAGTCGTCGGCGCCCAGGGCCAGGCCGGCCACCCGGTCGCGGACGGCCGCCGCGGCGGTCAGCATCAGCACCCGCGTCTCGCCGCCGCTGTCCACCACCGCCCGGCAGACGTCGTCGCCGTGCACCACCGGCAGGTCCCGGTCGAGCACCACGACGTCGTAGTCGGTGATGCCGAGCCGTTCCAACGCCGCGTCCCCGTCGTACGCGACGTCCACGGCAAACGCCTCCCGGCGCAGCCACTCGACGATGGAGTCGGCCAGCAGCATCTCGTCCTCGACCACAAGCACTCGCACCGCACCATGGTGACGCGGCCACGGATAACGGCGGCGTTAACCCCAACGGTTACGCCCCGGATACCGCCCCTGAGGTCAACTCGTCCGCATTGGCTGGCGATCCGCGCCGGCCAAGAGGAAGGAGTTGCGCCATGCGCCGACGAATGTCGGGCACACTGCTCGTCCTGCCCCTGCTGCTCGGGCTCGCGACCGCCGGCTGCGCGCGCGCCGACTCGGACGGGGATCAGGTGGCCACGGCTGGTGGCGGTGCGGCCGCCGCCTCGCCCAGCGCCAGCGTCGTCCAGGTCAACGACGAGGACCGGCAGCGCGAGTTCGCCAAGTGCATGCGGGAGAACGGGATGCCGGACTTCCCGGACCCGGAGCCCGGCGAGGGCGGCGGATTCCGCATCCGCATCCCGGCCGGTCAGGACCGGGACAAGGCGCAGGCGGCCGTGGAGAAGTGCCGCAGCCTGATGCCCAACGGGGGCCAGCCGATGAAGCTCGACCCGGAACAGGTCGAGAAGGTGCGCGCGCTCGCCCGGTGCATGCGGGAGAACGGGGTGCCGGACTTCCCGGACCCGGGCCCGGACGGGGCGCTCGAAATCAAGGGCGACGCCGGCTTCGACCCGCAGAGCCCGACCGGGCAGGCCGCGCTGGAGAAGTGCCGACAGGGCGACACGCCGCTCATGATGAAGAGGACCCAGTGAACGAACCGAACCTGCGCCGTGGGCGTACCCCGCTGGTGGTTGCCGCCGCGGTGGTGGTCGCCGCCGCCGCGGGCGTCGCAATCGCCGTCGGGGCCGACGGCCACCCCGGGGGTACGGCGGCCAGCGGCGGCCTGCCGCCGGGGACCGCGCAGGTCACCCGGCAAACCCTGGTCGACACGGAGAGTTTCGACGGGACCCTCGGCTACGGTGCCACGCACACCGCGACAGCGCGGATACCCGGCACGGTCACCTCGGTGGCCGCCACCGGCAGCCAGGTCAGCCGGGGCAAGCCGCTCTTCAGCGTCGACAACGAGAAGGTGGTGCTGCTGTACGGGCGGCTACCGGCCTACCGGACGCTGGGGCCCGGCATGTCCGGCGCCGACGTGCGGCAACTCGAACGGAACCTCGAGGCGCTCGGCTACACCGGGTTCACCGTCGACAACGAGTACACCTCGGCCACCGCGACGGCGGTGCGGAGCTGGCAGAAGGACCTCGGCCTGCCCGAGACCGGCCGGGTCGAGCTGGGCCGGGTCGTCTACGCCGACGGCGCGGTCCGGGTGAACAGCCAGCAGGCGGACCGCGGCGACCCGGCGCAGCCCGGCCAGGCGGTGCTCACCTACACGGGCACCGCCCGCGTGGTGACGGTCGACCTCAAGGTCGACGACGAGCGGCTGGCGAAGCGGGGCGCCAAGGTGAGCGTCACGCTGCCCAACGGCAAGCAGGTCCCCGGGACGATCACCGACACGGAGACGGTGATCGACACCGGCAGCGGCGGCGGGCCGGGCGGTGGCAGCGATCCGGAGACCAAGATCGAGGTCACCGTGACCGTGGCCGACCCGAAGGCGCTGACCGGCTTCGACCAGGCCTCGGCCAAGGTGGCCTTCACCGCCGCCGAGCGTCCGGACGTGCTCACCGTGCCGGTCGCCGCGCTGCTGGCCCTGGCCGAGGGCGGCTACGGCGTGCAGCTGGTCGAGGGCGACAGCACCCGGATCATCGCGGTCGAGACCGGGCTGTTCGCCGCCGGCCGGGTGGAGGTCTCCGGTGCGGGGCTCGCCGAGGGGGCGACGGTGGGGATGCCGACGTGACCGGCGACGCGGTTGTGGAGCTGACCGACGTGAGCAAGGTCTATCCCGGCGACGTACGGGCCCTCGACGGGGTGTCGCTGACCGTCCGCTACGGCGAGCTGGTCGCGATCGTCGGCCCGTCCGGGTCGGGCAAGTCGACCATGCTGCACCTGATCGGCACCCTGGACCGGCCCTCGACCGGCCGGGTACGCATCGACGGGTACGACGTGGCGGGCCTCGGTGACCGGCAGCTTTCCGCGCTCCGGTCGTCCCGGATCGGCTTCGTCTTCCAGCAGTTCCACCTCGCCGCGAACGTGCCGGTACGGGACAACGTGGCCGACGGGCTGCTCTACGCGGGCGTACCCCTGCGGGAGCGGCGGCGGCGCGCGGAGGCCGCGCTGGTCCGGGTCGGGCTGGGACACCGGCTCGATCACCGGCCGCACGAGCTGTCCGGCGGCGAGCGGCAGCGGGTGGCGATCGCCCGCGCGGTCGTCGGCGCGCCCGCGCTGCTGCTGGCGGACGAACCGACCGGCAACCTGGACTCGGCCTCCGGTGCCGGGGTGCTGGCGCTGCTGCGTGAGCTGCACGCGGCCGGGACCACCATCGTGGTGATCACCCACGATCTGGAAATCGCGGCCCAGCTGCCCCGACGGGTGCAGATGCGCGACGGCCGGATCGTGGCCGACCAGCGTTCCCTGGGGGTGCCGGCATGACCGGACTGGTCCCCGCCCGGCTACGGCCACGGGACGTCCTGCGGGTCGGCGGGGTCGGGCTGCGTACCCGGCCGTTGCGGGCCGTGCTGTCCGCGCTGGGCATCGCGATCGGGATCGCCGCCATGGTCTCGGTGGTCGGGATCTCCGCGTCGTCGCGGGCGGAGCTGGACCGCACGCTCGCCGCGCTCGGCACCAACCTGCTCACCGTCGGTCCGGGCAACGCGCTCTTCGGCGGCGACGCCCAGCTGCCGACCGAGTCGGTGGCGATGATCGGGCGGATCGGGCCGGTGCGGACGGTCGCCGCCACCGGGCTGCTCAGCGACGCGCGGGTGTACCGGTCGGATCTGATCCCCCGAGGCGAAAGC
Organism: Micromonospora sp. NPDC048999; assembly: GCF_040649295.1. NCBI lineage: Bacteria > Bacillati > Actinomycetota > Actinomycetes > Micromonosporales > Micromonosporaceae > Micromonospora > Micromonospora sp. NPDC048999. The sequence goes on along the minus strand of NZ_JBEZFI010000003.1, from coordinate 247,288 downwards.
GGGGGGATCGCCGCCCGGGCGACCAGCCTGGAACTGCGCGACACCGTCGGGTTGGAGCTGACCAGCGGCACCTGGCTGAACGCCGCCACGGCCCGCTACCCGGCGGTGGTGCTCGGCGCCACCACCGCACGTCGGCTCGGCATCGGCGCCGCCGGCACGGACGTGCAGGTCCAGCTCGGACCGCGCTGGTTCACCGTGGTGGGGATCCTGGCACCCGTGCCGCTGGCCCCGGAGCTGGACCTGTCCGCGCTGGTCGGCTGGGACGCGGCGACGTCGTATCTCGGGTTCGACGGGCATCCGACCACCGTGTACGCCCGCACCGCCGACACGGCGGTCGAGGCGGTACGCGCGGTGCTCGGCGCCACCGCGAACCCGGAGGCGCCGAACGAGGTGAAGGTGTCCCGGCCCTCCGACGCGCTCGCCGCGAAGCAGGCCACCGACGAGGCGTTCACCGGGCTGCTGCTCGGCCTCGGCGCGGTCGCCCTGCTGGTGGGTGGTGTCGGGGTGGCGAACACGATGGTCATCTCGGTGCTGGAACGCCGCCCGGAGATCGGCCTACGCCGTTCGCTCGGCGCGACCCGTGGCCAGGTACGCATCCAGTTCCTGGCGGAGTCGCTGCTGCTGTCCGCTCTCGGCGGGCTGGGCGGGGTGCTGCTGGGCAGCGGGGTGACCGCCGGCTACGCGTTCTCGCAGTCCTGGCCCACGGTGGTGCCGGCGTGGGCGGTCGGCGGCGGGGTCGGCGCCACCCTGCTGATCGGCGCGCTCGCCGGGCTCTACCCGGCCATCCGCGCCGCCCGCCTCGCCCCGACCGAGGCGCTCGCCACGCCCTGACCAAGGACGTTCGAAAGGACGGCGGGTTGTGGTCGGTCGCCGGCCACAACCCGCCAATCGTCCGCTGGGCCCACGGGAGGAATCCACTACATCTCCGGCACATCTGTAGTGGATTTCTCCGGCACAGCCAACTGGGCCGCAGCCCGAATTCCGGGTAACCAGGTCAGTGGCAGCGCCAGCGGACCGCCCGCAGGTCGTCGATGCCGCGCCGGTCCAAATTCGTGCCGAGCGTGCCGCCGATCACCTGCCCGTCATCGCTGACGCTCACCGCGCCCGCGCCGAGGCTGGTGCGCCCGGCGAGGTCGGGCAGCCGCACCAGCCCGCCGTCGGTGATCAGTCCGGCGTCCCTGGGGGCGACCAGGCCGACCATCCATCCTTGACCGTTGCCGGCGGACGTCATGAGATTGGCCGGCACCGGCGCGTACTCGCCGCGGGCCAGTTGGTAGCGGACCGCGTGTATGGACCCGTTGCCCTCATTCCGATACGCCGTGCCGGTGATCCACCCGCCCTGGAACGATTGCGGAGCGAATTCGATAGCCATACCGCCGGTGACGGACGGCAGCGGCAGCAGCTCGGGCTTTCCGCCGGACCGCCAGACGACCGCCCGCATCGCGCCCTGGAAACCGATCTGAATCCTGCCGACGACCGTGCCGTCGGAGTCGACGCCGATGGCGATCCCTTGCCACTGCGGGCCAGGCAGCGGCAGGTCGACGGCGGTCTTGTCCGGGGCGGGCCACAGCACCGGCAGCTGCCGATCGCCGACCTGCCGAGCCCCGACGATCCGGCCGTCGTCACTGATCGCCTTGGCCACGCCCGCTGCCACCCCGGGCAGCCGGGTGGCCCGGCCCGACCGCACCACGTACGGCTGCGGCTGGTCACCGGTATACGCCACACCGACGGCGACGCCGGACGGGTTGATATCGGCCAGCAGCTGGTCGGAGCCAGGCAGCCGCACCTCGCGGGCCTGGTCGCCGTCCCAGATGATCATCGGATACGAGATGCTCCTGCCATCGTATTTCTGGGATGAGCGACCGAGCAGATACCGGCCAGTCGGGTCGCCGCCCGTGACCTGGCTGAAGCGGGCCCCCCCGGGGATGGGCAGCAGCTCAGCCGTGCAGGTGGTCGGCCCGGACGACGTCGGCGGAAGGCTGGCGCTGGCCAACGTCCCCGCCGCCATCGGCGGCCCCTGCTCGGCCGGCCGATCGGCCCGTACGGCCAGCGGCACCGCCGCCACCGCCGCCACCGCCGCCATCCCGGCAACCGAGGCGGTGAGCGTACGCCGGTTGCGCCGGCGACGGCGGGCCTCGCGCATCGCCGTGACCAGGTCCACCCGGGGCGGCCGGTCGGGGCCGTCGTCGAGGTGGCGCAGCAGTCCGGCGAAGTTTTCCTCATCGTTTGTCATCACACCGCTCCCGTCTCCATCAACTCCCGGTTGCCGAGCAGTCGGCGCATCGCGGCAAGACCGTGCGAGGTCTGGCTCTTCACCGTGCCGGCCGAGCAGCCCAGGGCGCGGGCCACCTCGTCCACCGGCAGGTCGTGCAGGAATCGCAGGACCAGCACGGCCCGCTGACGCGGGGGCACCTTCGCCAGGGCGTCGCGCAGCACCGTACGGTCCTCCGCGCCGCGGTCCTCGGTGCGGCGGACGTCCGGCGGCGCGCCGAAGAGCCGGATCCGCCACCAGCCCTTCCGACGGCCGTCGAGGAAGAGCCGCACCAGGATCGTCCTGACGTACGCGTCGATCTGGTCGGCCCGCGACGCCTGGGACCAGCGTTCGAAGAGCCGGACCGCCGTCTCCTGCACCAGGTCGTCGGCCTGGTCGACGTCTCCGCACAGCGAATACGCCAGCCGGTGCAGCATCGGCAGCCGCGCGTTGACGTACTCGACGTATTCCTGTTCCGACGCGTCGGGCATCCGGTTACCTCCGTCAGTTCCCCCCTACAGACGGCCGTCGGTCGGAAGCGGTTGTACGGGTCGACTACTTCGGATACGCCGCCTCGCGTTGCTGGGCTTCCCGGCGAAGCAACGCGGTGGAGATGACCGCGCCCCACACGCAGAAGGCCCCCGGCACCGAGAGAGCGAACCGCTGTTCCTGTGCCTTCGACGACTCGCACCGGCGGGTCCTCGCCGTCCTCGCGTACCTCAACGCCTGACCAAGCAGTGGGTTGATCAGGGTTTGTGCTTGCTGCGACGTCTGGATCGTGGTGGATGTGGGTGCCGTACCGGAACGAGGTGGTTGCGGCCCGTGCGCTTGCGGCCACGTCTGGGTCGTGGGCCAGGGTGAGCCGGTGCTCGCCACTGCGGATGTGGGCCCGCTTCCAGAGCGGCGGTGGCGCGGTCCTCCGCACGTTTCAGAAGCACGCCAGCGACCCAGTAAGACCCGACGGCCGCGACGAAGCTCACCAGCCCGAGCCCCTGCCAGACGCGGGCGGTGGCAACTCTGTCCGGAATTTCGGGTACGAACAGCCCGCTCGGGTCGACCAGCACGGTGAGGTCCTCACCGACAACAAACTTGTACCGGTCGCCGTTGCCGCAGAGGTCCCTGGACAGCGGCGTGCCGTCGCTACGCTGCAGGCGGTAGCAGTGCTCGTCATATCCGCCTCCGCGGCTGGAGTGATGGATGACGTCGTGATTCACGATCCTCGCCACCACCGGCTCTCCCCGCAGGTCGAGCACAGTGACCAGAGGGGCCCCCGTCATCGCGAACACCCACACGCAGTGGGCGACGGATGCGGTCACTGCGAATCGCTTCCAGGCGCGCGCACCCTCGATCGACTCCCCGCTGATCCACATCGCGCAGCCGCCAAACGCTGCTATGGACCCCACAAAGACAGGCAGCGCCACCCCCCACCAGCCGAACAGGTTTCCGAGCGCTGCGAGCACCCCGGGCACCGCGAAGCCGGCGGCCAGGAGAAGTCGGCGGAGTCGTGCGTCGTCGGAACGATGGAGCGAAGTTGTCACGGCGTGGATTCTGGCCCAGGCACGCAACGGGAGGCCGGGCGGATGATGCTCTTTGCCGAGCTCCGGCGGGGTTGCAGGTTCGCCGGATGTGAAGATCGAGACTGAGCGGCTTGTCCTGCGGGACTGGCAGGATTCCGACCTGCCGCCGTGGACGGCCATGAACGCCGACCCGGAGGTCCGAGAGCATCGGCATATTGAGACTGCCGTCCGGCTCAGGGCTCGACCAGGCCGGCCCGGATCGCGTACCGGGTGAGGTCGATCCGGTCCCGCATGCCGAGCTTCTGGAGGATGTTGGCCCGGTGCCGGTCGACCGTTTTCACGCTGATCACCAGCGTCTCGGCGATCTCCTTCGCCGAATTCCCCTCGGCGATCAGCTTTATGATCTCCTCCTCCCGGGGCGTCAGGATGCTCTCCGGCAGCTTCTCGCCCTGCCGGGCCCGGTGCAGGTAGTCCCGGATCAGCGCGGTGATCGCGCCGGGATAGAGGAACGGCTCGCCGCGCATCGCCGCCCGGACCGCCTCCAGCAGGTCACGGTCGGCGACCGACTTGAGCACGTAGCCGGAGGCTCCGGCCCGGAGCGCCTCGAAGAAGTACTGCTCGTTGTCGTGCATCGAGAGCATCAGGATGCGTACGCCGGGGGCTCGTCGGGAGATCTCCCGGGCCGCCTGCAGTCCGGTCATCCGCGGCATGGCGATGTCCAGAATGACCAGGTCGATCTCGGACTGGCGGACCGCCTCCACCGCTTCCGCCCCGTCGGCGGCCTCGGCGACCACCGTCATGTCGGGCTCGGCGTCGAGTATCAGTCGTAGCCCCCGCCGGACCAGTGCGTGGTCGTCCGCCAGCATGATCCGGGTCTTGGTCGTGGACACGCTCACCCCCGCTTACTCTCCACCACCGACGGAGTGGGACCGTCGGCGGGAACGGTCAGCCGGACCTCGGTACCGGTGCCGGGCACGGCGGTTATGGACAGCCGGGCCCCGATCAGCAGCGCCCGTTCCCGCATTCCTCGGATGCCGGTGCCCTCCCGGCTCACCTCGCCGAGGCCGTCGTCGGCGACCCGCAGCACCACCGTGCCTGCGTCGGGCCGCAGCGACAGCTCGACCCGGCCGGCCCGAGCGTGCCGGGCCACGTTGGTCAGGCTCTCCTGGGCGATCCGGTAGATCACCAGTTCCTTCTCCGGGCTCAGCGGAGGCAGGTCCGGCTTCGCCCGTCGCACCACCGGCACCCCACTGGTCTGGGAGAACTCCGTCGCCAGCGCGTTCATCGCGCTGAGCAGCCCGAGATCCTCCAGCACGTCCGGCCGGAGCCGGCGGGCCACCCGTCCCACGTCGTCAAGACTGGACCGCAGCGTCTCCTGTACGGCCTGCAGCTCATCGCGCAGTTCGTCGGGGGCCCGGTCCACGGCCCGTTTGAGGCCGAGCAACACGACCGTGAGGCTCTGCCCGATCTCGTCGTGCAGTTCCCGGGCGATCCGCTGCCGTTCCCCCTCCTGGGCGGCGAGCGCGTCCGCGCTGCTGGCGGTGCGTTCCGCCTCCAGCCGGTCCAGCATCGCGTTGAAGGTCGCGATCAGGTCCGCCAGGTCGCCGTTGCCGGAATCCACCAGCCGGTCTCCGCCGCGCAGCAGGTCCACCCGGCGCATCAGCGCGGTCAGCGCGTCGAGCGGGGCCAGGCTGGCCCGCAGTAGCAGGGCGTTCACCGTCAGGATGAGCGCCAGCCCGACGGCCAGCACCGGGATCTCGGCCAGCCGTACCAGCGACGAGACGGTGGCCGGCGAGATCGCGAGCACGAGCGTGCCGATGGTGAAGACCAGGCCGTTCAGCAGGACCAGCCGGCGGAACAACGCCTGGGCCGGCGCCCGGCGTCCGGCCTCCGCCCGGCGGCCGGGTCCGGGGCGGGCAGCGCGGTCAGCGGTGTTGGTCACCGGGCCAGCCTCACCCGCAGCAGCCGTTTTGTCCATCCGGTCGAGCACCCATTCACACCCCTGTTCACCTGCATGTTCCGCCCCGGTCGAGATGGGTGTCGGACCCCATGGTCGGTCGGGCCGAATTCCCGAAACGTTGATGGCGAGCAGCCGCCCCTACCCGAAGGAGGCCACAGTGGAGGTCACCCGAACCAGTGTTTCCGGCGTCGGCGTCGTCAACCACTTCCTGACCCGGCGCGGGCAGCGCTTTGGCGTACTTGTGTATCAGACCGGCCAACGGTCGCTGCTCCGCTACGGGGCGGATGATCCGGACGTACCGGTCGACCGCATCGAACTGGACCTTGACGAGGCCGACCAGGTCGCCGAGGTGCTGCAGAGCGCCTCGGTCGCCGACCGGCTGGCGAGCCTGGAACGGCAGCTCGCCGAGCTTCAGAGCGGGTCCGCATGATCGCCGCGTATCAGGAGATTGGTCCAGGCCCGGGGAGTTGGTGGAATGCAGGCACAGCAGATCGCCGTGACCGTACCGACGGTGACCGTTCGGGACTCCGTGGCCCATGCGGTCCGGCTGATGGCCCTACGCCGGCTACCCGGCATGATCGTGGTGGACGACCGGGGCCGCCCGCGCACGGTGTTGCCGGGCACCCAGGTGCTGCGGATGGCGGTGCCCGACAGCTACCGGGCGGATCGGGCGTTGGCTCGGGCCATCGACGAGGCGCACGCGGATCACTACTGGGACGAACTCGGCGACCTGACCGTGGGCGACTGCCTGCATCGGGAGCCGGCCCGGGTGGTCACGGTCAGCCTGGACGGGACGCTGCTGGAGGTGGCCGCCCTGATGGCCGGGCAGCGCAGCCCGCTGGTGGCGGTGGTCGACCGCGCCGGCGTACTGGTCGGGGCGATCACCCTGGAGCGGGTGATCGCCGAATTCGCGGTGGCCCACCCGGACGTCTGATCCCAGCGTACGGGGGCGCGAGCCGGTCGGAGGGTGACCGGTGAGCGCCATTGCCGCGCTGGTCATCTTCGTGGTGGCGTTCTTCTTCATCGCCACCGAGAAGATCGACAAGGTCAAGGTCGTGCTGGTCGCCGGCGCCGTGATGCTGGTGCTCGGCTTCGCGCCCGGGGCCGACGTGTGGTTCTCCCAGCACGCGGGGATCGACTGGGAGGTCATCTTCCTGCTGCTCGGGATGATGATCATCGTCGGCGTACTGAAACAGACCGGCCTCTTCGACTACCTCGCCATCTGGTCCGCGAAGCGGTCGGGCGGTAAGCCGTACCGACTGATGGTGATGCTGATGCTGATCACCGCCGTCGCGTCGCCGTTCCTGGACAACGTCACCACGATCATGTTGGTCGCCCCGGTGACCGTGGTGGTCTGCAACCGGCTGCACATCCCGGCGCAGCCGTACCTGATCGCCGAGATCCTGGCCTCCAACATCGGCGGTGCCGCGACCCTGATCGGCGACCCGCCGAACATCATCATCGGCAGCCGCGCCGGGTTGACCTTCACGGACTTCCTGGTGCACATGGCCCCGATCGTCGTGGTGATCTTCGTGGTCTTCGTGCTCCTCACCCGGGTGCTGTTCCGCAAGTCGTTCCGGTACAACCCGGAACACGTCAACGCGGTGCTGGCGCTGCAGGAGCGGCGGGCGATCACCGACGTACGGCTGCTGACGCGCTGCCTGGTCGTACTCGGCCTGGTGGTGGTCGCCTTCTCGCTGCACTCCGTGCTGCACATCGATCCGTCGGTGGTGGCGATGGTCGGCGCGGGGGTGATGCTGCTGGTCTCCCGCATGGACGTCACCGAGGTGCTCAACGAGGTCGAGTGGCCCACCCTGGTCTTCTTCATGGGCCTGTTCGTGATGGTCTCCGGCCTGGCACACACCGGCGTGATCAGCACGTTCGGCGAGTGGGTGATCGGCCAGGTGGACGGCAACTTCTTCGGTGCCGCGACCGCGCTGCTGTTCGGCTCGGCGGTGCTGGGGGCCTTCTTCGACAACATCCCGTACGTCGCCACCATGGCCCCGGTGGTCGAAGGACTGGTGGCCGAGGTGCCCGACGCGCGGATCGGCCAGGCGCTCTGGTGGGCCTTCGCCCTCGGCGCGGACTTCGGCGGCAACGGCACGGCGGTCGCCGCAAGCGCCAACGTGGTGGCGATCGGCATCGCCGCCCGCACCGGTCACCGCATCTCGTTCTGGCAGTTCACCCGGTACGGCATCATCGTCACGATCATGAGCTGCCTGATCGCCTGGCTCTACATCTGGCTCCGCTACTTCCTCTGACCAGCCGTGATGTGTTGACCGCCCCGTCGATCATGGAACCGTGGCGCCTCGCAAAGCCCCATCCCGGGCATTCGAGGCGCCACAACTCCATAATCAGGGGGCGGGACTACCGAAGGCACGACGACTGATTATGCCTTTGCGAGAAGTTCGGGTTCTGCTGCCTGACGCGGAGTCGCTACTCCGCGCAAGCATGTGAGAGCTACCGCAGCGGCCAGCAGCATGATCGCTGCGCTTGTCCAGACAACGGTGTGCATGCTGGCGACGAATGCCTCCCGTGCGGACTGCAACAGACCCGTGGCCGCGGCCGACGGCAGTTGTTCCGCGGTGACGACGGCTCCACCGAGGGTCTCCCGGGCGGGGCCCGGCACGTGGTCGCCAAGCTGGGTGCGGTACACCGCGGTGGCTATGCTGCCGAGGATCGCGATGCCGAGCGCGCCGCCGAACTCGGTCGCGGTCTCCATCAGAGCCGAGGACGCTCCGGCTCGCTCCGGCGGGACCGTGCCGACGGCCAGTTCCGTAGCGGTGGACAGCACCACGACAAGGCCGGCCGCGTACATCCCGGACCCGACCAGCAACACCCATAGACCCGACTCGACCGGCACCGCGCTGAGCAGGGCGAAGCCGCCGGCGGCGACAAGGAATCCAGCGGCGATGATCCTCGCGCGGTCCACACCGCGCCGTGCCAGCGTGGACGCGATCGGGGCAGCCGCGCCGACCCCGACGGACGGCACCAAGCTCCATAGCGCACCCTTGAGCGGACTCATGCCGAGCACCAACTGCAGGTACTGGGTGGACAGGACCGCGAAACCGATCATCGCGAACGTCGCGAGCAGGCTCACCACCACTGACCCGGCGAACGCCGGACGGCGCAGGACGGCCAGGTCCAGCATCGGGTCCGGGCGGCGCTGCTGACGCCGGATGAACACCGCCGCGATCACCAGGCCCGCGACGATGGCGGCGGTCCTGGTCACGTCGGCGCCGTGCGCGGCGATCTCCTTGATGCCCCAGATGACTGGTACGACTGCCGCGATCGAGAGCATGGCGCTGGCGAGGTCGAACCGACCGCGCCCCGAGTTGCGGTATTCCGGCAGCAGGATCGGCGCCAGGGCCAGCAGCAGGACCATCGCCGGGACGTTGATCAGGAAGACCGAGCCCCACCAGAAGTGTTCGAGCAGCAGGCCGCTGACGATCGGGCCCAGCGCGATCCCGCAGGTCATCACGGCGGTCCAGACGGCGATCGCGGTGGAGCGCTGCTTCTCGTCGTGGAACATGTTGCGGATCAGCGCGAGCGTGGAGGGCATCAGGGTCGCGCCGGCGACGCCGAGGACCGCCCGCGCGCCGATCAGCATCGGCGCGCTGCTGGAATACGCCGCCAGTGCGGACGCCGCGCTGAACCCGAGTGCCCCGATCATGAGCAGGCGGCGCCGACCCACACGGTCGCCGAGCGCTCCCATGGTGATCAGGAACCCGGCCAGCACGAACCCGTAGATGTCGAAGATCCAGAGCTGTTCGGTGCTGCTCGGTGCCAGGTCGCGGCTGATGAACGGCACGGTGAAGTAGAGAACCGAGACGTCCATCGAGACCAGCAGCAGCGGCAGGATCAGCACAGCGAGCCCGATCCACTCCCGCCGGCCCGCTCGCGGCGGCGTCATGGTGTTGTGCACGGCTTCCTCCAGGCGAGACGGTTTACTGCGTACGGCTTACGCGTTACTGCTTAAGCATTACGCAGTACTAGGATGGGGGTCAAGCCCGAAGGAGAAATCAGCGTCGATGACCGAGACCAGCCCGGTGCCCAGTGCCCTGCAAGCGGCCTGGGGCCTACGGGAAAGGCCCACCAAGGGCCCAAAACCGACACTGAGCGCCGATCGAATCGTCGCGACAGCCGTGGACATCGCCCGCGCCGAGGGCTACCCCGCGGTATCCATGCCCCGGGTCGCCGGTGAGCTGTCGACCTCCGCGATGGCGCTCTATCGCCATGTCGCGAACAAGGACGAGCTCGTGTTGCTGATGATGGAGGCAGCGGCCGGTGAGCCACCAGCGCCGAAAGCGCCCGGCGAGACGTGGCGGGCCGCGGTCGAGCGGTGGGCACACGGAATGTTCGCCCTGTACCGCGAGCACCCATGGATTCTGCAGGTGCCGGTCGCCGCTCCGCCGGCCACCCCGCGGCAGCTCGCATGGATGGAAACCGGCCTCTGCGCCCTGACCGAAACCGGGCTAACCGAGGCGGAGAAGTTATCTCTGCTGATGCTGGTCAACGGCTACATCCGGTACGACGCCCTAACACGCGGCCAGATGGTCGACGCGGCGCGCGCCAGCGGGCAAAGCGTGGAGGCGGTGATCACCGAGTTCGGCGGCTTGATGCGGCATCTCGTGCAGGCCGAGCGATTTCCCATGCTGCGACAGGCGATCGACGCCGGCGCGATGGACCAACCCGAAGACCCGGCGAGCGACTTCACCTTCGGGCTAGCCCGAATCCTGGACGGCATCGCCGCCTTCATCGAGACCCGCGCACAACGCGACGCCGCGACGCCATAGGTTCCGGGCGGGATGGGGTGGGCCGGGAGCGGGGTCAGTTCTGGGGGGCGGTGGTGTCGGTGACCGCGACCAGGTCCGGGCAGCGCCGGCGGAGCTGGTCTTCGAGGCGGTGGCGCAGGGTGAGTCGGGAGGCGGGGCAGCCTCGGCAGGCGCCGCCGAGGCGGACGGTGACTGTGCCGTCGTGCACGTCGACCAGCTCGATGTGGCCGCCGTGCGAGCGAGCGAACTCGCCGACCTGCCCGTCGAGCAGGGCCTGCGCCGCTTCCCGCAGTGGCGCGTCGTCAGGCTTGTCGGCCACGTCGGCCGGCCGCCAGCTGGCGGGGTCGGCGAGGGCCGCGTGCAGGGCCGAGCGGACCCGGGTGCCTTCCCCGGACCATGTACGGCCGGGACCCAGGGTGGTCACGACGCCGGCCGTCTCCACCCGTACCTCGTCGAGGGTGCCGTCGCGGAGCAGGGCGCCGAGCGGCTCCGGCGCCGTCGCGGCGACGCCACGAAAGGGCAGAACGCCGCCGGGGGTGATCCACCGCAGCTGGTCCGGCCGGTCCGGGACCGGCTGGGGGTGGATCGGGATCAGCACCACTCACCCGCCCAGCAGCGCGACAACCGTACGGGCCAGGTAGGCCATCACCCAGGCCAGCACGGTCAGGTAGCTGAACGCGATCATCGGCCACTTCCACCCGCCGGTCTCCCGCCGCATGACGCCGATGGTGGCCATGCACTGCATCGCGAAGGCGAAGTAGACCAACAGGGCCGCGATGGTCGGCGCGGTGAACAGGGGCTCACCGGCGTGGGGCCCGTCCGTGTGAGTCATCGACCGCAGCGCCTGGGTCGGCTGCTCGGGATCGTCGGCGGCGGCCACCTGCCCGAGGGTGGCGACGAACGTCTCCCGCGCCGACTGGGCCGACAGGACGCCGACGTTGATCCGCCAGTCGAAGCCGAGCGGTTCGAACACCGGCGCGACCAAATGGCCAAGATCGGCGGCGTAGCTGTGGTCGGTGACGTAGGTGGCGACGGCCGCCGAGTCGCCCGGGTCGACTCCGTGCGCGCGCAGTTCGGCGTCGGAGTGCAGGGGCAGGTTCAGCAGCAGCCAGAGCGCGACCGTGGTGACGGCGATGATCGTGGTGCACTTGCGCAGGAACGACTTCGCCGAGTGGCCCATCGCGACGAGGACGGACCGCACCGAGGGCAGCCGGTAGGGCGGCATCTCCATGTAGAACGGCATCAGCGCGCCGCGGCGGTCGCCGATCTTCTTGAAAGCCCAGGCGGCAACCATCGCCGACACCGCGCCGAGCAGGTACATGCCGAACATGACCAGGCCCTGCACGCCGAAGGGCCCAACGCGCGCCTGCGGGTCCACCAGCAGGCCGATCAGCAACACGTACACGGGCAGGCGGGCCGAGCAAGTCATCAGCGGCGCGGCCATCATCGTGGCCAGCCGATCCTTGGCCGAGGGCAGCGTACGGGTGGCCATGATGCCCGGGATGGCGCAGGCGAACGAGGACAGCAGCGCCACGAACGCGCGCCCCTCCAGGCCGGCGCGGGCCATCACCCGGTCCATGAGGAACGCGGCCCGGGACATGTAGCCGACGCCTTCGAGCAGCGCGATCAGCAGGAACAGCAGCACGATCTGTGGCACGAAGACGAGGACCGCGCCGATGCCGCCGAGCAGTGCCTCACCGAGCAGCCCGGCCGCCCAGCGGTTGCCGATGTGCTCGGCGGTCAGCCCGGACAACCAGCCGAAGAACGTCTCGACGTAGCCCTGCAGGGGTGCGGCGATGGTGAACACGGTCTGGAAGAACAGCACCATCACGGCAAAGAACACGATGGTGCCCCAGACCGGGTGCAGCAGCACGGCGTCGACGCGCTGGGTGACGCGGTGCCGTCCGGGGGCCCGGTACGCGGCGAACGTCAGCACCGATTCCGCCCAGGCGTCCGTCTCGGCCGGGTCGGCGGGTGGCGGCAGAACCGGGGCAGACCACGTCCGCCACTGCGCGATCCGCTCGCGCAGCCGGTCGATGCCCTGCCCGCGGTTGCCGATCACCCGGACCACCGGCACGCCCAGGGCCTGCTCGAACGCCTCGACGTCGAGGTGGCCCTGACGGCCGGACAGCTCGTCGGTGAACGTGACCATGACGCAGGTGGGCAGGCCGAGCCGCAACACCTGCGCGACGAAGCGCAGCGAACGGCGCAGGGTGGTGGCGTCGATGGCGACGAGCAGCGCGTCCGGGGGCTGCTCACCGTCCAGCCGGCCGTGCAGGACGTCGACCATGACCTGCTCGTCCGGGCTGATCGGCTCGAGGCTGTAGGTGCCCGGCAGGTCCTCGATCACATAACGCTGGTCGCCGATCCGGGTGCTGCCGATGAACCGGGACACCGTCACGCCCGGGTAGTTGCCCGTTTTGGCGTGCATGCCGGTCAGTGCGTTGAAAATGCTGGTCTTGCCGGCGTTGGGGCTACCGATGAGGGCGATGCGCGGCAGTGCGGTGTCAACGGCGCCGGGGGTGCCCTCGCTGTGGCATCCGGCGTCCATCAGGCGGCTTCTCGGATCAGCACGCACTGCGCCTGGGCCCGGCGCAGGCACAGTTCGTAGTCCTTGACGCGGTAGACGACCGGGTCGCGCAGCGGGGCGCGGCGGACGACCTCCACCTCGGTGCCGCTGGTGAACCCAAGATCTTCGAGGCGACGCGCCGTGGCGGGGTGGGCGTCGTCGGCGACCCGGACGACCGTGGCCCGGTGGCCCCGGGGCAGGTCGGCGAGCAGCGACACCTGGCCCGCCGGCCGCTGCGCCGTCGCGGCGTCGTCGGTCAGCTGGCGAGGGTGCGGGCTGGCGGAAGGGCGTCGTACCACCAGTCCACCATAAGGTAAGGCTCCCTTTACCTGCTAGCGGCGGGTGGGCTCGCTCACCCGCCCGGGGTCGGCCCTCGGCCAGGGAAGCGACCGCTGCCGAGGTGGGTGAGCATGGTCTGGTTGGCCGCCCAGCCGTCCGGGAACTTCACCGGCACGTCCAGGTGTACCCGCTCGGTCGACGGGTGCGCGTCGAGCAGCTCGGCGATCCCGGTCCGCGCCACCACGACGCACGCGTGCCGGTGCCGGGAGGCGAGCACGCACAGCCGCCCCGACTCCAGGTGGAACGCGGTGGCGTCGCGCCGCCCGGACAGCGGGTGCAGCACGATCGTCATGTCGTACTCCCGGCCCTGGAGCCGGTTGGCGGTGTCGACGGTGACGCCCGCGCCGGCCGCGCCGAGCCGGGCGCGGATCGCCGCGACCTGGTCGCGGTGGGCGGCGCCGACGGCGATCCGGTCCGCCGTCACCGCCGCGCCGCCGGGCGCCTGCTCGGAGACCGCGACCGCGCCGCGACGCAGCACCCGCAGGGCCAGTTCCGCGCAGGCCGCTGCGGCCTCGCCATCGGTACGCAGGGTGTGCCGGGCCGGCAGCTCGTGCAGCGCCCAGCCGGAGGCGGCGGCCAGCTCCACGGTCGCGTCGACCGGGTCGCCCGGCCCGGGTTCGGTGAGCGACAGCGCCCGGTCGGCGGGCCCGGTGCCGGCCCGGAATCCGGTGAACGGGTAGAACGCCTGCGCGACTACCGGCGCCGCGCTGGCGGGCAGCCGCCAGGACACCGGCAGCCGGTGTACGGGGAGCTCCGGGTTGTGCCGCAGCAGGGTGACCACCGCCGACTGCATCGGATCCCAGGTCAGGCCGGTCCAGCGCGCGGTTTCGACGGTGGAGAACGGGTCGAGTTGCCCGGGGTCGCCGACGAACAGCGCCCGCTCGAACCGGCCGGCCACGCGCAGCAGGGCGTCCGAGCGCATCTGGTACGCCTCGTCGACGATCGCCCACGGCCAGATGCCCTCGCTCACGGTGGCCCACTTGGCGGCCGTACCGATGATCATGGCTGACCCAGCGAGGTCGGCGACCTTGGCGGCGACCTGGACCGTGTCGTGGCCCGCGACCCGCTCGGACGGCTGGTAGTCGGTGGCGGAGAGCCGGCCGATGCGCAGCTGCGGGGTCTTGCGGGCGAGCCGGTCGATGAGGTCGTCGACCTGCTCGTTGGTCTGCGCGATGATGATCAGCGGCTCGCCGGCGGCGGCCAGCTCGGTGGCGGCGCGGACCACGAGGGTGGACTTCCCGGCGCCGGGCGGCGAGTCGACCACGACGCCCCGGTGCGCGCCGGAGCGCAGGTCGGCCAGCACGGCGGTGATGACCCGTTCCGCCTCGACCGCCGGTGGAACGGTCAGCCCCGTGGGCATCGACCACCTCCCCGAACCGGCGCCGCCCGGGTGGGCAGCGGTGCCGCCACCTTACGTGCGTTCAGCGAGGGCGGCCGAGTCCGGCGCCCCGGGCACGGAGGATGGCCTGGCTGCGTTGGGTGAGGTGCGGCTTGGCGAGGATGCTGGTGACGTTGTTCGCCACCGTCTTGCCGGACAGGTGCAGACGCTGGCCGATCTGGGCGTTGGACAGTCCGGCGGCGAGGTGGCTTAGCCTGATCGGCGTCGCCGGCCTCGTCGCCGCGATCGGCCTGTTCCGCTCCGCTGGCTGGGCGGCACCTTAAGGCCCTAGTCGATGCCGCGGATCTTCGCCAGTTCTGCGGCGAACTCGGCGTCGGTGAGCGCGCCACGCTGGTGTTGCCGGGTCAGCGCGTTGATGTCGCGCCGCTGGTCAGCGGTCAGGGCATCGCGGGTCTGGCGTGTCCCGCTGGCTCTGGCGGATGGGCTCGTCGGCCGGGTAGCGGCGGCGGGATGCGCCAGCTGACCGGTGGGCGTGGTCTGCCGGCGGCGCTGCGCGTCGCGGTGGTGTGCCCGCAGTGTTGCCAGGATTTCGTCATAGTGTTCTGGCCAGGTGGCCAGCCGGCCCAGTGGCGGATTGAATTCGAACGGCCGGAAAATGTAGCCGCGTTGCAGCGGGGTCTGTATCGAGACCCCATCGGTTCGTTCGATGATGATCGCGACGCGGCCCATGTCCAGGCCCGCCATGGTGGACGTGCCGCTGCGGATGTCCGACACCGACCCCCACGGCACCGTGGTCGTACGCCAGAAGGACCGGGACCGGATGCCGCCATCACTGACGTAGACCCCCAACATCGCCTGCCTCACCGTGGCGGCGACGGCACCGGGCAGCCATACCCCGACGAAGAACGCGAACGGCGTCGGCATCTCCCCGTGCACAAACATAATCACCAAGAACGTAGCGAACCCAGCCACCCCGACCAGCCCCAGCACCGCGGTGCCGGTCGCGAGATCGAGCGAGTATGGCCGTTGCCATCTGCGCATGCCGCCATAGTGGCCAGCGGCGTCCAATCGAGTGACCCGGTGGGTCATCGATCTGACGGGTCGGGAACCGGATGAGCGCCCAGTGGAGAGAAGAGGTGACAGACCCGCCGAGCGAAAGGCTCATCCGTGATGCAGACAGGCCTGGCATGGCCAGCAGACTGACGCCTGTGGCCTCAGACGGGGCGCTCGAGGACGCCTCGGTCCTGCGCGCCTCCAGGGAGAATCCCGAACTCTTCGCGGTCCTCTACGACCGCTATGCCGAGCAGCTCTTCCAATACGCTCAACGTCGGCTCGGGCCCGATGCGGCGCAGGACGTGGTGGCCGAGACGTTCCTGGCGGCCTTCCGCCATCGCGCCCGGTACGACGGGACAAGGCCGATTGCCCGGCCGTGGCTCTTCGGCATCCTGGTCAAGGAGATCGCCCGACACCGCCGGAAGGAGCGCACCTATCTGAAGGCGGTGGCGAGCGCTCCGCGCGAGACGGTCGACGGGCCGGCGGAACGGGTGGTTGACGAGGTGATGGCCTGGGCCAGCCGAGCCGGCGTCGCCGCCGCCCTGCTGGCGCTGTCGGCTCGGGAACGCGAACTGTTGCTGCTCATCGCCTGGAGCGAGCTGAGCTACGAGGAGGCCGCCGAGGTGCTCGGCCTGCCGATCGGCACGGTCCGGTCGCGGCTGAGCCGCGCCCGGCAGAAGGTACGCCGGCAACTGGCCGAGGGCACCGCCAAGAACGTTCGGAACGAGAGGTAGCCGACGGTGGACGAGATGACGATGATCAAGGATCTTGGTGAGTCCCTCGCTCGTGAGCCGCAGGCTCCCGGCGGGCTGCGGCACCGTGTGCTGTCGTCGACCCGGCCAGGAACGGCCACGGTGCGACGGCCGCGGCGGCTGGGGCGGCGTGGCTTGGTGCCCGTGGCGGCTTTCGCGGCAGTCCTGCTCGCGGCCACGCTGGTGGTCTACGGCCGCGGCGGGGCGGTCGAGCCCGTCGATGCCTCCGCCGACGCACCCCGCCTGCTCCTCGCCGCGGCGGAGGCCGCGCTGGACGGTCCTGACCTGGCCCCCCGACCCGACCAGCTCGTGTACGTCGAATCGGTCGACTCGGCGTTAGTGACCGAATACACCGGCGGTCTGCGGGACAGGCTCCGGCTGACCGGGCACCATCGGGAGTCCAATGAGCGGCAGGCTTGGTGGTCGGTGGACGGCACGCGTGACGGGCTGGTCCGGCTCCGCCCCCAGGGTTCGGGTGGAGCGTGGGAAGACCTGCCTCTTACCGCGCCCCAGCCGCCGGCCTACCTCGCCGGCCTGCCGGAAGATGCGGCCGGCATGCGCGAGTACCTGTACCGCAACTCGCACGGCGCGAACCCGCGCCACGAGCAGGCCTTCATCACCATCGGCGACCTGATCAGGGAGTCGTATCTACCGCCGCGGGTGCTGGCGGCGGCGTTCCAGGCGGCCGCGGGAATTCCCGGCGTGGAGGTCGTACCGAACGTGGCCGATGCCGCCGGACGCCCCGGCGTCGCGGTGGCCCGTGAGGACCACGGCATCCGGCACGAGCTGATCTTCGACGCGAAGACCTACCGGTTCCTGGGCGAGCGATCCATCGTGGTGGGCCGATTCGAGGAACAGCCCAGGGGGACTGTCCGGTACGCGAGCGCGGTGGTGCGGCTCGCGGTCGTGGACCAGATCAGCCAGCACCCGTAGCCACAAGATCCGTTTCAGCAACAGTGCCGGGCCGGCCTGCGGCAGTGGTTCCGCAGGCCGGCCCGGGTCACGTTCGGTCGATCAGTGGCGCTCCCCCACCCGGTAGGTCACCAGGTTCGGGTCGGCTTTGAGCTGCTGCTCGGTGAACTTGATGGTGTCCCAGCCCTTGCCCGAGTACAGCCGGGTCTGGTCGGCGTACCAGGGGGAGTTCGGGTTGGCCGACTGGGAGTAGGTGAGGATCTGCCGGCCGGACGGCCCGCTCTTGCCCAGCTCGACGGCCATCAGGAACGACGTGCCGTGCACCACCTTCGGGTAGCCGACGCCGGGCTCCAGCGGGTTGATCGTCATGTTGAAGACGCCGATCCCGGGGTGCCCGCCGTGGATCGGGATGCGTTCGGCGCCGCGCGGTTCGGTCTGGATGTCGCCGAGGCGGGCGTCGAGCGGGATGCCGTCGAGCGCGCGGACGGCGTCGGCCAGCGCCGTAAGGATCCGAGGGTCGCCGACGGCGAGCCGGCTCGGGGTGGTGAGCGGGGCGGCCGGGTCGAACGCGTCGGCGAAGCGCAGGCCGCCGGCAGCGCCGAACTCGGTGAACAGGTGCGCGCCCCGGCTGTCCAGGTCGACCCGCAGGTCCCAGCCGCGCAGGGCGGCGCAGGCGGCGGTCAGGTCGACGCGGGTGCCGTCGGAGGCGGTGGCGACCGGGTGGGCCGTACACGATCGGACCAGGTCGTCGCGGACCAGTTCGCCGCCGTAGGCGCGGTTGCCGAGGGTGACCGTCCACAGGTTGGTGGTGGTGAAGCGGGTGCCGGGGAGCCCGTCGGTGCCGGCGATGCGTTGCCGCACCTGGTGGACCCCGAGCCGGGTACGCAGGCTGCGCTCGGTGCGCTCGTCGCCGATGATGCGGGGGAAGCCTTCCAGGGGCTGAGCCGGATTGGCCAGCCAGTAGCTGTCGTTGGAGTTGGTCACGTAGTCGGAGCGGATCAGGGTGGGCAGGTGCGCCGGGCCGAGGATGTCCGGCACGGCCGCGTCCCGGTCCCGGCCCAGCTCACAGGCGGAACGGGAGCCGTCGAGGACGGCCTGGCCGCTGCCGGCGTACAGGTCCCGCCAGGCGGCGGGGATGCAGGCGGCGGCGAGGTCGTCGGTGACGCGGGGTACGACGGAGTGGTCGGCGTAGAGGGCCTTGCCGTCGCTGTCGGCGGCGATGACGTTAACCCAGGGCAGGAACTGCCGCCGGTCCAGCACGGTCCGCAGGTCGGCCACCGAGCGGGCGCGGCCCATGGCCAGCCAGCCGTCGAGCGCGCGGTTGTTGGCGGCGTTGGGGTCGCTGATCGCGTATGCGGTGTCGGTGGTCCAGTCGAACACGCCGGGGACCACGACGACGGGGCCGAAGTGGGTGTCGTAGAGGGTACGGCTGACCGACCCCTCCGGGGTCTGGACGGTGACCGTGCGGGCGGTCATCTTGCGGCGCTTGCCGTCGTAGACGTAGCTGGTCGGGTCGCCGGGGGCGAGGGTCAGTTTGTGCCAGGCGAAGCGGCGGGCGGTGGAGACGGTGTGGCTCCAGGCCACCCGGCCGTTGTGGCCGATCTCGATCAGCGGGTCACCGACCAGGGCGGCGCCCTCGACGTCGTAGCGGCCGGGGACCTTCAGGTGCATCCGGTAGAACCGGTCCTGGCCGTCCCACGGGAAGTGCGGGTTGGCCAACACCATGCCCGCCCCGCTGGCGGTGGCGTCGCCGCCGAGCCCGTACGCGTTGCTGCCCACCCCGGCCGGCGCGCCGTCGCGGGCGGCGACCAGGGCCGCCGCCTCGGGGGCGGGCAACTGGCCGGTGATCTCACCGGGGCGCGCCGGGGCGCTTCCGGTGGGCGGGGCGGCGGCGACGATGCCGTCGGCGAGCGCGGCTGAGCCGGCTCGGACCATGTTCGTCCAGTGGGCCCGCCACAGGTCCATCTCGGTGATCGGTTGCACCCACGGCTTGCCGGCGCACGCCGGGTCGGTCAGCTGCGCCGCCCCGGTGCGGCGCAGGTAGGCGTTGTACCCGGCGGCGAAGCCACGGATCTGGTCGCGTACCTCGTCCGACGGCGAGTGCACACCGTCGCGGGGGCCGGTGAGCAGCCGCTCGACGACTTGTTCGTCGATGACCTTCTGGTGGAACAGGTCGCTGGTGACGTTGTCCGCGGCGTCGCCGGTCGTACCGAACCAGCGGGAGCGTTGGGCGCGGACGGTGACCATCGACTCGGCGATGATGCAGATGTTGTCCTCGGCCTGCACGTACCCGACGCCGTAGCCGAGACTGGCGAAGTCCTGGGCGGTGATGTGCGGTACGCCGTACGAGGCGCGCCGGATGAGGGCCGAGTAGTCGCCGGAGTGGGCGGCGGCGGGGCCGGTGGTGGCGGTGAGGCCGACCGCGACCAGGCCGAGTGCGGTGGCGGCAGCAGCCAGGCGGCGGGGCCTCATCGGGCGGCCCGCAGCGGATGGTGACGGAACATTGGACGTCCTCCCCGTCTGTCGACTGTCCATTGCCGACCGACGCTAACGACGCCCGCCCGCCCGGGCATCGGGGAAGACCACCAGCTCGCCCCGGAGGTCGCCCCCAGGGGACCGCCGCGGGTGCCCGGGGTCATCGCCTGGACAGGGTTGCCGGGATCGGCCAGGATCGGAGGTCATGGCCCAGCCGACAGCTGACCCCGCTGGTGGTGGCGGGCTGCCCGACGAAATCCTTGCCGTGGCGACGCGGCTGGCCGACCTGATCGGCGCGCTACCCACCGCCGACATCCCCATCCCGCGTGCGGCCTGGACCGTCGCCGAGGCGGCAGCGCATCTGGCCATGGCCAACGAACTCATGGCGACGATCGCGGCCGGTCGGCCGGCGACGCACGGCGACGGGACGAAGGCCGGGCTGGCCAGCGCCAACGCCCAGTGGCTGGCCGAAGACACGGAGCGCGACCCGGGCGTGCTCGCGCAGCGGATCGCCGGGCAGGCCGCGGCGTTCATCGAGGCGGCCCGGGTTAGGCCGGCTACAGAGATCGTCGGCACGCCGATGGGTGCGATGCCGCTGGGTGTGTTCAGCTGCTATCTGCTCGCGCACATGCTGAGCCACGGCACCGCGATCGCCGCCGCTCTCCGGCAGCCACCGCTCGTGCGGCCGGAGCACGTCGAACTGATCCTGCCGTTCATCGTCACCACGATGCCCCGCCTCGTCGATCCGGCCGCCGTGCGCGGCCTGAGCACGTGCTACGAGCTACGGCTGCGCGGCGTCTCCCGGTTCTCGGTGCTCTTCACCGACGGGGTCGCCGCGGTCTGCGACACCCCACAGCGGCGGGTCGACTGCACCATCTCGGTTGACCCGGTGTCGTTCTTCCTTTTGAGCACGGGCCTGAGCGGCCAGTGGCCGTTGATCGCGCGGGGGAAAGTACGGGCGTGGGGACGTAAGCCGTGGCTGGCCTTCCGGTTCCTGGGCTTCTTCGCGATCCCGTGAGCGCGCTGGAGGTTAGCGCAGATATACGCAAGCCTGCCTGAATTCCAGGTCCCAGGCGCTGTTCACTAGGCTGACGGGGGCGTTGACTTCTCTGTCCTGGTTGTCGTCGGTCTTGACCGAGAACCGCACCGGCAGCGGCTCGTTCTCGATCGGGATCGAGCACTCAAATCGCACCCTGACGTCGATCAAGGCGGTGCTGCCGGGTCCTATTCGTCGGGACAGGCGGGTGTCAGGAATATGGGCGTCCGGTCTCTGCGCCATGGCCGCATTAACCGTGATCGGCGCAGCGCCGGTGTTGATCAGCGCCAGTTGCGCGTACAGCTGGACCCGGCCCGGGGAGCTCGCACTCATGCTGGTGGCTGATGCCGGTATGGCCACGAGTGAGACCGAAGCCCCCCGCTCCCGCTGTTCGCGCGAATCTCGAAGCTGGTTGACAACGGCGCCGCCAAGCACGACACCGGCTACGAAGACAGCGACGAAACGCAGGATCATCCGGTGTCTTGCCGCGAGCCGGCTGGGGCTGACGCCGGCCGATCCAGCCAGCTCGCGGTACTCGTCCAGGTCAATTTCGCCATGCTCGGTGGACACAGCGTCAGCATAGGGTTTCGATGCCAGCGGGTGGGACCGCCGGCTGCTGCCCGACCAGGAGACCCCCTGGCATTCAGCGGCCGGCGACCCGATACTCACAGCGTGTTCAACAACGGCCCCCGCGCCCCATGGCTGACGCGCGCTCCTCACCCAGCCGATAGTTCGACGCTGCCCATCTACATGGCCATCTTCCTCGTCCTGGGCCTCGTCGGATTCGCCGCTCACGGACTGGGTGACGGCGCGGAAGCCCTCATCATCGCGAGCATCGTCTCGAAGGTGTTCTTCGCGTGCTTCCTGATCCTGTTCGCGGTCTACTGGATCGGATACCTGCTGAAGGGTCACGCCATCTGGCAGGCCGAGCGCCGGGCTGAGTCCGATGGTCCATCCGCGGACCGGCAGCAACCCCGCAGCGCAGGCACAGCCGAGGATGCCCTCGACTGCGCCTGCGGTCGCTACCTCAACGATCCCGCGCTCTGACCGACCCCGATGAACTGGCGGAAAGCAGCACTCAGTTGGCTGGTTGAGTGACGTCGGGTTCGGCCGTAGACCTTGAGAGCGTCCGTGCCTGCCGAACGATCATCCCGGCCACGGCCGCGATGGCGAGACCGTTGACCGCGTGCAGACCGAAGATGAGTGGGCCAGCTGTGTCGCCGGGCCCCTTGGCGAGCTCCGCGATCACAACCTGGACAGAGTCCAGTCCGGCGACCAGAGCAGACATCCCGATGAGCGGCCGTGGCATCCGGGCCACGGCAGCGACGACGGCCATCACCACCGGCAAGGAGAAGATCACGTACCCCAGCGCATGATGCGGCCGATAGGACTCGTCGTCGGGTGCGGTGCTGACTGCGCCGGCCGCGGCGAAGTAGAACTGGGCTACGACGACCAGCATGAGCAGGTTCGCCATCCCGGCAAAGGCCTTACGCATGGAAGAACTCCTTGGGGTGGTTGGATCACGCTGTGGTGACGGCGCCGGTACGAACGGTTACTTCTTGTAGTTTTTTCCGGGGGCTTTCCCGGGGATCGGCTTGGCGATGAGCGCGACGGGGATGAAGAAGCAGATCTGGCTGATCACCAGGGTGAGCGTCCACAGCGCCTTGTCGTCGTAGTGCTCGGCTGCCCTGGCGTACAGCTCGTCGGAGACGCGCTCCCCGAACGGGTTCGGGGTGAGGACGGCCTCCACGAGCTCCAGCGCGATCCGCTCGGCGTCGGTGAAGTAGGGGGCGTCCTGCCAGGACGCCACGGCGGTGATGCGCTCTTCTGCTTCCCCGGCCTTGCGGAGCTCGCCGGCTTGCCGGACGGTGTGGTACGTGCTGCCGACGATCTGCCCGGCACGCAGCTGCACCAGGCTGATGGTGGCCTGCTGAACCGAGCCGTTCCGGATGGCCTTGGACATGCCTCCGGCGATTAGATGCATCTCGGGGAAGAGCTGCATGGGGTCGGACAGACGCGACCGGAGATCGTCCTGCGTGGTCGTCGCGGTCGTGGACATGGGTTTCCCTCCCAGATCTCGGCGATGGCTTGAGGCTCGCCTCGTTAGTCCGACGACACTGTCGCCGAGAATGTGAGGCGGCGCGCCGACCTCACAGTTCGGTGCGGTGTCTCGTCGAACCTGGTGAGCGACCGAGGGGAGCTGGCGACACCATGACCATCCAGTCCGAGCCGGCGGACGGCGGCCTCAGCGCGATCATCAGCGAGCGGCGTCAGCTGATCAATCTGGCGTACCGGCTGCTCGGCTCCCTCGCCGAGGCCGAGGACGCCGTACAGGAGACGTACGCCCGCTGGTACGCCCTGACCCCGCAGCAGCGGGAAGCCATCGAGGTCCCCGGCGCCTGGCTGACCACGGTCACCAGCCGCATCTGCCTCGACCTGCTCGGCTCGGCGCGGGCGAGGCGGGAGCGCTACGTCGGCGAGTGGATCCCCGAACCGCTGCCCGATGGCGTCGAGTGGTTCAGCGGGCGGCCGGGCGGCACCGGCGTCGACCCGGCCGAGCGGGTCACCCTCGACGAGTCGGTCAGCATGGCGTTCCTCGTCGTACTCGAATCGATGACCCCGGCCGAGCGCGTCGCGTTCGTCCTGCACGACGTCTTCCGCTACTCCTTTGCCGAAGTGGCCGAGATCGTCGGCCGTACCCCGGCGGCCTGCCGGCAGCTGGCCTCGTCAGCCCGCCGCCGGATCCGCTCGTCGCAGGCGCTGGCGACCCCGCCTGTGCAGCAGGCCAGCATCGTCGGGGACTTCAAGAAGGCCTGGGAGGCCAAGGACATCGACGCCCTCATCGGCCTCCTCGACCCGAATGTCACGGTGGTCGCCGACGGCGGCGGCCTCGCCAGCACCATGGTCCGCCCCATCGAAGGCCGCGAGCAGGTAGCGCGCTACGCCATCGACATCGCCGGCCGGCTGTCCCACATGACGTTCCTGGAATGCACGGTCAACGGCCAGCCCGGCCTGGTGGCCCGGCAGGACGGCGTCACCGTGACGGTGATGGCGTTCCAGGTCGTGGACGGCCGGATCAAGCACATCTGGGCGGTACGTAATCCGGAGAAGCTCCGGCCCTGGGCGATCTAGGATCGCCGTGGCCGCGAGAGTTTCGTGCGGCGATTCGGCGGCGGCAGGAGGGTGGGACGTGACGCCGGAGGTTTCGCCGAGCAGGGCCAGGGCCGCGCTCGTCGTGCTCTCCCTCGCCGCGTTCGCGTTCATCACGACCGAGCTACTGCCGGTCGGCCTGCTCACCGTCATCGCACCCGACCTCGACCGGTCGCGCTCGCAGGTGGGCCTGCTGGTCAGCGGGTACGCCGTCGTGGTCGTGCTGGCGTCCGTGCCGCTGGCCCGGTTGACCCGCCGGATCCCGCGCCGCCAACTGCTCGGCGCCACCATGGTCCTGTTCGCGGTGGCGAACGTCGCGGCCGCGCTCGCGCCGACGTACGCCGTGCTGGCCGGTGCCCGCCTGGTCACCGCGCTGGCCCAGGCCCTGTTCTGGTCCGTCGCCTCGGCGACCGTGACCGGCCCCTTCCCGGCCGCCGTGCGCGGCCGGGTGGTGGCGCTGTTCTCGACCGGGGCGGCGCTCGCCTCGGTGCTCGGCGTCCCGCTGGGCACCTGGCTCGGGCAGCAGGCCGGTTGGCGTACGTCGTTCGCGGTGGTGGCCGGGGTCGGTCTGGCGATCGCCGCCGCGGTGGTCGCGCTGATCCCGTCCTACCCGCCGGATGCCGGGGGTGCCGCCCGGGGCACCACACCGCACGCACGACGCTTCACCATGCTCCTGGTCGCCACCGCCCTCGGCATCACCGGCTTCCAGACTCTGCAGACCTACGTCACGCCGTTCCTGCTCGACGTCAGCGGGTTCAACGCCGCCGCGCTGGCGCCGCTGCTGTTCGTCTCCGGCGTGGCCGGCATCGCCGGCACGATCACTGTCGCCCGCACCTTGGACGCCCATCCGATCGCCTCGCTGCTGGCACCGCTGGGCGTCGGCACGGCCAGCCTGCTCGGCCTGTACGCGCTCGGCGCGCTCCAGCCCGCCACGGCATTCCTTCTCGCCGGCATCGGCATCGCCTACGCGGCGTTCGGCACCGCCGTGCAGAGCCGGATGCTGCAGCTCGCGCCCGGCAGCACCGATCTCGCCTCGGCCGGTGTCAGCACCGCCTTCAATGTCGGCATCGGGGCCGGGTCGTTGCTCGGCGGCGCCCTGCTGCCCGGCCCGGGGCCGCAGCCGCTCGCGCTGGCCGGCGGGCTGCTGACGCTGGCCGCGCTGGCGGTGCTCGCCGTTGACGCGCGACCGGGTGTGACGCAGAAGCGGGGCCGGCCCGATGGGACCGGCCCCGCTGAACGGAACTTCCCTTCAATCCGCTCGATCAGCGTTTAGGCGCGGCCACCGTCAGGGTGAACTCGGCGTACGACGCCTCGTGTGCCTCGTCGCCGCCGTAGACCGCCCGCACCTTGTAGGTGCCGGGGTTGGGCAGCGTGCGGACGGTGCAGGAGGCCTTGCCCTTCTGGAGCTGGGCCTCGCAGAGCACGTCCTCACCGATCATGAACTGCACCGGGCCGGTCGCCTTGTCCGGCTTGACGTCCACGGTCAGCTCCACGGTCTTGCCCGAGTCCACCTTCACGTCCTTGGCCTTGACCGAGGTCGAGGTGAGCTTCACGGGGGCCACGGTCAGGGTGAACTCGACGTACGACGCCTCGTGGGTCTGGTCGCCGCCGTAGATCGCCCGCACCTTGTGGGTGCCGGGGTTGGGCAGCATGCGGACGGTGCAGGAAACCTTGCCCTTCTTGAGCACGTCCTCACAGAGCACGTCCTCACCGATCATGAACTGCACCGGGCCGGTCGCCTTGTCCGGCTTGACCTCCGCGGTCAGCTCCAGGGTCTTGCCCCAGTCCACCTTCGCGTCCTTGGCCTTGACCGAGGTCGGGGTGAGCTTCACGATCGGGACCGCGGTGACGGTGACCATCCGGTTGGCGACTGCCTGGTTGCCGTTGGTGTCGGAGACCAGGTAGGTCAGCGGGTAGCTGCCCGGGGTGACGGTGTCGACGGCGCCGATCACCTGGATCCGGTCGGTGACGTCGCCGTCGGTGTTGTCCACCGCGGTGACCCCGGCCAGCGGGTCAAAGTCCTGGCCCTGCTTCACCGAGGTCGAGGCGGGGACGGTCAGCACCGGCGGGGTAACGTCCGTGCCGGCGGCGGTGGCGGTGAAGATGCCGCCGAACTGGTCGACCGAGCCCACCTGGTCACCGTTACCGGCGCGGCTGGTGGTGGTCCACGCGTAGAGCTCACGCTCGGTCAGACCGCTCCACTGCACCGTGGCCGGCCAGCCCGACTTGGCCGTGGCCTGACCGATCACGGTGTCGGTCGGCGTGACCAGCACGAGACCCTCGGTGCTGAAGCTGGTCTTGCGCGTCGACAGGTCGATCGGCAGCACCATGTTGTCCTCTGCGCCGTTGTAGCGCTTACGGTCGTCGTACTTGGTGGCACCGAACTTGTCGAGCATCGGCGAGTAGGTGTCGACGCTCATCTGGGCCCGAGCGACATCGATCTGCAGCAGCCGCAGGAAGCTGGCGCCGAACTGCAGCAGGTCGTCCTTCTTGTGGTCGACAACGCCGTCGCCGTCGAGGTCGAGGTTGCCCTGGGCGTCGACCTTCTCCGGCCACAGCTCACCCGCGGTCATCTTGTAGAACTGGTAGTCCGCGAGCAGCTCGACCACGTTGTGCTCGATGGTGACGCCGACCCCGGTCTTGAGGTTGGTGCCGACGCCGTGCTCGTGACCGGCGAGGACCAGGAACACGTTCGGGTTGGCCGCGACGATGCTCGAGAAGGCCCGCGAACCGTCGGTGGAGAAGCCGGCGCCTCGGCCGTCCGGCGCGGTCGACGGGGCGAGGTAGGCGTGCGTCAGCAGGATGCCGTTGCGGTCGTGGTAGCGCCGGAAGATCGAGCTGGCCCAGTCGGCCTCGGCCTGGGTGACGCCGTAGGAGAGGCCCACCGAGACGAAGTCCAGCCCGCCCGCGGAGAAGAGGACGTAGTTGTTCTGGTTGTCCTTACCGGGGGTGACCACGGCGCCGGAGGCGTCGGTGGTCTCGTCCCAGGCGTGGTACGACGCCTTGTACTTGGCCGGCCACAGCTTGGCGCCGTCGTAGTAGCGCTCCGGGCCGTAGTACTTGTTGAACCGCGAGGTCGGGCCGGTCTCGGCACCAAGCTGGTTATCGTGGTTGCCCGCGATGACCTGGTTGACCAGTCCGGCCCCGTCCAGGGTGCGCTGCGCCTCGGAGGTGAACTTGAACTCCTTGGTCACCTGCTCGTCCAGGCCCGGGCGGAGCAGCTTGCCACTGGCGTCGGTGGCCAGCGGGTCGTAGTAGTCGTTCTCGATGATGTCACCGGTGTGCGCGGTGTAGGCGATCTTCCGCTTGGCGGCGTTGTCGGCCAGCCACCGGGTGGTGTCCCGGTAGGACTTCGCCCAGAGCGCCTGCTCCTCCATGGTCATCTTGTCGCTGGGCTCGTCGATGCCGTTGAAGTTGTCGTACGTGCCACCGACCGCGCCCTCGGCGAGGTACTGCGTGTCGGTGAAGTGGGCCAGCGCGAAGTCGTAGTCCGACGGGTTCTCGAAGTGGTCCCGGTTGCCCGGGGCGCCGGCGGTGGCGTCCCGAGGCGCCAGGTCGTCGGCGAACGGGTCCTGGCCGGTGACCAGGACATGGACCACACCGTTGTCGACCAGCTCCGGCCGAACGACGGCCTTCAGCGCGGTCTCACCCTCGGCCTGGCCTCGGGCGGTGGCAAGCTGGGTCCACGCCTGGGCGGTGCTGTTCCAGGCGTGCAGCGCGACCGCACGCGCGGGGTCGACCACACCGCTCCACAGGATCTGACGCTGCTCGCCGGACGCCGGCACCTGCACGTCGTACCGCTGGAAGGGGATCTCGCGCGTGGAGGGGCTGTCGATGGCCTTGCCACCGGGGCGCGGTGCGGTGCCGATCTGGCTGCCCTCGGTGTAGGAGAAGTCCAGCGTCGACGGCATCACCGGGACGACACCCTGGACGCCGCCGGTCGGGACGCTGGGGGTGGCCTGCTTGAAGGTGGTGGTGACCTCGCCGCCGTCGGGGTTGTGGGCGATCGCGGAGAGGGTCACCCGTCCGCTGCCCTGACCGGCCTCGGTGCCGCCGCTGGTCGGGATGGCGTCGGAGGTGAAGCCCACGGTCTTGCTGACCGGCTTGCCGAAGACGTCGGTCGCCGAGATCTGCAGGGTGTGGCTGCCGGACTTCAGGCCCGCGCCGATCTCCTGGCCGACCTGGACCGGCTGGCCGTCGAGCAGGTACCGCCAACCGGTGGCGTTGCCCTGGTTGGTGACGGTGACCCGGAACTCGGTCGGGCGGCTGAGGCGGGTGCCTTCGGCCGGGACGGTCGAGGTGATGGCCACGCCCGCGTCGCGGACGTCGCCGAGAGCGGCGATGTTGAGCGCCTCGACCTCGTCGAGGGTGAGCACCTTCGAGTAGACGCGGGCGTTGCGCACCGAGGCCGGGGCCCAGAACTGGTCGATCGCGTCGGCGCCGACGTAGAAGTGGTTGCGGGCGGCGCCGGTGGGCAGCCCGAGCGTGCCCGCGGCCGGGGTCGCCGCCGCGAGGACGCCGTCGACGTAGAGCCGGACCGTCTGGCCGTCCCAGGTGCCGACCGCGTGGTACCAACGGCCGGAGACGATCGGGGTCTGCGCGTTCTTGTAGCCGCCGGCGACGTACGCGGTGAACGTCAGCTTGTCGCCGTAGATCACCATCGAGTAGCCGCCGCTCTCCTTTTCGGAGCAGACGGAGTGCTCACCGCTGTTGGGCAGGGTGCCGTTGGACTTCAGGGTGCACTCGACCGAGACCTTGGTGTTGATCTTGCTCCACTGGTCGCCGAAGGCGTAGGAGTAGGCGTCGTCGATGCCGTCGAAGGAGGCGACCTTCGCCTTCACCGCGGTGTCCTGCGCGATCACCGGGTCGCCGTGGACGGTGACGGCGAGGTTCTGCGCGTTGTCCTTCGGGGTGCCGTCGTGGAAGTCGACGTCGAGGACGTCGGCCACCGGGACGGGCGGCTTGGTGTTGTAGGCCGACGCCAGCTCGGCCACCTGGGCGCCGGTCAGTGCCGCGCTCCAGACCTTGCTCGCGGCGTACGAGGAGGGCGGGGCGACCTGGCCGATGCTGTTCGGGGCGGCGTCGGCGCCGATCACGAAGAAGCGCGCGGTCGCGACCGGCGGGGTGAACGTGCCGGTGGCCGCGGTCGAGCCGGCCAGCTGGCCGTTGACGTAGAGGCTCAGGGTCTGGCCGTTCCAGACCGAAACAACGTGGTACCACCGGTTGCCGCTGATCGGGGTCAGCACCGACTTGTAGGCGCCGCCGATGTAGGCCATCGTGCCCAGGTTGCCGTTGTTGACGTAGACCGAGAAGCCGCCGGCCTCCTTGTCGGAGCAGAGGTCCTTCTCGCCGCTCACCGGCATCGTGGTGTCGATCCGGAAGACGCACTCGATGGCGAACCCGGCGGAGAACTTGCTCTTGCCCCACGGGTCGGTGAAGTCGAAGGAGACCGCGTCGTTGACCCCGTTCACCTTGAGGATGTCGTGGCCGAACGCCGGGTCGGTGGTGTAGGTCGGAGCGCCCCAGGTGGTGGCGGTCAGGCCCGTGGCCCGGTCGGTGGCCTTGCCGTTGGTGAAAGCGACGTCGAGCACGTCGGCAGCCGGAACCGTGACGGCCGTGGCCGCCTGGCTGGTCGCGGCGACGTTCGCCAGGTTGCCGACCAGGGTCGGAGCGGCCTGGGCGGGGGCCGACAGCAGCGTGCCGCCGAGCACAGCGAGCCCGAGGGCGGACGCGCTCAGGCGGCGCCACCTCCGGGCGGTCGGATGGAGTCGTGTTGTCACGACATCTCCTTTTTCTAGGGGGTTTCCGGTTGGTGGTGGGCGGGTGGCTGGTCGGAATTCCCGTAGCGGGCTGCCTGAGGTCAGGTGCCGGGTAGGCCAGCTACGGCGGCGGCCGAGATGCCGACGCCGATGAGGGTGATTCCGCAGGCGGCCAGCACCGGTGCTACTCGCGTGGCCAGTCGCAGGAGGACGTGGGACCTGGCGGCACGGGCCACGAGGGATCGGCCGGTGAGGGCCATGAGGCCGACGGTGAAGAGCACCGCGGCGAGCCCCAGGCCGAAACAGACCACGAGGAGGAGAGCGAACCCGGCCCGCCCGGCGAAGATGCCGGTCACCAGCACGA
Source organism: Micromonospora sp. NPDC048999 (assembly GCF_040649295.1). Lineage (NCBI taxonomy): Bacteria > Bacillati > Actinomycetota > Actinomycetes > Micromonosporales > Micromonosporaceae > Micromonospora > Micromonospora sp. NPDC048999. The sequence goes on along the minus strand of NZ_JBEZFI010000003.1, from coordinate 217,037 downwards.
GGAAGGCCGCCGGCGAGGGCGTCAGGCCGCCGGACATGCCGAGGAGGAGGAGACCCGGGCGGGACGTGCTGGTGTGATCGTGGCCGTGGCCGTGGCCGTGATCGTGGCCGTGATCGTGGCCGTGGCCGTGGCCGTGATCGTGGCCGTGATCGTGGCCGTGGCCGTGATCGTGGCCGTGGCCGTGGCGACGCAGGTGGCGTCGAAGCAGCCAGAGCCCGACGGCGACGACGGTCAGGCCAGCCGCCAGCTGCAGACCGGTGGTCAGCCGCTCAAGGCTGACCAGGTCAGAGAGCGAGAAGAAGGCCCAGGCAACCGCGATGGCCAGCACCGACACGGTGTGCATCGCGGCCACCGAGAAGCCCAGCCAGGCAGCGTCGCGGACCCGGCCCCGGGAGCCGACCAGGTACGCCGCCGCGAGACTCTTCCCGTGGCCGGGTGCGAGGCCATGCGCCGCCCCGGCCACGAAGGCGATCACCAGCGCCACCGGCACGAAACCCGGCGACTGCACCGTCTCGATCAGCCGGTCGCCGAACCCAGCCGCTCCGAAAAGATCGACATCGGAGAACAACGCCCTGAGGCCGGAGCCGAGGGGCGCCGCCGAACTGTCAAGGCTGGTGGCGTTCATGGGTCAGGCCTTTCGTCCGCGCCGGCGATGCCAGAGGATTCCGGCCGCGACGGCAGCCAGCAGGACGCCACCGACGACCGAGAGCTGCTGCAGGGCACTCCGGCCCACGGACATCGCGGCGGCACCCTGGGGGGACGTGGAGCGGGAGCCGCTGTCCGCGCCGGCGGTGATGGTCCAGTCCACCGACTCGTGCGTGGCGTCGTACACCGCCTTCTGCCCGTGGGGGCCGCTGGCGAGCGTCCGGTAGGCCTCGTGCAGGTCGGTGAGCATCCGGGACCTCACGGCCACCGTGCCCACCGGTCCGGGGCAGGTGAACAGCACATCGGCACCGTGGGCCGCCAGGTCGTCGGTCATCCGGACCTCGCCCGCGCAGGGCTGCCCGCCCTGGGTCACGGTGATCCGCTCGGTCAGGTAGCCGGCGAACGCGGGAGCCTCGGCCATCGTCGCGGCGTCGGAGGCCTCATAGGTCACCGCACCGTCCAGCATGACCCGGTCCTCGGGGAGTACACCGAGGGAGAGACCGAGCAGGGTCAGGTCATCGCTGCCGCCGACGAGCCAGCGGACCCGCACCCCGTGGTCGCCCATGGCCGCGACCTCGATCTGCTGTGGCGCGCCGAAGGGATGTGCCGAGGCCGGGTCCGAGGCCAGCCCCACCATGAGCACCAGTACGAGTAGGCACCAGGATCGGCGCCAGGCGTGGCGTAGGGCACGGCGCAGCGCAGACACAACAGACTCTCAATCGCGTGGAGACCAGGCATAAACGCGATGACTGTTGCGGTCGGAGGTGACCAATGAGGTCATACAGACCGGCCGAACTCTTACGGCAAGGTTGCTGGGCCAAGAAACTCAGGTGCCTTGCCAGCCCGGGTGCAGGCGCGCGTACCACAGTGGGTGGTTGGCGCGCTGCACTAACATGATCCGTCGTCACATTCGTGAAGGTGAGGGCCTTGAGCGATCGGACCATGACAGGCAGGACCGTCGTGATCACCGGGGCCAGCGCGGGCATCGGCGCCGAGTCGGCCCGCCTCTGGGACCGTACGGCCGACCTGCTCGGCGTTCCGGTGGCGTGACGCACCGGTCAGGGCGTCACGTGTCGCGGCCTCGGCCGACCGCAACGGCGCAGGGCGTTTTGCGTCTCAACCGACGGCGGCGACACAGGTCAGGCATCCCGAGAGATGGCAGGCTGTCTTGAGCGAACACAGCGCCAACTACTGGCCGCGATCACCTCGTGACCGTAGCGTGGACCTCAACGCGGACCTGGGCGAGGCGTTCGGCGCCTGGCCGATGGGCGACGACGCCTCGCTGATCAACATCGTCACCAGCGCCAACGTCGCCTGCGGCTACCACGCGGGGGACGCCTCGACCATGCGCCGGGTCTGCGCCATGGCGGCCCGGCGCGGCGTCTCCGTGGGCGCCCAGGTCGGCTACCGGGACCTGGCCGGCTTCGGGCGACGCTTCATCGACGTCGCCCCCGAGGAGTTGACCAACGATGTCCTCTACCAGATCGCTGCCCTGGACGGCATCGCCCGGGCCGAGGGCAGCCGGGTCCGCTACGTGAAACCGCACGGCGCCCTGTACAACGCCATCGTCACCCACGAGGAGCAGGCCGCCGCCGTGGTCGCGGCGGTGCGGGCGGTCGACCCCGCGCTCCCGGTCTACGGGCTGCCAGGATCCGCCTGGCTGCGGCAGGCAGCCGACGCCGGCCTCAAGCCGGTGGCCGAGGCGTTCGCCGATCGCGCCTACCACGGCGACGGCACGCTGGTCTCCCGCCGGCTGCCGCACGCTGTCCTCCACGACCCCGCCGTCATCGCCGGCCGCGTCGTACGGATGGTGGTTGAGGGCACCATCGAGGCCGACGACAACAGCGTGGTCGAGGTTGCACCCGAGTCGATCTGCGTACACGGCGACACGCCGGAGGCCGTCGCCATCGCCCGTGCCGTACGTCAGGCCCTGGCGGCCGCCGGCGTGACCATCCGGGCCCGCGCATGAGCCTGCGTGTCCTGGCGTACGGCGAACGCGCCCTGCTCATCGAGGTCGCCGATCACCACGAAGCGCTGGCGCTGTACGACGACATCCGGCGGGAGCCTCCCGTGGGCGTGGTGGACCTGGTGTCCGCGGCGGCCAGTGTGCTCGTCGTGTTCGCTGACGAGGAGTCCGCGCAGGCGGCCTCCTCGACGCTGCGGACCAGGAGCGTTCCCCGGGTGGACCGGGCGGTCGGCGACCTGGTCGAGGTGCCCGCCCACTACGACGGCGCGGACCTGGGTGAGGTCGCGGAAAGCCTCGGCATGTCCGTGGAGGAGGTCGTCCGGCGCCACGAGATCGCCGAGTACTTGGTGGCGTTTGTGGGATTCGCCCCGGGCTTCGCCTACCTGACCGGCCTGGATCCCGCCCTGCACATGCCCCGGCGCAGCGTGCCACGGACCAGAGTCCCCGCCGGGTCGATAGCCATGGCCGGCGAGTACACCGCCGTCTATCCACGAGAGTCTCCGGGTGGCTGGCGCCTCCTCGGGCACACCACCCTGGACATGTGGGACCTGGACCGTGAGCCGCCCGCCCTGCTCCAGCCCGGCATGCGCGTCCGCTTCAGGCGCGTGACGCGATGACGAGCGGCACCGTGGAGATCGTCCGGCCCGGCCCGTTGACCACCGTCCAGGACAACGGGCGGCCCGGACTCGCCCGGCTGGGCGTGAGCCCGTCCGGCGCCTGTGACCGGCCCGCGTACCACCTCGCGAACCGCCTGGTCGGCAACGCACCGGACGCCGCCGCCCTGGAGGTGACCCTGGGTGGTCTGGTCGTCCGGTTCAGCCAGTCCGGCTGGGTGGCGGTGACCGGCGCGCCGGCCCCGGTCGTCTCGGCGGGTCGGGCCTGCGCGCCGTACGGTCCGGTTTTCGTCCCCGCCGGCGGCGTACTGAAGATCGGCGTCCCCGCCGCCGGCTTGCGCAGTTACCTGGCGGTCCGGGGCGGGATCGCCGTGCCTCCCGTGCTGGGCTCCCGCTCGACCGACATGCTCACGGGCATCGGACCGGCACCGCTCCAGGCCGGCCAGATCGTGCCGATCGGCGACGCGACCGCCGGCCCGGTAGCCCCGGTGGACCTGGCACCGGTGGCGCCCCTACCGCAGGAGCCGGTGATCGAGATCCAGCCCCTTGACCGGCCCGGCTGGTTCGCCGACAACGCCCTCGACGCGCTGAGAGACAGCTACCGGGTGAGCCCCGACACGAACCGGATCGGGATGCGGCTGCAGGGCAACGTGATCGAACGTGCCCGCCAGGACGAAATCCCGAGCGAGGGACACGTCGCCGGGGCCATCCAGATCCCGCCGTCCGGGCAGCCGGTCATCTTCCTCGCCGACCATCCCGTGACCGGCGGCTACCCCGTCCTCGGCGTCGTCCGCGCGAGATCCTTTCCACTGCTCGCGCAAGCCAGACCCGGGCAGAGGCTACGGCTGCGCGTCACCTGAACGCCTCCGGGTACGTCGCTTACCGAGACCTGCTCGTCCGGCTAGTGTTCCGCGCCATAAATTCGCCTACAAAATCGGGCGAGCGATTCGAGGATCTCTTCGGCGGGTCGTTGCTCGGCGGCGCCCTCCTGCCCAACTCGGGGCCGCAGCCGCTCGCGCTGACCGGCGGGCTGCTGACGCTGGCCGCGCTGGCGGTTCTCGCCGTTGACGCGCGACCGCGCACCGCCCGACCCGCACCAGACGTTCCCGGCTGACCACCACCGGGCCGGCGCGGGTCATCAGCACCTCCAGCAAGGGCCACCGGTTCGGCAACGACGACCTCGACGACCTCGAAGGGACGCGCCAACGATCCGGCATGCTCCGCTACGGGACGACGAGACGGCCAACGGCGTCTACTACCACGGGATGAAGCCCAACGGGCCGGTGCACCGGCAGGCCAAGGACGACCACCTGGCGACCCGCCTCTGGGACCGCACCGCCGACCTGCTTGGCGTGCCGGTGGCGTGACCCGCCCCTTGACACCGCGTCGGATCATGGCGGCCATGACTAGCGTGCCGCCACTTCCCTGCCTCGTTGCCAGCTACAACAGCAAGGAGCAAGGGCCAGTTGCGTTCATAGCTGCGTCTTGGCTGGCCGCCCTTTCTCACTGGCCTGACGAAGCGAGCGTTCTCGTCGATGACCGATGGACGCGGCCAGCCAGCGTTTCCGGGCGTCGCCTCGTCACACGGGACGACTTGGGTAGCCTGATCGCGGCCACCGATCTGGCCGATCCGCTCGGGGTGCGCAAGGCGTTCGTCCTGATGATGGCCTGGGGCTCTGGCGTAACGAATACGCGTAGCTATCGATATACCGCGTTAGCGCTGGCGGCTCCGAATTGCGCCGACGTGTTGGCAAAGACTGCCCGGCTGTGCCGTGAAGGAAGGCTGGATCAGGCCTATCGGGAGTTCTCCCTGCCGGGCATAGGCCGTTCCTTTTTCACCAAATGGTTCGCATTCGCAGGACGTGCAGACGGGAGGCGATGGCAGCCACTCATTCTCGATGACCGGGTCTTCAGAACGCTCAACCAGTCGCTCCGCATCTCCACCGTTGAGCTCGCGAATACCAGGCGCCGAGACCGCCGATACTGTGCATACGTTGAGGCTCTGCATCGATGGAGCGATTCCCTGTTTGAAAGCGGGATCCAGTGCTCGGCCGAACGGCTCGAGTGGATTTTGTTCTCCCACAACGGCGCCGACATACCGTGCTCACCCAAGCGTCCCGGGCCCAACCCGGACGTGCCACCGTCGGCACCAGGAAGCTGACGGCGCATGGTTACGCCTCAAGACCAGCGGCCGACACGCTGCTGGTCCGCGTCTCGGCGAGCCAGCAACATTCAAGGACGTGGATTTTTACGGTAGGGTGACCCTCAGCACACGCAGAGCAACCGCCTGGCGCCACCCCGCGTCGCGATGGTGGCCGGAGTGAGGAGGGACAACCGATGACACCTTCCCGCCCCCGCCGCGGGCGGGTGACCGCGATCGGCGTACTCGCCGCCGTTTCGATGGTCACCGCCCTGGCCGGCACGCCGGTGAACGCGGCACCCGTCGCCGACCAGGCCCCCGGCACCAACCAGAGCACCGCCGCCGCCGTACGCGACAGCTACATCGTGGTGCTCAAGGACAGCGCCGTCGGCGGCCGGGCCGGCACCCGCCAGGCCGCGGTGCACACCACCGCCCAGGATCTGACCACCCGGTACGGCGCCGCCCTGGGCCGGGTCTACGACAGCGCGCTCAACGGCTTCACCGTCACCCTGCCGGAGGCAGCCGCCAAGCGCCTGGCCGCCGACCCCGCCGTCGCCTACGTCGAGCCGGACCGGCCGGTGTCGGCCACCACCACCCAGCTCAATGCACCGTGGGGGCTGGACCGCATCGACCAGCGCAGCCTGCCGCTGGACGGGAAGTACAGCTTCACCAGCACCGGCGTCGGGGTGACCGCGTACATCATCGACACCGGCATCCGGGTCACCCACGCCGACTTCGGGGGCCGGGCCGTATACGGGTACAACGCGACCGACAGCTCGTCGCTCCCCTACGACTGCAACGGGCACGGCACGCAGGTCGCCGACGTCGTCGGCGGCGGGGTCTACGGCGTGGCCAAGCGGCCACGACTGGTCGCCGTACGGGTGCTCGACTGCGGCGGCAACGGCACCTACTCATGGGTCATCGCCGGAATCGACTGGGTGACCCGCAACCACCCGCCGCTCCAGCCGGCGGTGGCGAATCTGAGCGTGACCGGCAGCAGAAGCACCGCCCTCGAAAGCGCGCTGGCCAACTCCATCGCCAGCGGCGTGACGTGCGCGGTGGCCGCCGGCAACGACAACGACGACGCCTGCCGCTACTCGCCGCCGGTGGTGTCCACCGCGATCCGGGTCGGCGCGACCCAGAGCAACGACGCGCGAGCGAACTTCTCCAACTGGGGATCGTGTGTGGACATCTACGCCCCGGGTGTGAACATCCCCGCGGCGTCGTACCCCAGCGACACGGCCGTCACCGTGCTCAGCGGCACGTCGGTGGCGGCACCACACGTGTCCGGCGGGGCGGTCCGGGTGCTCGAAAACCACCCGACCTGGACCCCGGCCCAGGTGAAGTCATACCTGGTCAGCAATGCGACCCCGCTCAGCAGTGGCATCCGCCTGCTCTACCTGGACCCGGCCACCTGACCCACCCTGGTAAGCGACTGTGGTCTACCGCCATCACCACGGGGCCCGTTCCGGCTGATGGAGCTACGCCTGTGCTGGCAAGGCGGCGCTCACCGACCATAGGTGGTCACGGTTTTGGGGCGAGACTTCGTGTAATAGATCAGGCCGTAGAAGGGCAGCCAACAGCCACCGGTGAGAACACACAAGATGATGTGGCCCACGTGGAACCCGGTGCTGATGTACTCCCTGGTGTAAACCGGCAGAGGCATTTGCGGGGCGAACTGCGGCGGGTAGGGCATCGGCTGAGCCGGATACGGATACGCCTGCTGAGGCGGATAGGGAGGGTATGGCGGTTGCGGCGCGTAGGGTCCGGGCGGGTAAGCGGCAGGCGGCCCAGAGTAGGGGACGGCAGACTGCGGCGGGTGAGCTACCGGTGGGCCTGAATAGGGGACCGCAGACTGCGGTGGGTAGCCGGCCGGCATGCCCATGTGTGGTGCGCCGGCGGGAGGCGGGTAGCCCGGTCCGGGCGCGGGCGGATAATCGCGGCCTGGGACAGCCGGTTGCTCAGGATGCACCCGAACACTCTCGACTCCCGTCGATGGGACTGTCATCCGTCGCACAGTCTGACGCCAGCGACAAACGGCCAGCTTGGACACCCGATGGCCTCGCCCGAGTACGAACATGGCTGGTTGAGAGCGACGGCGAGTGCGTCGCCTTGCTGCCTCGAACCTCCGCTGATATGGCAACAGCGCTTCGATGGCCAAAGGTCCAAGTCCAGCAGGCGATCTGGCCGAGCGACATCCGATGTAACGCCTCATATCGTCGGGGCACCTTGCACTAAGACAACCTTCGACATCGGTCCTGCGGTGCGTCGATGATTGTCGGTTTGAACGGCGCGAGCGGCAACGGGGAGGCCGGGATGGATGTGCTGTCGGAGGAGCGGGGGCCGCTGCCAAGAGCGAAGCGGCAGCCCCAAACGTGTCGCAGGACTTTGACCAAACCACGAAGGGCAATGGCGTGCAGCAGGACCTGAAAGTTGCGCTGGGGCAGCTGCTGGCGGAACAGCCAGGCCAGAACAAGCGACAGCTGCTTGCGGGGTTGAAGCGCAAGGGCCTGCTGGTGCGGAGCACAACGGACGTCAACCGGACGCTGTATGCCAGCAGCGGAATGTTTCATCATGATGGGGCCACCCCACCGCGCTGGCGCTTGACTACCGGAGCGGCACACGACGGTTCAGTCCTCACGGCGGCACCGCCAGCGCTGCCCCGGTGCTACCTCGGCAAAATGCCCCGTGTTTGGCAGGCCGAGGCACTGGCCCTATGGCGTGCCCATGGTCGCCGGGGCGTCGTGGAGGCCGTCACCGGCACCGGCAAGACCACGGTCGGGGTGCTCGCAGCCGCAGCCGCAGTGGATGCCGGTGAGAAGGTGCTGGTGCTGGTGCCCGGCCGCGAACTGCTCGACCAGTGGTACGACGTGCTACGCCGGGACCTGCCGCGCATCCGGGTGGGGCGAGTCGGGGACGGTCATGAGGACGCGTTCTCCGACTACTCGATCCTCGTGGCCATCGTTCACTCGGCGGCCAGATACCTGATGCTGCCGCTGGGTACCCCGGGCTTAATTGTCGCCGACGAGGTGCACCGATACGGTGCTCCGACCTTCGCCCGAGCCCTTGAGTTTGGCTTTGGTGCACGGCTGGGGCTGACGGCGACGTACGCGCGCGACGACGACGGCCTGGTGAAGCACCTGGAGCCATACTTCGGCGGCGTGGTGGCCGGATGCACCTACGACCGTGGCTTGGCCGACGGGATCTTGGCCCCGTTTCGCGTCGGCTTCCTTGGGACGGACTTCACCGCCGGGGAACGCAAGCAACACGACGAGTACGACGGGCTTGCCACCACCCTCCGGCGCCGGCTGATCTTCGACCACGGCTGCCCCGATGAGCCGTTCGGTGAGTTCATGACCTCCGTGAACCAGCTCAGCCAGGGCGGCCACGCAGACACCCGTGCGACCAAGGACGCCCGCCGTTACCTGAATGCGTTCAGCAAGCGGCGCCAGCTATTGGCCGATTGCCATCGCAAGCACGAAGCCCTTGCAAAACTGGCACCAGTCTTTGCGGCAGCGAATCGTGGGTTGGTCTTCAGTGAAACTAAAACCAGTGCTGAGCAGGCGGCAGGCATACTGCGTGGGCACGGTGTGTCGGCGATGGAGTTCACCAGCGACCTGCCGTCAATCGAACGCAAGTACCGCCTAGAAGCGTTCAAGACCGGGCAGGTGAGAGTGTTGACCGCTCCGCGGGTCCTGGACGAGGGGATCGACGTCCCGCAGGCAGACCTAGGCGTGATCGTGGCGGGGAGCCGAAGCAAACGTCAGATGATCCAGCGAATGGGTCGGGTCATCCGCCCAAAGCAAGACCGCCGTCCCGCAACCTTCATTAACCTCTACGTGAGGGACACGGCGGAGGACCCGGCCAGGGGAGCGCACGAGGACTTCCGCGAGCAGCTCACCGAAGTCGCCCAGGACCTGGTCGACTTTCCTCGGGAAACGTCCGCTACAGATCTGTTTGCCTGGTACTACCAGGGCAGGCTGCAGATTTGACGCTTGCCCGCCTGGGCCGGTGGCGCAATGAGCCCACCTCACCGGCGGATCCAGGGCGTCCTTGATCCGCCGGTTCTCGGCGTGCACGAGGGCGAGCTGGCGGGACGGCGCCGGCCGAGCCAGGTGGCGGGCAGGGCGAGCGCGGCCTTCCCGTCCGGGGTGAGTGGGCCGCGCAGGGCCTTGCGGCTGCGGTAGTCGGAACCGGTGCCCGTTGTGGCCGAGGGTCCAGTGCCACGGGTGGTTGCCGCCTCCGTCGCGGGCGAACCGGAACCGGTCCAGCTGGCCCAAGCCGGCCAGCTCAACGAGCCGGATCTGACAGGTCCGGCGGGCGCGGAAAGTATGCGGTGGATCTGGTCGGTGGTGAGGACCTGGCGGTCGTCGAGGAGTTGGAGCAGCAGCCGGTCACGGCTGGTGATGTGGGGATAGATGGCCAGCAGACTGGCAGTACGCGGTTACGGCATAGGCCGTTCACCCCCGTGGAGAGAGAATCCCGATAGGGAGTCTGGATAGGTTGATCTTGATCTCGGCGGGGTCATCGGCCGGGTTTGGGCAGGCCAGGCACCTGACAAGCCAGGTGCAGAGGGCTCGTCTGGGGGCTCGCTTCGCAAACACCCCCAAAGGAGCCCCCAATGCCGTACCCAACGGAGCCCCCAAACGAGCGACCCCGATGGCCAGCGGTCGCGTGAGTTCATCCGCCGGCGCATCGCCGTGCGGGCCAGCTGCCGCATCGGCTCACCGCCGGTATCTGGTGCCGGCGTCCGCGGTCTGTCGGGTGGGACTCGCGCTCACCTCGCCGCTGTACGGGCGCGGGACTCACGGTCTCGTGCGGGCGACGAGTACCGGGGTACGCAAGCGGGACCACCGGTATGGGGACCGGGAGCGTGCCAACCGCGCCTATGCGGGATGTCCCGCTTGCTCGACGGGTTCGCCGCGATCCTGACCGCCAGCTACCGGCTGCTGAACCCCGGCGGGACCGTGGTGATCACCTGCCGACCGGTACGCCGCCAGCGAGACGACCTGATCGACCTGCCCGGCGGTCGCCGCCGAGCAGCGTAGCCAGCCCCCTGGCCGCCCGGCCCGCAGGCAGGAGGCGGCGGCTTGAAGCAACCTTCCGCCACGCTCTATCTCCGATGCCGCCTCAGCGACGGCCAGACAGCGGACAGTCCCGCTGGCCGGGTCCCGTTCGCCGGTGGCCGGCAAGCGAGTTCGATCCAGAACGCAGCGGGACCGGGTGGCTCAGAGAGATGAGTCCCGCGCCCGGTACCGGCTGGGCCGAGCGGGACTCGGCGAGCGCCCGCGATCAGCCTGGTGTACCGCAGTCCCGCCGGGTCCCGCTCCGACAAGAACTGACAGGAGCATGGGCATCGCCCGGCTGTCAGATTCTGTCAGGAGGCCGAACCTGACAAGCCTGGTGTACCGCAGTCCCGCCAGGTCCCGCTCCGACAAGAACTGACAGGAACATGGGCACCGCCGGGCTGTCAGGCGCTGTCAGGAGGCCGAACCTGACAGCCCAGCCGACAGGACTTCCCGTACGGCCAACAGGGCGGCGGCGATCTGGCCGGTGGTGAGGACGCCGTGGCCGTGGAGCCAGCCGACGACGCGGTCGTCACGGGCGGTGATGCTGACAACCGGCTACGCTCGGCGGCTCAACCGCCGCGTCGCCTCGGCCGACTGCCAACTGTGCAACGCATCCTTGATGCGCCGGTTCTCGGCGCGCACGTTCGCGAGCTGGCGGGACCGCTCGTTCAGCTCATAGGCGAGGCGATGCAGCAGGGCGTCGACGTCATCGACCTGGTAGCCGCGTCGGCCGAGTCGGGTGGCGGGCAGGGTGAGTGCGGCGATTCCGTCGGGGGTGAGTGGGCCGCGTAGGGCGTTGTGGCTGCGGTAGACGGTCATCGCCATGGGATCCGTTCCGGTAGGTGGATCCGGTCGGCGGGTACCCCGGCGGCGAGTAGCCGCAGCCGTGACCCGGCCAGCATCGCCGGCGGCCCGCACACGTACACGGCCTGGCCGGCGTGCCGGTGGTCGAGGGCGACAGTGAGCGCGTCGCCGTCACCCCACTCCCCCGGCTCGTCGAGCTGATGGTGGGAGAACGTCGGCACGATCGTCAGCCAGTCGTGGCGCAGCTTGTCGAGGGTGACCGCGTCATACAACGCTTCTATCGAGCGGGCCCCGACGACCAGGGTCACCCGCCGGTTGGTCGGGGCGGCGGCGACCTGCTCGACCAGGGCGCGCAGCGGGGCCAGGCCGGTGCCGCCGGCCACCAGCAGCAGGTCACCGTCGACCAGACTCAGCCCGGTGTCGGTGGGCGGGCCGAGATACAACAGCTCGCCGGGGCGTACCTCGTGGACCAGGCTGGTGGACACTATCCCGTCGCCGACGGCGCGGACGTGCAGCTCGATGCTGCCGTCGGGGCGGGGCGCGTTCGCCGGGCAGTACCAGCGCCACCGGCCGGGCCGGCGCGGCGTGCACACCGGCACCGCCTGACCCGGCAGGTACCGCAGCCGCCGCCACGGCCGTACCGTCACAACGGCGACTCCATCGGCGGCGAGGTCATGGTCGAGGACCTCGACCGGCCACCAGGCCGGGCCGTCACCCACCCGCGCGGCGGCCCGCTCCACCTCCTCCCAGGGCACGCTGGTCTGTAGCGCGTCGTCGATGACCGCGGTGTGGTCCGGGCGCAGGCCATAGCGACGGTACGCGCGGCCGAGCACCGCCAGCAGCGCCGACCTGCCAGGCCGGTCGTCGGCCTTGCTCACCAGCTGGTACAGGCCGTCCTGCAACAGCGGCGCCGTCCACTCGGGCAGCAGCCCCCGGTAGCGGTCCTCGACGAACTCCCAGAAGTCGGCGGCGCTCGGCCTCTGATACGACTTCAGAACCCCCATCAGGTAGTCGACCGCCCGCCGGTGCTGCCCCTCCGACCAGCCCAGGCACGGAACCTCCGGCTCGCCGCTGGTGGTGCTGGTCAGCGACCGCGCCAGGTGCGCCTTCAACCGGTCCCAGTCCACCCCGATCAGGTACGCGGACAACTCCACATCCGCCGCCACCAAACTCAACCAACGGGCAACCGCCTCCCGTATCTGCGGCTCCGTCACCGTGCGCCGCCCTCGACCGCCTCCGCCTGCTCCTCGCCGAGGCCGGCGGCTTCGAGAGTGGCGCGACCCCAACGAGCCAAGCGACACGGGTACGGGACACGCTCGCTACGGCAGAGCACGCCCTGCGGCCAGGGCTCTGGCGCGTGGACCCGAACAGCCTTCGCGGCAAGGGACAAGTCCTCATCGGTGACCGGGGTGAGAACGGGAAAATCGGCGAGTACGACAGACATCAGCGGGCGCCTCCGGCAGGTAAGGAAGGGGGCCCTCGTTAACGGATCCAGTAGAGAAAGGTCCCCTGTCAACAAATCGAGCGGCACCGAGGCGGGCGGGGACGGAGAAACCGCGACGGGGAACGCGGCACGACCGGAGCCCAGCACCCGCCCCGGGCCATGCGCCCACTGTCGATCCGGCTCAGGGGTGCCGGTATGCCGGGATGATCGTGACCGGCATGCACGATCCGTATACGACCGGTGACGCCGCTCAGTTGGTGGCGGGCTGCCGGCTCAGGCGGTGAACGTGCCACTGGCGGGCGGCGTCGAGGAGCGGCCCGCGGTGCGGTGCCGGTGCGGTGCGTTGCATCCGTTCCCCGAGGCGGACCAGGGCGTCGGCGAAGGCGGTGACCGCCTCGCCATCGGCTTCGGCGAAGGCGGGGATGCGGGCGGCCCAGCGCTCAGCATCGGCCGGGCTGTGGCCGGCGCGGATGAGCCGGACCAGCATGAACGCGGCGTCGATCCAAGGGGCGCCCCGACAGGGCGCGGACCAATCGACAAGCCGGAGCCGGTCGCCGAGCAGGAAGTTCCGGGGCGTCATGTCGGTGTGCAGAAGGGCGTCCCCGTCGACCAGTCCGGGGGCGATGAGACCGCGCCAACGCTCGGTGAACGGCTGCACCTCGACCGGCGGGCAGGGCGTCAGCTCCCGGGCCAGCCTGGTCAGCAGGTCGGCGACGGCGTCGAGGTCCGGGGAGCCGGGTTCCAGGCGGGGATGGCGGCCAGGGGCGTGCTCGAAGCCGAGCAGGAGCCAGCCGTCGCGCTCGACGGTCCAGTGGAGCCGGGGTACGGCGTCGGGCAGCCAGGGGTTGATCCGGGCTTCCTTGCGGTAGGGCCAGCCGGTTCGGCCGTCCGCCTGCCCGCCCTTGCAGAAGACCCACCCGGTGGGGGTACGCAGGGCGACGGCGAGTTCGCAGGATGCGCCGTCGGGGAGCGGCTCTTCCCGCATGATCTCGCCGGTGTGCCGCTCGACCTCGCGTCGCACCGCGACGGGAAGATCGTCCCAGTGGTGGCGGTGGGGCGGCATTGGTGAGCCTTCCGGACGGCGGTCCCGGTCAGCGTATGCCCGGGACCGCCGCCGGCGGCGTCACCTGGTCGGGCTGTCGTGGCAGCCGGGGTGGCACTGGTTGCACTGGGACTGGCACTCCCCCGCCGTTCGGCCCCACAGCTCCGGGTCGGTGGCGAAGCCGGCGGCGCGGATCGCGGCGACCGCCCGGGAGATCGGCACTCCGAGCGGTTCCGGGGTGGTGGGGCCGGTCTCGTCGGGCGGCGGCTCGGGCTGGTGGTGGATGAACCGGCCGGCGATTCGCTGGCAGAAGTCGGCGTAGTCGCGGGTATGCAGGATGAACGTGTGCCAGCCGATGTCCACCAGGTCACTCGGGCCGAGCGGCTCGGTGGTGGCGACGCAGGCGGCGAGGAAGGCGAGCGCCTGGTCCAGGATCCTGGCCGGCAGGTCGCCGGCCAGCTCGGGATGGTCGCGGGCCACATGACGCTGTGAGAATTGTCGATATGCGTGGCGCGTATACCGCGCGCCCGCAGAACGGTTTGAATGGATAGGCTCAACCGAGCACCATCAACACAGCCACCCGGGGAATGGCGAGGTTGCCGGTGACATCTGCGAACTGCCCCCGCTGCGGCGGACGCCTGGCCCGCGACAACGACAGCGGACGCTGCGCGCCCTGCCAGGCCGCCGAACGCGACCGCCTGAGCAGCCCGCCTGCAGTGCCGGCGACCTTCTGGGAGCACGAGCCGGTACGCCAGGCGCTCGCGCAGCGGCACCTCGGGCGGGTGATCCGGGCGTACCGGTACCACCCGTACCACGGGCGGTACCCGCTGCCGCAGACGGTGGTGGCGGGGTGGCTGGGGATCACGCAGGCGCAGTTGAGCAGGGTGGAGAACGGGCCACCGCTCGTGCACCTGGACCGGCTGGCCCATTGGGCAACGCTGCTCGGGATCCCAGCGGCTCAGCTCTGGTTCGCTCTCCCGGGGGCGCCGCCTGTATCGCCTCGGCCACCCGCCGAAAGCTCGCCTCCTGATCTGGATCAACCAATGACAACTGACGAAGGCCGGCGAACGTTGCTGGCCGGCATAGCGGCTGTCGCCACAGGTGCTGGCCTGCTGGGCGGCATAGCGGTCCCCCGTCCCCGCCGGCTTGGCTCAGCAGACATCGTGCGGCTCAACGCGGTCCTTGCGCTGTACCGATCGGTTGATTACGAGTGCGGCGGCGGATTGCTCTACCGAGAAGTCGACCGATTCGCCCAGTCGGTATACGGCCTGCTCGACTGGTCGCACTCTGAGGCGTTGACGCCTCCGCTCGTCGCCTCGGTCGCGGCAGCCCGCCAACTGGCGGGCTGGACTGCTCTCGACGCGGGATTGCACGAGCATGCGCAGCGACATTTCGTCGCCGCCGAGCGCGCTGCTTTGACAGCCGATGACGCACTGCTGACCGCGAGAGTCCGCTACTGCCAGGCCCGGCAGTTGCAGCACCAGCGCCACAACCGCGACGCGCTCGCCACCCTGCAGCTCGCGCGGCTCCAGCTCGGCGCGGCGGCCACTCCTGCTGTCTCGGCGATGCTGCACGGCGCGGAGGCTGCATCACTTGCCGCTCTTGGGCAGCGCCAGGACGCCCTAACCGCGCTGGGGAGGTCGACCGACTCGTTCGACCGGGTCGCCGCGGACCGGGAACCGGAGTGGATGCGCTTCTACGACCGGGGCGAGCTGCTGGCCCAGTACGGCCGCGTCTACCGGGATCTGGCACGGACGGACAGCAGCTTCGCGCCGGAGGCGGTGCACTGGGTGCGCGAGGCGATCGCGGCGTTCGGTCCTCAGAACGTACGCAGTCTGGTGCTCAGCGAGGTCGGCCTCTGCAGCGCGTTGTTCCTCGCCGACGACCCGGAGCAGGCGATGGCTGTCGGCCAGCGCGTCATCAAGCGGGCGGGCAGCCTTACATCCCGGCGAACGGTCGATCGTGTCCGCAATCTGCGCCGTGATCTGGTCAAGCACCGGTCGAATTTGGCGGTCAGCCACTTCGTTCAAGAACTCTCAACCTTCGAGCCGCTGTCGGCATGACCGGGACAGGTCGCTTCACGCTAGAAGCCATGACGGCGGCTATGCATCAAGTCGCCGAGCAGTTGGGAGTGCGTGCAGACGGAGCGCAGCTGCTCCGCTTCACCAACAATGCGGTGTTCGCCCTGCCGTCGGCTGGCATCGTCATCCGCCTCGCCAGGTCCCATCGACTTGCGGACCGGGCGTACAAGGTGGTTGAGCTCGGGCGGTGGTTCAAGCAGGTCAACGCACCGACCATTCGTCTCGCGCCAGACGTGGCCCAGCCGGTCCAGGCCGGCGGCTTCCTGGCCTCCATCTGGAAGCACATCCCGCCAACTGCACCGAACCCGACGGTGAAAGACCTCGGGTCCGTCCTACGCAAGTTTCACAGCCTTGGTCCCCTGCCGATGCCCTTGCCAACTTGGGACCCAATCGGCGATGCCCGGTCACGCATCGTTGACGCGGAGGGGCTGAGCGACGAGGATCGGCGATTCTTGCTCGACTGGTGCGACCGGCTGGACGCACCAGTCGCCGCAATTCGGCGCCGAGCCGGCTCGGGGCTCGTCCACGGTGACGCCCACGTAGGCAACCTGCTCCGGCCCCCGACTGGGCGGGCGTTGCTGTGCGACTTCGATGCCACGTGTCTCGGTCCCTGGCAGGTCGATCTGGTGGCGGTAGCAGTCGGCGAGGTGCGCTTCGGCCGGCGCGGCGCGCATGCGGCCCTGGCCGACGCATACGGGTACGACGTCACCACCGACCCGGACTGGCCTCTGCTGCGCGAGGCGCGGGAGCTGAAGATGATCGCCGCTGCCGTCCCAGTGCTCCATAGTTCCGTCGGCGTCCACGCAGAGTTCGCCACCCGCCTGCGATCAATCCAAGAGGGCCACCACGACGCTCGCTGGAAGCCCTTCGCAGAGGTCGGCCGCCGACCGCCTTACGGAAATTCGGGCTAGCGGGTCGATCTGGCCGGCAAGCGCGTTTTCGAACCGCGCAGCGGGACGGTGGTGGCAGCGACCAGCTCGTGGCGATCGCGCCGTTACAGAACTACCCCGGTGCCTCAGCAGGGTTCGATCCTGGGACGACACACGGTTTAGGAAACCGATGCTCTATCCCCTGAGCTACGAGGGCGCGAGGGCCCAGTGTAACGGCCTGCGGGTTGACCCGGGGTGGCAGGGAGTGGCCTGCGTTGACCTGGGTTGTCCTGGCGGGTCGGGGCGGCGGATGACCACACGTCGATCACACGGGCGGCGTTGCGGTCGTGGTCGTTGGCCTGCTTTGACCTGGTGTGGCACCGGTTGACCCAGGGTGGTACCGGCTGGAGAGCACACGCCGCACACATCATCCATGATCATGTTTGGCCGTATGGGCTGCGGTCGGAGGGTCGCTGGCGGGCGGGGTTGGTCGCGGCGGCGACCGTCGGCGTGGGTGGTTCAGGTGATGATGCGGATGCCGGGCCAGCGTTCGGTGGGGCGGTGGCGGGCGAGTCGTTGCCGGGAGGTCTCCGGGCTGACTCTGGTGGGGTTGAATCGCCAGACGCCTTCGAGGAGGTCGTCGAGGCCGTGCGGTGCGCAGACGGCGATGTGGTCGTGTGGGTCGAGGCGGATGCCACGGCGGTGGCGTATTCGGGCCAGGTGGCGACCGCTTCGGCGATGCTGCGCAAGCATTGGCGACGGGATTCTCGCCGACCGCATAACAGAGTTGTTGGTCGACCGCCAGGAGGTCACCGCCAAGTTCCTCAAGTTCTTTGACGACTTCAAGCCGTCACCTCCAAAGCGACGTCCAGTGGGCGGCGATCGCATGAAATGGACCGAGCTTCCCCAATACTTGAAGGCTGTATGTTCTGCACGTTCGAGGGATCTTCATATTGGGACTCCCATTCCGCAGGCCATGTGTCGACCTCCCCTCGTCTCGGAGAGGGCTAAATTGCCTCCGAGATGATATGGCGAACTTCCCCATTGGAATGCCCGCCCACCATGAGCTTGCAGATGTTCGAGTATCTTGTGAGGGGTAGTGTCATCAACTGGTGGACTACCGCCTCATTGCAGTCCCATATGTAGTTGCGACGCATGGCAGTAAAGTTAATTGCGCACCAGTGGGTGACGTATTGTTTGATATGTGGCGCGATCGGACAATTATGGGTATCCAGTTCCGCATCGAGGGCCGATTCGAGCACGGCGCGAGTGATCCCCGCCAAGGCTTACCCGGCCCGACCGGGGACGCCATCGACTTTGGCACGCCGCACCCACTGCTGAGCGAACTTCACTTCCGCCGTCGGCGGAGGTGAAGCCGGGTTCTTCTTGTCTGCCATGACATGGTCCTGCCCGGACAGGACCAATGTTCTGTCCAACCGACCGCACCCAGGTCAAACGCGGAAATCTACGCGTCCCCGAGTCATGCCGTCGGTGGGGCGTCGATGACGATGTCGTTCGGTCTGCCGCTGTCCATGGTCGTCCAGATCAACCGCTTGCCGCCTCCGCCGGTGCTCAGCGGGGTGATGGCCCGGAACCCGATCGTGACAAGTTCCGGATCGACCGGATCGCCGCGCACTCCCGTCAACGTTTCCGGCTTGACCGAGGGGTAGAGGGTGAGTACCGCCGTGCACGGTGCCGCCAGCGCATCAGCGGCCGGATCGGGGTCCGCGTCGAGGCCCGCGATCCGTGCTGCCGCGTTGCGGTGGCGGCTTTCGCTGATGGCACTGAGGGTTCCCGTTTCGCTCCGCTTCCTGTCGAAAATGCTGAAGGGTCCATGCCCGAGGATCATGCGGCCGGTAGCGGGGTCCACCTGTTGGGGAAGTAGCACGACCCACTGCCGGAGTTGGCTCGGTGCGAGCGAGTTCAGCCAGGTGCGTTCCGGGACGAATATGTCGGGCCGGAGCCACTGTAGGTGGTTCAGCACCGCCATCATTTCGTTATGCGGCAACACTGCATGGTACGCCGCATATGTTGCCTTTGCTTTGGTTGCCGTGAATGTGACCGTGCCGGTCGCCGCTGCGGCGGCCAGGACCGGCTCCCAGAGCCTGAGGTTCTGCAGGGCCGGCTTACCCTTGTCCGGGTGCGCGACCGGCTCCATGGGTTCGCCCGGCGTACTGCGTGAAACCAAGCGGGCGTTCCACATCTTGTTCCGGCCGGTTGGTCGCAGGTCGGGACGGTGCTGTTCGACCAGCGGAGGAACGCGGCTCGGCGTCAGCCGCGATTCGGGGGCGGTCTCGGACGAGTACTTGCGGAGGTCATCGCGCAGAGACTGTTCGTCCTGACAGGCGGCACCGAACAGCGCGTGCAGATCCGGGGTCGTGTACAGGCGGACCAGGTCACGGAACCCGGACCGGAAACCGAACCACCGGCCCATCTGCATCAGGGTGTCGACCTGTCTGGCTGCGCGACGGTAGTAGGTCACGGTGAGGCCCTCGACGGTGAAGCCACGCGCGAGCTTGTTGCCACCGACGAGGATCCGCCACACACGGCGTTTGTCGAAGTCGAGATCCTTCTGGTGCCTCTCAAGGTCAGGGTCGCTGTTGACGATGATGACCGGAGTACCGTGACGGTCGGTCGGCTGGATCAGCCCGATCGCGTCGGCGATGTCCTCGTGCAGCTCTTCGAAGCTGGCCGGCATAGCTGCCCCGGGCGCCTGGGCGCTGGTGACGGGGAGGACGTCGGTCTCATACAGCTTCCTGAGCCGTAGGAGACCTGCCGCGCTGTGGTAGCCGGCAGTTACCCAGAGCTTCTCGATGACCCGTGCGGTCTCACGGTGGGTCTCGCGGCCCATTGCTTCATGCACGAGCATGGTGTGGTGCCGGTAGCTACCCGCACCGGTCCGTTCGCGGTAGACCTTGAGCGCGCCGGTGAGTACGTACATGTCCAGGGCAGCGAGCAGTTCGTGATCCGTGGGCTCGTCGCTGAGGTAGCGCACGTGGGCGCGTTCCTTCGATGTCTTCAACGGTCGCTGTTCGACCGGGCGATCGTCGTCGAAGTCGTGGAAGTCGTCGGCGCCCATGTACCCGAGCGGCCGGGGCAGGGAGACGATGAAGTCCTTGGGGAAGATGTCCTCGACGTCGGACGGGTCGATGAAGACGTTGGCGTACGGGGTGGCGGTGTAGCCGACGTACTGGGCGCGGGGCAGCATCGTCAGGAGCTGGGCGATGAGCCGGTTGATCGCGGTGCGTTTCCTGCTGTCCTCCTTCCACTTGGCAGGGCTGGTGGTGTTGACGGACGCCTGGTCGGACTCGTCATCGATGATCAGCACAGGGATCTCGCCGAGCCGCGCGCTGACCTTCTTCAGATCGGTGACAAGGTTGGTGAGAACGGACGCGTTCTTCTTCGCCACGACCAGGCGGGCGTCGCTGGTGTAGAGGTTGGCGGGGTGGAAGAACTCCTTGGTGGCATCGTGGCGTTTGAACCGTAGCGCCGAAATGCCCTGCTTGAGGCGCTGGTAGTCACCCGCGTAGTTGCTGAGCCGTTCGATGTCGGGGTGGCCGGAGTCGGACGGCCTGCCACCGTGGTTGATGAACTTGTGGTGCTTCCAGTCGTCGTCGTCGCGGTACTCGTGCGCCTCGGGATCATGGTCCGGCTCGATGTTCTCGCGCCCGCACAGTTCCATGTCGAGTCGCCGCTGGGTCTGGGCCCGGAGCATGTTGGTGGTACCGGTCAGGACGATGACCATCCGGTAGCCGGCGTCGATGGCCTTGGCGATCACACCGGTGAAGTTGGCGGTCTTCCCGCTCTGCACGTATCCGACAACGAGGCCCTTGGCCTGGTAGGCAACGTTGCGGGTGGGGTCGGAGAGCCGCCGGACGACCTCCTCTGTGGCCTCGTCGATGCCGGCGACGGCGGCCGGGGCCCAGCCGTTCGTCAGCAGATTCGCGCTGTAGTGGGCCCAGTAGAAGTCACGCTCGGTGCGCCGCTGCGGGGTTCTCCACTCCTCGAAATGGTCGGCGATGACGATGGGGGCGTCGAGCGCGGCCCAGGGGATGATCTCGGAGAGGAGATCCTCGGTGGCCCGGTCGAGGCCGAGCGCGCGGCAGATCGCCGCCCGCCGCTCGGCGGTGTGGCGTGCCGTACCTGCGGCCCACGGTCCATCGTCTGCGTGGTCCCAGGAAGACAGCTGGTAAGCGAGGCGTTGACGCAGGGCGTCATCCGGACCCGCGCCCTGCAGATGCGCGAGGAGTGCGGTGCCGTCGGCCAGCGAGGGGTCCCTGGCGAAGAGCGCCGCGAACTGGTGTAACGGCCCAGGGCCGGCGGTCTTCATACCGTCAAGGGCAGAGCTGTAGCCGGTGGTGACAGTGTCGCTCATCGCAGCTCCTGTTGTCCGGCGGCCAGGGCGGTCCGCAGCAGGTCCGGCGGGTTGTCCTCGGGCAGGCCGGTGAGGTCGGTCCGGTAGCGGACGTCGGTGACTCGGGCGAGGTCCGCCTGTGGTTGCAGCATGGCGGGTGTGATGCGGGGGAAACCGGCGTCGACGATGAAGGTCGCCGGTGGTGTCCTGAGCCGCCAGCGGATGCCGCATGAGGTGCTGTGGCGGTCCGCCCAGCCTGCGGCGTGCAGCAGGTCGTCGAACCGGATCTGGTCGGCTCCGGCGCTCAGCAGGGCCCGGCTCCGACCGATGAGTTCCGGCAGGGTGGCACCATCATGACCCGCGACGGTGATCTGAACAGAGACCAGCCACAGTGGCCGTGTGCCGGTCGGTACGAGTTGGCTGAGTGATTCGATGGTGTGCCGACGGTGTTCGTAGGTGGTGGTCTTGACCTCCACGTCGTAGCCGGGGAAGCCGAAGTCGTGTTCCTCCGACAGGGCCCCGCGCCACGCCTGAAGTGCCACTGCCGGTCCTGCGGTCAGGGCCACACCGGTGAACAGGCACAGCTCGCCGAGCATGCCGACCTCGGTGGAACGCCGGAGGGTGGCTTCGGGCTGGAGGAGGTGACTCAGCTGGCGGAGGGTATCGCGGACCGCCGAGGTCATCGGCTGATGACCCAGCTGGATCCGGTCGGCGACGGCCCGCAGCAGGGGATAGGCGTCGATGAACACACGCGGGTCCGTGATGACCAGCTCGATCATCCGTTGACCACCGTGGTGGACGATGCGGACAGTGACATGTTCCAACCCGGTGGGTACCGGCTGCTCCCCAGGGCGGGCCGGCCCGCGCAGTCCGACCCGGCTACCGGGAACAGTGAACAGCACCAGTCGGGGCTCGCCGGGCACCGGGTGATCCATCGGCGCGGTATGACGCAGGTGTCCGGCGAACGTCTCGCTACTGAGATGGCGCAGGCTGGACATGCTCACCGACGCTCCTCGTAGGCGGTGCGTTCGGCCCGGGCGGCGGCGGTCAGCAGGCTCTGCCACAGTTCGATGTTGTCCTTGTCCCTGGGGCCTAGGTGGGCTCCCTGGAACGTGTTCTCGGCGAGCAGGTACAGCAGCGTCTTGAGTACCGGCAGGTCGTTGAGACCTCCGCGTCGGCCGCCGAGCAATGCGGCACGGTAGTTCCTGTTCAACCAGAGAGTGTTCGCCTCTCGGTCGATCTCAACGAACTGGTGCTCCGGGAGCGCCTTCCAGAGGATGCTGACGGGCTCATCGTTCAGCTGCGGCAGTTCGTCGCGGATTTCGCGGACGACCTTCGGGTGCAGGCCGCGGCCGGGCGGGACGACCGCCCGACGCCGGGCCGTGGTGCGCTGGTTCGTGGTCGTCCAGGTGGCCTCGGCGGCCTGCAGGTAACCGGTTATGTCGGTGCCGTCGTCGGCACGCGCACGGGCGACGGTTCCGGCGAACAATGGGCCCGCTGTCACCCGGGTCTTCTCCGGATTCATGGTGAACAAACCGGGGACGTCGTCGTCGATGTCGATCTCGACTCGGGCGAGCTGGAGCTTGCGGTCCGCGGCATGCACGCCTTCCCATCCGCCGGCGTGCAGAAGCCGGTCGTGGCGGTACACGTAGAGGCCCTGGCGCTGCTCCGCACCACCGGGAAGCCGGTACTGCGGCAGGTTCGACCGGCCGGGCCAGATGTGGCAGCGCAGCACGACGGGACTGCCGTCGAGATCGGCCCTTAGGTCTTTGGGCCAACCGGATGGTGTCCCGGGGTAGGCGAAGGGATCCAGGGCGTTCACGGTGCTGGCGATGCCGGCGCCGAGTTCGGTGTCCTCGACGTCGATGCTGATGCGGACGTTTCTATGCGTGATGATGCGGTGGAATGTGAGGCCGAGGTGTCCTCGTAGGTGGGCGATGGTCCGGGTGAGGAACTCCTCGACCTGGGCCGTGTCACCGGTCGAGGGAAATGCGACCACGTCGTCCCAGCGGACGACGGTTCCGCTGGGTGTAGTGGGTACCGGCCAGTTGCGGTCGAGTTCCGCGGCGGCGAATTCGCTGGTGACGATGTCGCACCGGTAGTCGCGGCGGCTGCTGTCCAGTAACCACCGGCGTCCGACGGGTGGGTGGCCCGCGGCTCGGGACATGACGGTGAGGCTGGCGGCCTGGCTGAAGGACGCGGCCTTGAGGCCGACACCGAACCGGCCGAGGTCGGTGCCGGAGTAGTTCCGGCGTCCACCGACCGTCATCGCGGCGTCGATGGTGCCGGGTTTGATGCCGGTGCCGTTGTCTATGATGTAGAGACCGACGAGCCTGGTGTTGTGCCGGATGAAGCGGATCCGGATGCGGTCGGCGTCAGCGTCGATGGAGTTGTCGACGAGGTCGGCGAGAGCGGTCTCGAGGGAGTGGTTGCGACCGAGGGCATCGAGTGCCCGCGGGTCCGGTGGGAGTTCGGTCGTTCCCTCGACGGGTACGTCCCGGGTCCACACGGACATGGTTGCGCCACCTCTCGGTTGTGGTTGCCGGGTCAGAACCCGGCGACGGGCCGGAAGCCACGCCGACGTGCCCGGCGCATGAGCGGTACCGCGGCAAGGACGTCCCTGCCGGCGGGTGTCCACCGCTCTCGGAGCGCCTCGGCGACGTTGGCGGCGATGCGTTGGTCGGGGATGTCCAGTGTGCTGGTCGATCGTCCCCAATTGACCAGGTCCGACCAGTCCTGTGCGGTGGTTCCCTGGATGAGCTGCAGATCCTCGGCGTAGGTGTCGACGTCGACCAGCTCCGCCTCGAGCGCCGGCGAGGGCTGCCAGTCCAGGTCACGGACCGCATCCCAGCACTCCGGTCGCTTCGCCCACTCCCCGACATGGACGCGCCCGTCGGGCGGGGACGTGATCACCTTCTGGGTGAGCACCGAGACCTCGGCGATGGCCTCCCTCAACGCCGGCGACAGGTCCTGGTCGCGCCAGATCCTGTCGAGGTCGATACGACCACGGGTGGCATGCACGAGGAACGCGACGGTGTACGCCACGATGTTGATCTTGTAGCCGCCGAAATTCTGCTCGCGGACGATCCGGTCGGTACGGCGGAACAGGATCCCTTTGGCGACGAGTCTGCGGCAGTAGACCTTGTCCACAGTGACCGGCTCGTCCTTGAGGCGCCCCTGGAAGAGGACGAAGTTCTTCTCGGCTCCGCGGCTGACCAGGTGCGGGTAGCGCGCCCACGCCTGCTCGAACCTCGCCAGGTCGGCCTTGTCGAACTTCTGGTCGGGAGGGTTCGACGCACGGAAGGTGGCCCGTCGCGCCGGGGTCGACTCCCTGGCGACGGCGTCCGCGTACTGGCCCCGTGCCCGCTCGTAGTACCAGTGGGTGTCCACGCGGTGCACCGGCCCGGGCGGAGCGAGGAGCGTCCGCATGATCCGCTCCACCTCGATGTGGAAACCGCTGTTGGCGCGGAGATCGGATGCGGTGACCTTGTTCTGGGTGTTCGAGTACTGGGATATGCGGGGAACGATCTCGTCCAGCCGGTCCGGGGAAACGACGGTGAGCTTCATCTGTACATGCACATCATCGACCGCGATCCCGTTGCGGCGCGCGTGGTGGATCGAGGCGGTGGTCTGGCCCCCGTTGACGATCTGCAGGCCGTGGATCCGCCGGATGACGGTCTGTCCGTCTGCCCCTCGGTCCAGGTCCACCCGGGCCGCCGTGGCCGCGATGCCGTTGTTGTAGGCGAGGAACCGTTCCGGTGTCGTCCGCAGCGTCTCCTGAATGCCCCGGTTGACCGCACCCTTCGTCTGAAGAAAGGACCGCACGTTGAGTTCGAGCAGCCGACCGCCATGCTCGGCGTACAGCGCGGCGAGGTCCGCGCCGGGCACGATGGCCAGGAACACGGAGTAGTCCCCGGCCGTCAACGGTGCGGTCAGACACGGCAGGCCATCAACGAACTCGGCGACGATCGGTTCCGCCTGGGTTCCGGACGCTGACCACGCGGCCAGGCGGCGCAGGTCCCACAATTCCCGGACGACCTTGCGGCCTTCGATCTCCGTCGTCATGGCGGGTTCCCGCACGACGCTGCGGGCATTGGTGACGATGATGAAGCGGACCCGGTCAACCTGGTGGAACTTTTCCGCGACCGCCCGTTCCATACCGAGCACCTCGGACGAGGGGTTCCTGCGTCGTGGGGTGCCTGGGATCGCCCTCAACAGGAAGTTCTGCAGCCGCCGGGTCACCGCGTCCAACTCCGGGCGGTTGATCTTGTGCGCTTCGTCCGCGCGGGGGCTGTACACCGTGACGAACAGGTCCAGGCACCGGTCATCGGATGAGAGCCCGTAACCGCTGATCTCCACCCCATGATCGCGGTGCATGACGACAACCGCATCCTCGGTGTAGCCGTCGAGACTGAACTGGTCCAGCATCATCCGCGCGAACGCCTCCGCCAGGTCACAGCCATCGGCCTCCGCCTGGGCCCGGACGTCCTCGATGAGAGTGTGCGCGAATGCGCTCACATCCACGTCAGGCATGATTCGACTCCAGGGCGCATGCGACCGCCGTTACGGATAGGACCACCAGGCGTGAACATTCAGACATCTTGCAGTCTTCCGGGACGAAGGGCGGCGGCCGGGCGGGGCTGGGGATGGTCGGCGATCGGTGACAGGGCTCTTCAGCATATTCGTCCGACGGCTGCATCCGAGAAGCTCCGGATCCGGCGTTGCGACGACTTTCAACGTACCGGATGGGCCCCTACTACATGGTCGGTGGTCGACGTCGCCGGTACCGGCACCTGTCCGGACCGGGCCCGGGATACGACGCCGCGGAATCCGGCGGTTGTGCTGCTGCCGTGCCCGCCCGGAGCTTCGACCCGTTCGTCTGACATCAATATGCCCGGAGATGCCATCGCCCCTGGGCGGTCGGCTGACCACAGCCGGCGTGGTACTACCGGATCCGTCCGGACAGCCGGAAGGAGCATCACCAACGACGGAGGCGCTTTGACATCCACCGGTCGACGACCCGCACCCCTCAACGCGCTGGTGTCGGCGCAGATGAGCCGGATGCCTCGCGCCTCCACGCGCCCGGAACTCCTCATCCGTCGTGAACTGCATCGTCGGGGGATGCGCTACCGGGTAAACCACAAACTGCTGCCAGGGCGGCCCGACATCGCCTTCACCAGAGCGAAGATCGCCGTATTCATCGACGGATGCTTTTGGCACATGTGCCCGTCGCATGGCACGTTCCCCAAGAACAACTCCGCTTGGTGGCTCGCCAAACTCCAGCGCAATGTTCAGCGTGACCGCGAGAAGGACGATCAGCTCTGCGCACTCGGCTGGACGGTCGCGCACTTCTGGGAACACGAGGACCCCGTCGACGTCGCGGACCGCGTCGAAGCACTCTGGCACCGGAAACGGGAGACACCGGAGCGCGGTACAAGATCACCGCGTCATGTGTGACATCCTGGTCCTGAAACTGTCGTACACCGGGGAGGAAACCGATGCCGGCCGGATCATGGTTCCAGGTGCCGCCCTCGGCCGCGAGACTGACCGGTTCCCTGCGCGACATCGGCTACGAGTTCCCCACCGCTGTAGCCGACATCGTCGATAACAGCATCGCCGCAGGAGCGACCCACGTCGATATCAGCATCGAGTTCGACGGCCCCAACTCGCGGGTCTTCATCACCGACGACGGCTCGGGCATGACACCCCACGCGCTCCTTGAAGCCCTACGTCTCGGGTCACGACGACACTACGCCGATGGAGACCTCGGTCGGTACGGACTCGGACTGAAGACCGCGTCGCTGTCGCAGTGCCGGTCCCTCACCGTGATCACCCGAAGCACGCCAAAGGTTTTCCGTACCACCGCCCGCAGCCTCGACCTCGACATAGTCGAAGAGTGGGACGAGTGGCTCATCGCCGACCCGGGTGCAGATCCCGACGTCATCCGTGCCCGGCAATGGCTCGCCGAGGGCACCGGCACGGTAGTGCTCTGGCGCAGCCTCGACAGGGTTCTCCCGGAGCACCGGCCCGAGGGTGGCTGGGCAAAACGACGTATCGAGACCCTCGCCACCCGCACCGCCGAACACCTCGGGATCGTTTTCCACCGCTTCATCGAAGGCGCCGCCGGCGGCCGGCAGGTCGTGATCTCCGTCAACGGGCAGAAGGTCCGCGCCTGGAACCCGTTCGCACCGGACGAAGCGGCCCGGCAGGAACTGCCGCCCCAACGCTTCGAGGTCACAATCGGCAACGCCGGTGGCCACGTGACCCTGCGCCGCTACATCCTGCCCTCACGCGACCGCTTCAGCTCCCCAACCGAGTTCGAACGGCACTCCGGGCCACTCAACTGGAACCGCCAGCAGGGCCTCTACATCTACCGAGCCGACCGCCTCGTACAGTGGGGGGGCTGGTGCGGCATCCGCGGCATCGATGAACATACGAAGCTAGCCAGGGCCTCGGTCGACTTCGGCACCGGTCTCGACTCCGCGTTCAACATCAACGTTGCCAAGATGCGGGTCGCGATCCCCGCCCAGCTCCGCCAGATGCTCGAAGCACCCATCAATGAGCTGTGCATCTACGCCAACGACGCCTACCGTAAGACCTCCCACACCACGGAAACGCGGCGGCCGGTCCCCGCTGGCCTCGGTACCCCGCCCGAGGTCCGCGCCGCCGCGAATGCCGCCGCCACCGCCGGACTCGCCCTGCGGGCCGCAGCGATGCAGTCCGGGGAATGGGCCGCCTGGCAGCGCATCACCGCCGTGCTGAGAGAACAGTCACCGGACGTGCTGAAGACCCTCGCTCTGGACACCTGAGGCCGCCCGCAGGAAGATCAGGGCATCTGCCGGTCAGAAGAGCCGGAGGCTTCCGGCCTGACTGCTGCGGCACACCTTCTGCAGCGGGCACGCGTCGCACAGCGGCTCGACCGGCCGACACAGCGTGTTTGCCAGCTCGATGAGACCCAGATGCGCCCTGCGGGCGTCGCTGTCGTCACCGATCATGCGAGCCACCGCCAACCGGCCGTCCGTGAGCCGGTTCCTACGATCGACCGGCTCACCGAGGTAGCGGGCAGCCACCCGCAGCACACCCTTGGTGGAGAGCACCGGCTCCTCCGAATCGTCCTCGCCCGCACTGGGCACGACCAGGATCGCCAGATCCGCCAGGGCCTCATGTACCCCGGGAGTGCCGCGCAACCCGGCGTCGTCATCGAGAACCGCCGAGTTGTCGGCCAGCCGCCCTGCCAACTCGACAATCCGCCCGGCACGTGCCTCCTTCCCCGTCCACCGCCCGATCTCGCCCAACTCCGCCTCCGCGAGCACCGTCGCCTGCGGGGATGTCCATCTCGCGATCAGCGGCCAGAGCGGACGTACGACGTCCACGGAGGCGCGGTCCAACAGCAACTCTGCCTGGATCACCTGCCACCTCGTGGTCGCTCGCAGCCAGGGAAGGCCGCGAACCTCAGCGCTGTCGAACCATCCGGCGAGCAACGCCGCGACCTCCCGCGTGGAGGTCTCCGCCGGCCGTGCGGCGGCGACGCTTCGACGCACCGCGCCCGCCAGGTGCTCGGCGAACAGCGGTGGGACCGCGTTGCCGATCTGACGGAACGCCGCCGACGGTGGTCCGGCGAACCTGAACCAGTCGGGGAAGGTCTGCAACCGGGCCGCCTCCCGCACGGTCAGCGTCCGGCCCTGCCGTGGATGGATGTACCAGTAGCCATCCTTGGCGATGTGAGCTGTGATCGTCCGGGAGAGGCCGTCCTCGTCGAGGCGCTTGTACTTGTCGTCAAAGATGTCGTGGCGGTACCGCCTCATCTCCTCGGGGAGGTCTGAGTAACGGGTGGTCGCATCCATCAACTCGAACGCGCGGGCGTCGTCCTCACGGACAGGTCGGGTGATGTGATCGAACACCTTGCGCTTGTCAACATCCGGCACGCCGGCCCGCATACTGCGCTGATACTCCGTCACCGGCTCCGTGTAATCGGTCCACCCCTCGGCACCGCCCTCAGGGCGCCAGCCACCCTCCACCGGCGGAAGATCACCGATCGCGTTCCACACGGTCACCCGCTCGAGCGCGTGCGGCGGCCACTCGAACAGCGCGCCATCGGCCAGCGCGACCACGATCAGGCGCTGCCGGAACTGCGGGACCCCATACCGCCACGTATCGACCACCTGAGCCTGAACTGCGTAGCCCATCGACTCCAGTTCATGGACCATCGTCCGGAAGATGAACATCTCCTTGTCCAGCGCCATGTCCGGAACGTTCTCCATCAGTACCGCCGGCGGCCTGGCGAGCCGGATCACCTCGATGAACGACCGCCACAGGTCCCGGCGCTCGTCGTACGGGTCACGCTCCGCATAACGGACCCGATGACGGATCATCGACCGACCGGCCTTTGAAAACGGCTGACATGGAGGACCACCGGCGAGCAGTTCGATCTGACAGTCCCGGATAAGATCAGCAACCGTGCGGATCACCGCGGGATCGCCCAGGTCCCAGTTGACGCTGAGGCCCCCATGGTGATGCCGGTGAGTCTCCACGGCCTCCGCATCGTGATCAACACTGAGCACGACCTCATATCCGGCCTTTTGCAGACCGAGACTCAAACCACCGGCACCGCTGAACAGGTCGGCCGCCAGGGATCTCCCTGAGCGACGGACACCAGCCGCATAGGCAGGCAGATCGGAAGCGTCTTCGCAGCTGTCCGGATGCGGAGCCAGCCGTACGAAAGGGCCTCTGACCAGCTTCACGCCGTACCCTTCACGCTTCCTGGGCTTGCGGGTGCGGGCAGGGTCAGCGGCGGTCACGGTGATGCACGCTACCGCCGTCGGGGCGCGCAAAGCCAGCGACGACGCGGAGTCCCGTGCGGCTTTGGTTGATCTTGCCTGGCATTTCCAGCGCCCACCCGGGTTCACGGTGAAGGGCCCGCGGTCTCGTCGCCTTCCATGGCGTCGCACCCGCCAGCTACGTTGCCCTCCTACAGACGGGAGCGGAGGCGGGCGATGTCGATGGCTGATCGTGTGCCGAAGGCGTGGCTGATGCTGGCTGTCGGTGCGGAGCGACAGCATGGTGGCAATGACGGGTACGACGATGATCCGGACGCTCACTACAGCTGGGACGACACTGTCCCGAACGCCCGGACCGTAGCCGTCGGCGATCGGATCGTCTTGTGGGACAAGGAGGCGGTCATCGCTGCCTCCGTCATCGAGGAGATCGAGACGGGTCACGCGGAGAAGCAGCGCCGGCCGCGTTCGCTCGTGGGCGGTCACCTGCTCATCGAGGTACGCGGCCACGGCGTCGCGCTCTCCCCGGACGTCGGCGAACGCGAGGGTGAGGCACAACCGGAAGTTCAGTGCCGATTCCGGCCGCACCCGCAGCCCGGCGAGCTTCCCGCCGCGGGTGGTGTGTAGCAGGGTGACCGGGGCCTGCGGGTGGTGCGCGGGTCCGGTGAGGTCGGCGTACCACCATTGCCGCCGCCCCCACGGACCGGCGAAGACCAGGCGGCGGCTCGTGACGACGGCCATGCCGGTGCCGGCGATTTTCAGGCCGCGTGGTAGCGCGCGGCTTGGCGCGTCGGCGGGGACCGGCGTGACGGCGAGTCCCGGCGCGGACAGCCCGGTGAGGTGCCGGGCCCCGGCCTCGACCAGCTCCACTGCCGGGAGTACGCGGAAGAGGACCTCGTCGTCCTCGAGGTCGACCGGTAGGTCGGCGCTGGGTTGGTGGTAGCCGTGAAAGCAGGTGACCTCGGCACGCAGCCGGATCAGCTCGTCGGCCCGCCGGCGCCACCTCTCGGCGTCCGCGTCATGGACGCGTCGCCGTCGCTCGTTCTCCCGCTCCGCCCATCGCGTCCGCCAGTTTGGACGCTTCGCGTCCCTGGTTGCCAGAGCTGCGGTGGCGGCGGGTGACTCCCTCCTCACATTCGGCACAACCGTTCACGGACCTCTTGGGAAACGCGGCAACCGGAAAACCGCCCCATTGCTGCCGGTCCAAGCCGAGTGTCCGGATGCGCGGCGGTCCGACAGATCAGCCGTTCAGGTACGCCAGCACCGCCAGCACCCGCCGGTTGTCGTCCTCCGACGGCGGCATGCCCAGCTTGCTGAAGATGTTGTTGATGTGCTTGCTGACCGCCTTCTCCGTCACGAACAGCCGCCCCGCGATCGCCGCGTTCGACCGCCCCTCGGCCATCAGCCCCAACACCTCCCGCTCCCGAGCGGTGAGATCGAGAAGCCGCTCAGCGCCGGCGTTGCGCGCCAGCAGCTGTGACACCACCTCCGGGTCCATCACCATGCCGCCGCCGGCCACCCGCCGCACCGCGTCGATGAACTGGCCGACGTTGGACACCCGGTCCTTGAGCAGGTAGCCGACTCCCCCGGCCCGGTCAGCGAGGAGTTCCCGCGCGTACAGCTGCTCGACATGCTGGGACAGCACCAGGATCGGCAGCCCCGGCAGCTCCACCCGGGCCGCGAGCGCCGCCTGCAGGCCCTCGTCGGTGAAGGTCGGCGGCAGGCGTACGTCCAGGACGGCGACGTCGGGGCGGTGCCGGGTGAGCGCCGGCAGCACGGACGGCCCGTCGGCGACGGCCTCGACAACCTTGAACCCGTACGCGTCGAGGATGCGGGTCAGCCCGTCCCGGAGGAGGGCGAGGTCTTCGGCGATGACAACTCGCACGGCAGCTCCATGGTCACGACGGTGGGTACGCCGGGGCGGACTCGTCACGGTCATCGTGCCATCGAAGGCGGCCAGCCGTCGGCCTACAACCCGCCCGGCCGGTCCCCGCGTCCGGTGTCAAGTGACGCTACGGGAATTGGCACATCACTCCCATCATTCATTGATGATTGAGAATCGCTACGCAAGGTAGGGAGGCTGCCACCATCAGTACTGCGAGCGGGAGGGGTTTCCATGAGCAGGGCCCACAGCAGACTTCGGCACCTTGTGGTGGGGGTGAGCGCCGGGATTGGTCTTGTGGTCGCGCCACTCGGGCCGCCACCGGCCGAGGCAGCGGAGGTGCAGCTGAGCCAGCGGGTCGGGTTCGTGATCGGCAATGATGGCCGCCTCTACGAATCGTCGTTCGGGGCGCCGGTGATCAGCGAGGTGATGGCCCCGCCGGGTGCTGGTCTGGCCACCTTCAGAGAGAACGACGGCAGCGTGTCCGCCTTCGCCATCGGTACGCAGGGCGGGCTGGTGATGACGACACCGACCTACAACCGCCCGGGTTACACCCTCGCCCTGGACGGAGCCAGCGGTGTGGCAGCTCCGGGTGCGCCGCTGAGCGCGGTGACTGATCGGGGTTCGGCGTACGTGTTCTTCGTGGGGCGTAGCGGCGCGCTGTTCCGCGCCGCCTATCGGCAGCCGGCTCGGCCGAGTGGTGGGCCACAACCGATCTCCGCGTCGGGTATCGCACCGTCGGGTGGGATCGTCGCGGCGGTCACGTCGCCAACATCTGCCCCCGGCGTGGTGTTCGTGGGCAGCAACGGCGCCTTGTACTCGATCTGGTCGACGAGTTCCGGTGCGTGGACGACGGTTCAGAAAAGTCCCCCCAACGTGGCGCAGCCGGGTGGCGGCGTGGCGGCGGTTTCCACTGGTTCCCGCGTACAGGTGTTCTTCACCGGGCGGGAGGGTGACCTCTGGACTGCGCCCATCTCGGCGGGGCCCCTACCGGACCCATGGGCGCCGAACGTGATCTCGCAAAACGGGCTGGTGCCGTTCGGGGCGTCCCTGGCCGCGGCGCAGCTCTCCGACGACTCCCTGGCCGTGTTGTTCGCGGGGAATGATGGTGCGATCCAAGTCTCGGCCAACATCAGCGGCCAATGGCGGGGGCCGTCCGCGGTCACCCCGGCTGGTGTCGCGCGTCCGGGAACCCCCCTCTCGGTCGGGGTCGCCGGGGGCGAGCTCTACTCGGACTGGTGCGGTAACGACGTCTGGTGGTGGTTCCACTGGCGGTGGCCGTGGCCCGGGCCGCCCCCGCCACCGCCGTGGTACGGCGAGATTTCTCCGATTCAGGTACGCACGCCTGGGCTGATTCGAGAGGGCTTCAACGTCTCGCTCACCCTGTAGTCGGCCTCGGCGACGACAACTCGCACGGCAGCTCCATGGTCACGACGGTGGGTCCGCCGGGCGGACTCGTCACGGTCATCGTGCCGTCGAAGGCGGCCAGCCGTCGGCGTACCCCCGCCAGGCCGCTCCCCGCGTCCACGGTGGCGCCGCCGCGACCGTCGTCGCCGACCACCATGCTCAGCAGGCCGTCCGTAAAGGACAGACGGATCCAGACGCGGCTCGCGCCGCTGTGTTTGGTGACGTTGGTCAGCGCCTCGGCCACCGCGAAGTAGGCCGCGGATTCGACCGCCGCGGGTGGGCTGCCGGCCAGTCGCACGTCAAGCTCCACGGGCAGCGGTACGGCCAGGGCGAGGGCCTGCACCGCGCCGTCGAGGCCGCGTTCGGCGAGCACCGGCGGGTAGATGCCGCGTACGAGATGACGGAGCTCGGCGAGGGCGTGGCCGCTGCTTTCCTGGGCCTCGCTGAGCAGCCGCTGCGCGGCGGCCGGGTCGTC
The DNA here is from genome assembly GCF_040649295.1 of Micromonospora sp. NPDC048999. Lineage (NCBI taxonomy): Bacteria > Bacillati > Actinomycetota > Actinomycetes > Micromonosporales > Micromonosporaceae > Micromonospora > Micromonospora sp. NPDC048999. The sequence goes on along the minus strand of NZ_JBEZFI010000003.1, from coordinate 183,471 downwards.
GGCGAGGAGCTGCTCGGCCAGGCCGATGCTCATCCGTAGCGCGACCAGCCGGGCCTGCGCCCCGTCGTGCAGGTCGCGTTCGATGCGGCGCAGCTCGGCGGCCTGGGTGTCGATGGTGTCGGCGCGGGTGGCGGTGAGGTGCCGGACCCGAAGGGCCAGCTCCTGCGCGCGGGTGGGGGCGAGGAAGAACCCGGCGAAGCGGAAGTGCAGCCACAGCAGCCAGTGCGCGACGGCCAGCCCGCCGGCGAGGATCAGCCAGCCCTGCGGCGCGGCGAGCCACGCCTTGGCGAGGTTGTCCATCGGCCAGAACACGCCGTAGCCGTACCAGTCGACGGTCAAATAGAGCACCAGCGGCACGAACAGGACGCCTTCCAGGCCGTACGCGGGCAGCGCGAACGCGACCAGGCACGCGCCGCCGGTGATCGCGCCGGGGATCAGCCAGGCGAGGTCCCGCCAGGTCGCCGGGTCGGTGACGACCCACCGGAACCGCCGCCAGGTGCCGAGCCGGGCGCCGGCGGGCACCGGCCCGTACGGGGACGCGATCGGCGCCCCGGACGACTGGCTCAGCCGGCGTTGCAGCGTCAGCGATGCCCGCACCAGCACGGTCACTGCCGGGAAGAGCGCGAACCCGATGCCGAACACGGGGATCAGCGCCAGCGACAGCACGAACAGCGCCACGTTGGTGGTCAGGCCGAGCAGGGCCACGGCCAGGCCCTGGCCGGCGGCGAGCGCGCCGGGCCGGATCTGTCGCCAGAGGACACGTACGGGGGAGCTGTCCACGGCGTCATTCTCCGCCCACCGGGCCACCGAAATCGGTAGTGCTACCACCACAGATCGGTCACGCCGAGGTCTGTCGCGTCCGCTGCCGAGGCACCTCCGGCCGCCGCCCCGGAACAGTCCCCAACAGCAGCGTGCGGGCCGGCCGCTCCACCAACTCATGCAGCACCCAGGCCGATGCGAGCGACATCAGCAAGGTGGCCATCGTGAGAAGGATGCCCTGACCGGCGCCGAGCCGGGGGTGTCGTCCGACCACCAACGCGAGCACGAAGACCACAATCATGTGCACCAGATAAAACGCGTACGACAGCTCCCCGAGCCGCACGACTGCTGGCCGGCGCCACAGCGACGGCGCGCCGCGCAGGTCGGCGCGGGCCGCGGCGACGATGAGCAGGCCGAAGCCAACCGCTGTGCATCCGGCGTATTTGTACGGCGCTGGCACGTGCGATGCGGCGAGGTATCCGGCCACCAGCACCGTGGCGGCAACCGGGTATGTGGTCAGTCTGTCCAGGCGTCGCGGCCAGGCGCCGAGCGCCACCAACCTGGCCAGGGCCATGCCCAGCACGAACTCAGGCAGGCGACCGGGCGGGGTCCAGTGAAAGAACCAGACCACCCAGTCGGGCGAAGCCACCCAGAGCGCCGCGATTGGTCCGACCCACAGGGTGGCGACGGATCCACCCGCGACGAGGCAGGCGGCGCGGCGGCCTCTCCGGGTCAGCCCAGCCACGAGCAGTGGAAAGACTGCGTAAAAGAAGGCCTCGCATGCCAGGGTCCAACTCACCGAGTTGAGACTCTGGTAGAAGGCCGGGTCGGGCCACCACGCGTGCACGAGCAGCAGATTCGCTGCGGCGGGAACGACCGACGGCAAGATGTCAGGTTGCCACACCGCAAAAAGCAGCAGCACAACCAGCGCGGTCGCGAGGTGCGCCGGGTACACCCGGGCCAGCCGACGCCACCAAAAGGTGGCCCATCCGGATCCACATCCTCTCGAATTCGCCCACGTAAGCACGAAGCCGGAGAGAATGAAAAAGAACGACACCCCTGTCGCGCCGGCCCCGAATACGAACTTCAGGCTACGAGCCAGCGTGCCGTCGGCGAAGTATGCGATGAGGTGAAGGTGCACCCCGAAAACGAGAAATGCTGCCATCCAACGCAGGCCCGTCAGCGACGGGAGCGTCAGGGCCGTTCGGCCGCGCCCGGTTAACGGATCGAATCTTCTCCCTCCGCGGGCACCTGGAATTGTCCGCGTCAGCATCCGGTCGCGCCCGTCAAGGTTGTTATCGTTAGCCAAACTTGAGTGAAGAGCCGGTGCAGTCAAATGTTCGCTCACCCCCGGCCGGCTACGCCGGCTCGCCCGTAATTCGTTGGGGCAGTTTTGCCCAATAGTGCTTCCGGCTGCGTTACACGATCCACCATGTCGGCGAACAGTTCCCGCGCGTACAGCTGCTCAAACGTGACGGAACAGCACGAGGATCGGCAGACCCGGCACCTCCACCCGGGCGGCGAGCGCCGGCAGCACAGACGGCCGTCGGCGGCCCCGGAGGTCAGCCGGAGCGGGTTCCTCGCCGGGCGCCACCGGGGCTGGACCCTCCGGCGGCCGCCCGGCGAGGAGGCCCCGCGTGACGGACAGCGTCGCTGTCACCCGATCACTCGAGATGGAACCGCTCGCCTATGGCGAGGGCCGCCAGTTGCGGCACGGTGAACGGCAGTTCCTTCAGCCCGTTCTTGGTGCTGGCGAAGGACCGGTTCTTGCTCTGCGCGACGAAGGTGACCGTCCCGTCCGGGTGCCGGTAGGCCGACCACTGGTCGAAGCGCCGGTCGGTGGTGGGACGGACGACCACCCCGATCTTCGTGTCGCCGACGGTCACCACCTGGCACTGGCCCCCCATGCCCCAGAACTGCTTGGTCAGCGCGCACGGTTCGGTCGGGAGCTTGGTCCCGGGGGTGGTGACCTCGACGGCAAGGCGCCCGGTCCGGTCTCCCTTGGCGACGTCGGCCAAGGCCGTGTAGCGCCACACCTCGACGCCGTTCACCTTTTCCTCGAAATTGGCCTGGTTGTAGCGCGGCGGATCGTCGCCCACGGACTGGTTCGGCTTGTTCTCCGGCACGACGTACCCGTCCGGCACCATCGCGATGAGTTCGTCGAGCAGCCGGACCCCCTGGTCGTATCGGATGCCGGCGCGCGCCGTGCGGTCCTGCTGCGGGAGGCCGTCCGTTCCCGTCGGCCACGGTTCGGCGGTGCCCTTGTCGGACGGGGCCGGCAGGGGCGTCGTCCCGATGGCCGTCGGACTCGCGCCGCCGGTTCCCGTGGCACCGGCGCCGAGGTTGCCGGCCCCCGACGTACCGGTGCCCGGGACGCCGGCCCCCGTGGTGCCGACCGCCGTGAAGCCGGCGACCGCCAGCACCGCGGCCGCGGACCCGGCGCAGGCCCATCCGGTACGCCGGCGCGCGCGGACGCGCCGTGCGGCACGGAGCGCGGCGGACGTGTCCAGCGGTGGCGGCGGGACGACGGCCGTCATCTCGTGGCGGAGCGCCTCGCGCAACTCTTCCTCGTTCATCGTTCCCCCTTCTCGATCGTGCTGTAGGCGGGCTGTAGCAGGCCGCGCAGGTTGTCGAGGCCACGGGACGCCTGGCTCTTCACCGTCCCGGGCGAGCAGCCCAGCAGCGCCGCGGTCTCCTCGACGGACAGGTCCTCCCAGTAGCGAAGCACCAGCACCGCCCGCTGGCGTGGCGGCAGGGCGCCGAGCGCCTGGAGCATCACCAACCGGTTCTCCGGCGATTCGGGCGGTGTGGGTCGTTCGGCGTCCTCCCCGCCCACCCGTTCGCGCCGCCACCAGCCCCGCCGCCGCTCGTCCAGGAAGGTCCGGAGCAGGATCTGCCGTACGTAGGCGTCGAGCACCTCGTGCCGGGACACCCGGTTCCAGGCCAGGTAGAGCTTCGTGAACGCGGTCTGGACCAGGTCTTCCGCCCGGTGCCAGTCGCCGCAGAGCAGGTACGCGGTGCCCCTCATCGCGTCCGACCTCGCGGCGAAGTATTCCGCGAACGCCGTGTCGCGATCGCTCATTCAGGCCTCCTATCCCCGTTGCGAGATAGTCACGCCATGTCCGGCTCCGCGGGTTGCATGCGACTTTCAACCGTTGAGGTACGCCAACACCGCCCCTTGGCCATCAACCCAGCACCTCCCGCTCCCCGGCGGTCAGCTCCCCCAGCCGACGTTGGTCAGCGCCTCGACGACCGCGAAATGTGCCGCGGTTTCGACCGCCGCGGGTGGGCTGCCGGGCGGTCGCACGTCGACGTCCACCGGCAGCGGTACGGCCAGGGCGAGGGCCTGAACCGCCGTTGCGCGGCCGCCCGGTCGTCGGCCAGGAGTTTCTCGGCCAGGCCGATGCTCATCCACAGGGCGACCAGCCGGGCCTGCGCCCCGCCGTGCAGGTCGCGATCAGGCACGCGACGCCGGTGATCGCGCCGGGGATCAGCCAGGCGAGGTCCCGCCAGGTCGCCGGGTCGGTGACCACCCACCGGAACCCCCGCCAGGTGCCGAGCCGCCGAGCAGGGCCACGGCCAGGCCCTGCCCGACGACGAGCGCGCCCGGCCGGATCAGCCGCCAGACAACACGTACGGGGGAGCTGTCCACGGCGTCATTCTCCGCCCACCGGCCACCGAAATCGGTGGTGCTGGCACCACCCTGCCGTCCGGCCGCCGCAGCAGGTACGCGACGCTCGTCTTCTGGCTCGTCCGGCCGAGCCGCTGGCGCTGAGCCGGCCCGCGACGTCGAAGTGCGGGGCCCGACCCGTTCGGTCGTCGGCCCCGCACTTCTCTACAGTCGGTGCGCTCGGCTCAACAGCCCTGCTGCCGGCTGTAGATCCAGTGACGTTCGCCGGCCCATCCGATGTAGCCGACCGCCTCGACGCAGTAGTTCGCGACGCCAGTGACGGCGACGGGGCCGGCGTAGTAGCTGAAGTCGCCGGAGTCCGTGTCCGGCGTGCCCGCAGCGGTGCAGTGCGCCCCCTTGTTCTTCGGCATCGCGCAGCGGTAGATCTGCACGAACGTGGGCGCGGATTTCCCGTACGCCGCGCCACGGTGGTAGAAGCACGCGCTGTTGGTGCCACCGTTGGCGCTGTTGTAGTAGATGACCAGCTCACCGAGGCCTGACGACTGCACCGCGCTGTAGGTGATCGACCCCGAGCAGGTACCGGCGGCCTGGGCCGCCGGCGCGCTGACCGTCAGGACCGACACGCCGGTCACCAGCGCCATCAGTGCCGCGAATGCTCTTCTCACGTTCGATTACGTCCAATCCCTGGTAGATCAATAGACCGTTGCTCGTCCACGCCGGCGTCGCGTCGAAACCATATGCGCTCGGTCCAATTAGGACAACTTGCTGGCGACCGGCCACCGGAATCAGTGGTGCTGGCACCACCTGCCTTCGGGACCTGGCACTCCTGTCTTTGCCCCTCGCCAGCCGAAGGATCGACCTATGACCATGATCAGGCAAGAGAAGCGACTGACCGGCCTGCCGTCCGGCCGCCGCAGCAAGTACGCGACGCTCGTCTTCTGGCTCGTCCTCGTCGCGGCGGCCGGGCCGCTGGCGCTCAAGCTGACCGAGGCGCAGGACAACGACGCCCTCGGCGCGCTGCCCGCCACCGCCGAGGCCAGCCGGGCTCTTGAGCGGGCGAAGGAGGCGTTCCCGGATTCACAGCAGCCGCTGGCCGTCGCCGTCTACACCCGGGAGGCCGGGCTCACCGACGCCGACCGAGTCAAGGTCGACGGCGACCGCGCGGCCTTTTCCCGGTACGCGGACGGTGGCCAGGTGTCGCCGCCGGTGTCCAGCGAGGACGGGCGGGCGCTGCTGCTCTCCTTTCCCGTCGCCGAAGACGCCGACCAGCGGGCCGACGCGGTGACCGGCATCAAAGAGCGACTGACCACTGACGTACCCGAGGGGTTGCGGACGGCGCTGACCGGTCAGGCCGGCGGTGAGGACGACATGTTCGACGCGTTCAGCGGCATGGACGGCACCCTGCTGCTGGCGGCCGCCGCCACGGTCGCGTTGCTGCTGTTCGTCACCTACCGAAGTCCGGTGCTGTGGTTGATCCCGCTCGTCACGGTCGCGCTAGCCAGCCAGCTCGCCAGCGCGGTGGTGTACCTGCTGGCCCGGTACGCCGGGCTGGCCGTGGACTTCCAGAGCCAGAGCATCCTGACCGTGCTGGTCTTCGGCGTCGGCGTGGACTACGCCCTGCTGCTCATCGCCCGCTACCGGGAGGAGCTGCGCCGGCACGCCGACCGGCACGCGGCGATGGCCGTCGCGTTGCGCCGGTCGATCGGCGCGATCGCCGCCTCGGCGGCGACCGTGGCGCTCGGCCTGCTGTGTCTGCTGGCTGCGGGCCTGCCGTCCACCCGGGGGCTCGGGCCGGTCGGCGCGGTCGGGATCGTCGCGGCGCTGCTGGCGATGACCACGCTGCTGCCGGCCGTGCTGGTCGTGTTCGGGCGGTGGCTGTTCTGGCCGTTCGTGCCCCCGCTACTCCCCGGACGCGGTCAACGTCGACGTGGCCGCCGAGCACGGGGTGTGGCGACGGATCGCCGGGTTCGTCGGCCGGCGTCCCCGCGCGGTGTGGCTGGCCACGGCGGCGGCGCTGGTCGCGCTGAGCTTCGGCATGCTCAACCTGAGCATCGGGCTGCCGAACGACGGGTACTTCACCAAGGAGGTCGGCTCGGTCACCGGCCAGCGGATGATCGAGGCGCACTTCCCGAGGGGTTCTGTCGCCCCGGCCGAGATCCTGGCCGCCGCCGGCCCGGCCGAGCAGGTGGTGGCCGCCGCCCGTACCGTGCCGGGGGTGGCCGAGGTCGGCGAGCCGCAATCCTCCCGCGACGGCCGCTGGGTACGCATCGCGGCGGTCCTGGCCGACACGCCCGACAGCGACGCGGCGCTGGACACCGTCGACCGGCTGCGCGCGGCGGTGCACGCCGTGCCGGGTGCGCAGGCCCTCGTCGGCAGGGACACCGCGCAGCTGCTCGACACCGGGCGGACGGTCGACCGGGACAACCGGCTGGTGATGCCGCTGCTGCTGGCGGTCGTACTCGTCATCCTGGTGCTGCTGCTGCGGGCGCTGGTCGCGCCGCTGCTGTTGCTGGCCAGCGTGGTCCTGTCGTACGCCGCCGCGCTGGGCGCGGCCGGGCTGATCCTCGCCGCGATGGGGCATGCCGCGCTGTGGGACGGGATCCCGCTGCAGACGTTCCTGTTCCTCGTCGCCCTCGGCGTGGACTACACCATTTTCCTCAGCACCCGGGCCCGGGAGGAGACCGTCCGGCTCGGGCACCGGCAGGGTGTGCTGTACGCGTTGACCGTGACCGGCGGGGTGATCACCAGCGCGGGGGTGGTCCTGGCGGCCACGTTCGGCGCGCTGAGCGTGCTGCCGCTGGTGCCGTCCGTCCAGACGGCCGTGATCATCGGCGTCGGGGTGCTGCTCGACACGTTCCTGGTCCGCAGTCTGCTCGTCCCGGCGCTGGCGCTGCACCTCGGTGCCCGCACCTGGTGGCCGAGCGCCCTGGCCCGGCCCGCAGTCCGGCCGGTCGCGGCCCCGCCGGCCGAGCGGGTACCGGCGGCGTCGTAGCAGCCGGCGGGAGTGTTCCCGGGCGCTGGCCGTACCCGTGCAGGTACGGCTAGCGCCCGGATCTGTCGGCGCGGCCTCGCCGCTCGGGGTTACGCAGTCACCGAGGCGATGAAGCCGACGAGGTTCGCCACGGTCCGCTGGATCTTCTCCTCCAGGCTGAGCGACTCGTGGAGCCGCGCGCCGGCCCCGGCGTCCTTCTTGCCGCGCAGGTAGAGGGAGCAGGCCAGGTCGCTGCAGAAATATGTGCCCACGGAGTTGCCCTGCTGCCCGGCTTTCCCTGCCTTCCGGGCGACCATCAGCGAGACGCCGCCGCCGGGCGCGGTAAGGCAGATCGCGCACATGCTGCGTCGTGGCTGCCGGGCGGTGGGGGTGGGGCAGCGCAGCGCGAGGGCCGCCGGCCGATCGTCCAGGACGGCGACCAGGTAGGCGCGGTCGGGCGCCCGCGGATCTCGCCAGCCAAGGTAGTCCAGGTCGTCCCAGGGCCGGTCGGCCAGGTCGCGCGGGACGGTCAGGCGCTTCGCCTCGCCCTTGCTGCAGTTCACGAAGGCGGCACGGATGTCCTGCTCGGTGAGGGGTGTCATGAGAGGCCAGGTTAATTTGCCTAAACCCTTTCGGCAACTGCATAATCACTTTCGGCAGTCGAGAGGGGGAGCATGGCACGCGCAGGGCTGACCGCGGAACTCCTGACCCGGGCGGGCGCTGAGCTCGCCGACGAGGTCGGCTTCGACCAGGTGACCGTCTCGGCGCTCGCCCGGCGCTTCGACGTGGCGGTCGCGAGCCTCTACTCGCACGTACGAAACTCTCAAGACCTCCGGACCAGGATCGCCCTGCTCGCCCTGGACGAGATGGCCGCCCTCGCCGCCGACGCTCTCGCCGGTCGGGCCGGCCGGGACGCCCTGACCGCCCTCGCCAACGTCTACCGGGACTACGCCCGGGAGCACCCCGGCCGCTACACCGCGGCCCGTCTCCGGCTCGACCCGGCGACGGCGGCCGCCAGTGCCGGCGGTCGGCACGCCCAGCTGACCCGAGCGATCCTGCGCGGCTACGACCTGACGGAGCCGGACCAGACGCACGCCGTCCGACTGTTGGGCAGCGTCATCCACGGCTACATCAGCTTGGAGCTGGACGGCGGGTTCGGCCACAGCGCCCCGGACACCGCGGAGACCTGGGCACGGATCATGGACGCCCTCGACGCCCTGCTGTGCAACTGGCCGACACCCCCGAGCGCTGCCTAGGCCAAGCTCCGGTGGCCTCAGCCCGCCACCCTGGCCTCAGCTGCCCGGCAGGCGGATCGGCACTCGCCACCCGGGCGGCGGTTCGGGTGGGTGCGGCGGGCGGCGGCGCTCCGACCGCACCACGGCCCACAGCCAGAGGAGCCCGATCACGGCCACGATCACGAAACCGATCCATTCCAGCAGGGTGGCCAGCAACACCTGGCCACCGGTGGGGTGGACGATCCGGCCGTGGCGCACCACTCCCCCGGTGAACAGCAGGGTCAGGTACAACGCGATCACCCGCATGCCGTCCCAGAAGGCGTGCAGCAGGGACACACCGAGGTAGGCCAGGACGAGCCGGCCGGTGATCACGAAGTGTTCCCGGGTGCTGGACGAGAAGAGCACCCCGCCGAGGATCGCCGTCCACAGGCCGTGCCCGAACGGGCTGATCACGCTGCGCAGCACTTCGGTCGCCACCAGCTGGCCCACCGACAGCCCGTGGGAGGTGAACAGCGCGGTGAAGGAGTACCCGGCGGTTTCCAGGGCCGCGAAGCCGAACCCGACCGACGCACCGAGGATGACGCCGTCGCGGGTCGCCTTCTGATGCAGGTGCCGGGTCAGGAAGGCCAGCACCGCGAGCTTCACGGCCTCCTCGATGAGTCCCACGCCGAGGAACAGCCACACCGACGACGTACGCAGCAGGTAGGACTCGAGCAGTGAGGCGGCCAGCACGCCGACCACCCCGCCGGCGATGAACGTGTTCAAAATCAGGCCGGGGGTGACTTCGCCGGTTTCCCGACGCTCGAAGGCCCAGGCCACGAACGTCACCGGCACCAGGAAGCTGCCCACCAGCACCAGGGTCGGCACCAGGTTGGGGTTGCCGGTCGCGAAGATGATCAACACGGTGGCCAGCCACAGCACCAGGCCGACCCAGAAGATCCGCAGCCACGCTCGCCGCCGCACGACCGGGGGCGGCGGTTGGGGGTACGACTCTGCCACCGCCGCCTCCTCGGAACTCGTTCGCGGCCTCCGGCGCCGCTCACGTTCTGAGGGCCCGCGCTCCCAGCGTAAAGGTGTGCGTAACGCGCAAAAGGGGCGTTGCGAAATCAGCCGGCGACTCCCCGGAACCGGCGGCAGGCGGGCGGAAAGCTCCATAGCCTGGCAGGTGGAAGCACGTCGGGTAGCTGTCGGGAGGCATCGTGGCCAACGCGATCAGGGACGCTCTCGAGGGCGTCAACGAAATCGAGCTCACCACGACCGGGCGCAAGACCGGACGGCAGATCTCGCACCCGGTGTGGTTCGTACAGGAGGAAGACAGCGTCTTCCTGGTCCCGGTGACCGGCTCGAACAGCCACTGGTACAGGAACGTCCGGCAGACGCCGATGATCCAGCTGGCCGCCAACGGCACGGCGTTGAGTTCGAGCGCGACCCCGATCACGGAATCGGACCGGGTCCGGCACATCGTGCAGCTGTTCCGCGACAAGTACGGCGCGAACAAGGTGGAGGCCTATTACCCGAAGCGGGACGTCGCCGTCCAGGTCCCCCTCGGGTAGCCAACGCTCAGCTGACGCGGGGCGGCGATGGTGCGCGCGCACCGTCACCGCGCCACGGTAGACGCCTTCCCGCGCGGCGCCCGGCCCCGCCACCACGAACGCAGCCCCCACCCGATCAGCACCGCCGAGACGAGGCCCGGCCCGCAGTGGACCGCCAGCACGCCGGCCAGGCTCGGGCCGCCCCAGTCCTCCCGGTAGCTGACGGGATCGGTCATGTCGATCACGAACGGCTCGACGGCGGCGCGAGCTATCAGATACAGCCCGAGCAGCGCCCCGAAGCCCGTCACAATCTTCCTCATGGACGCGAGGCTAGGAAGCGAACCCCCAGCCCCGCGTCACTCTCCGGTATCACCCGCGCCCTCATACCAGCGTGTGGGTGCGGTAGGGCTCACTCGTTGCGGGCCGTCTCCGGGCCGGTGATCCGGCGCAACAGCGGCAGGGTCAGGGCGACGATGCCCAGCGACACGGCCAGCCCGCCGGCGACCATGAGATAGAACGACCGGCCCGGCGCCAGCAGCGTGTAGCCCAGCTGCGCCCGCAGGAACAGGTGCGCGGCCAGGAAGCCCATCCCGATCGCCACCGCCGCCACGAGCAGCAGCGGTACGACGGTCTCCAGCGCGACCACCCCGCGCAGCGTACGCAGCTGCATCCCGGTGAGCCGCAGCATGCTGAACGGCCGTTTCCGGTCGCTGAGCCCGCCGGCCACGCTGACGGCCAGGCTGCAGCCGGCGATCGGCAGGCTGGCCAGCATGATCACGTTGGCCAGCTGCTGGTACTGGTTCATCTGCCGGCGGGAGTTCGACTCCCACTCGCCGACGCTCGCCGGGAAGCGCCCGAGCGGGAACGTGTTGATCAGCATGGTCCGGGCCTGCTCAAACGCGGAGCGGCTGGTCGTGTTGACGACCACCGACCGGATCGGCTGCCGGTCGACCTCCACGGGAGAGATGTCGGCGGCACCCCAGACGTAGCTGTCGCTGGTCAGGTCCCACGCACGCATGCCGATGAGGTCGTCGGGCACGGCCACGACCTGCGCGCCGGCGGGGCAGCTGCCGAACACGGCCAAACGGTCCAGCTCGGCGCACGTGATGACGCCTGGCCACCACGCTCGATAGCTGGCGGATTCGGAATCCGTCGGCTTCGACCGAACCTCGACCGGTGGGCGGTCGACAGGATTGGCGTGGACCACGGTCACGCTGCGCACCCCGGGGATCGTGCTGAGCCCGGCCGGGATCTGGTCTGCGGTCGGCGCGGGGCCATCCTCGCGCCAGAACACCTTCGCCAGTGAGGTGGCGGCCACCGAGTCGGTGCGCGGTGCGCCGCGGTTGGCGACGTACGTGGTGATCGTGCCGGTGGCCACGCTGGTCACGAAAAGCGCCACGATCAGCCCGCTGACCGACCGGAAGCCGGCCTGCGGGTTGTCTGCGAGGCGTCGCCCGGCGATGAGCGTGGCGGCTCGGCTGGCCCGCCCGGCCAGCACCCGGGCACCGATCATCGTCAGCCACGGCCCGGCCAGCACGAGCCCGATCATGATCAGCACAAACCCGGAGAGGTACGCGGTGATCTGGCCGTTGACCGTCGGGGGCCGCCGGCCGATGAAGTACGCCATCTCGGCGAGCCCGGCGACCAGCGGGACCAGCCGCCAGGCGTGCGGCGGCTTCGGGGTGACCCGTCGGCTCACGCCCAGCGGCGAGATCTGCACCCGGCGCAGCGCCCGCCAGGAGGCCACGACGGCACCGAGCGGTACGCCGAGCGCGATCGCCAGGATGTCAACGATCGTGAGCGACAGGTCGCCGGGGAAGAACGGTTCGCCGGTGAACGGGATGATGGCGAGTCCCGGCCGGGCGGCGAAGAACACGCCGAACCCGACGGCGACGCCCACCGAGGCGGCGAGGGTCGACTCCACGGCCGAGATGAGGGAGATCTGCCGTGGGGTGGCGCCGACCAGCCGCATCGCGGCGAAGCGCTGCTCCCGGCGGGTGGCGGCCAACCGGGTCGCGGTGCCGATGAAGATGAGCACCGGGAACAGCAGCGCGGCGGCGACGACGGAGAGCACGAGCGTCATGCCGGCCTGGTTGATCCCGATGGGGCAGCCGTTGCTGCAGTGGCTCGGCGAGAGGGTGTTGATCTGGGGGACCTTCCGGGCCCCGAGCGGCTCCAACTCTGCCGGGGTGCGGCCGATGACGATCAGCAGCGAGTCGGGCGAGGGCAGCGCCGCCGCGCCGATGGTGCCGATCTCGTGGCCGGGGAAGCGGTCGCCGAGTTCCGCGGCCGGGGTGGCCCGCAGCAGCTCGCCGAGGGCGGGCGAGACGAAGTACTCGCCCGGCCCGGGCAGGTGCGCGATGCCCGGCGGTACGGGCGCGTCCGGGCCCTCCACCGCGACGTCCAGCCGGCCGATGGACCGGCCGTGGTAATAGTCCTCCTGCAGCAGCCACCACAGCGGGCCGGCCGACGCCTCGGGGGAGTCCGCCGGGACGGTGGAGGTGTTGAGCCAGCCGTACCGCTCGTTCTGCGCGCCGACCGCGTTCATGCCGGCAAGCGTGGTCAGGAGCATGCCGACGCCGAGCGCCACCGCGGCGGCGATGATGACGAGCCGGGCGGCGGCCTCCCGCCCGCCGGCCAGGGACAGTCGCAGACCGAACCGGATCATGAGAGCACCAGCGCGTTCACCTTGCCGTCGCGCACGATGACCTGCCGGTCGGCGTACGCGGCGACGCGGGCCTCGTGGGTGACCAGCACGACGGTCGTGCCCTCCTCGCGCGCCGAGGCGACCAGCAGGTCCATGACCTGCTCGCCGGTGAGCGAGTCGAGCGCCCCGGTCGGCTCGTCGGCGAAGAGCGCCCCGGGCCGGGCGACCAGGCCACGGGCCAGCGCGACCCGTTGCGCCTGACCGCCGGAGAGCTCGCCGGAGCGGCGGCGTTCCAGCCCGGCCAGGCCGAGCCGCTCGAACCAGGGCCGCGCCTGCTTGAGTGCGGCGGCCCGCTTGACGCCGCCGAGCAGCAGCGGCAGCGCGACGTTCTCCTCGGCGGTCAACTCTGGTACGAGCTGCCCGAACTGGAACACGAAACCGAACTGGTCGCGGCGCAGCATGCTGCGCTCGTGCTCGCTCAGCGTGTCGATCCGGCGGCCGTCGAAGTGGATCTCGCCCGCGTCGGGGACCAGGATCCCGGCCAGGCAGTGCAGCAGGGTCGACTTGCCGGAGCCGCTGGGGCCCATGATGGCGACGATCTCGCCCGGGGCCACCGAGACGCTGGCCCCCCGCAGCGCCGGCGTCTCGCCGAAGGAGAGCACGACGTCGCGCGCCTCGATCGTCTTCATCGCTTTACCACCTTCCGGAGGGTGTCCAGCCGGGCGATCGTGGTGTCGATCCAACGCAGGTCGGCGTCCAGGTGGAACAGGCCGTGGTCGGCCAGCATGGCGTCGACCAGGTCGCCGGTGCGCCGCAGGTCGGTGAGCTCCTTCATCCGCCGCAGGTGGGTGGCGCGCTGCATGTCGAGGTATTCCTCGGCGGGGCGGTCGAGCATGAGGGCCAGCACGACCTTGGTGAACAGCACGCTCTGCAGGTTGGGCTCGGCGTCGACCGGCTCGGTCAGCCACGACTCGAACTCGGTCGCGCCCCGGTCGGTGATGACGTAGCGCTTGCGCTCGGGGCCGACGCCCGGCTCGACCTCGCCGACCACGATCTTGCCGTCGCGGGTGAGCCGGCCGAGGGTCGCGTAGACCTGGCCGAACGGCAGCGGCTTGCCCCGGCTGAAGAAGGAGTCGTAGTCGCGTTTCAGGTCGTAGCCGTGGCTGGGCTCGCGTTCGAGCAGGCCGAGCAGGGTCATGGGTACGCTCATGCCGACACCCTACCCTGAGCGTATACCCCGCGTATATATACCCGGCGTGCACGCCGCTGCACGACGTCGATTACCACTCGCCACAACCGAAAGGGGTGCTGGGCCACTCCTAGTGTTGGGGGGAGGCCGGGTTGCGGAGTGAACGAGAGTACGTCGAGTACGTCCAGGCACGCATGTCGTGGCTGCGGCGGCTGGCGTACCGGTTGTGTGGGCAGTGGTCGGCCGCAGACGACCTGGTACAGGAGTGCCTCGTCGCGCTGTACCGCCATTGGCGCAAGGCATCGGCAGCGGATTCCCTCGACGGCTACGTCCGGACGATGCTGGTGCACGCCTACCTGGCCGAGCGGGAGCGATCGTGGACCCGCCGGGTTCGGCCCGTGGCCGACGTGACCGGCCCCCCGACCGCACCGCTGGCCGGCACCGAGCACCGGGTCGACCTGCTGGCCGCGCTCACGAAGCTGTCCCGAGGGCAGCGCGCGGTGCTGGTCCTGCGCTACTGGGAGGACCTTGACGTCGCGCAGACCGCCGCCGCACTGGGCTGCTCGACCGGGACCGTCAAGAGCCAGACCTCGTACGCCATCGCGGCGCTGCGCCGCCTGCTGCCGAACTACCTGCCGGGAGGGTCGGACACGCTATGAGAGAACTGTTCGTCACCCTGCCGGACGACCCGCCGCCGTTGCCGCCCGGCTACCTGGACACCGTGCTCACCCGGGGCCGCCGCGCGGTCCGCCGCCAGCGGGTCGCCACGGCTGCGGCAGCAACGATCGTCGTACTCCTCTTGGCCGTGCTGGTCTTACCCGGCGTCCCGCTTCCCGGCCAGACCGCGGCCTCGTCGGCGAAGCCGAGCCTGCCCGACCGCTTCGCCGGGTATTCGATGCTCACCAGCACCGTCGCGAAGGCCCCGCCCGGCCGCGCGATCGCCCTCTACGGCTACGGCAACGGCGAGACGTTCAACATGTTCCAGCCGTTGGTCGTCGGGGCCGACGGGGACACGTACCGGCGCGTCGACGCCATGGAGGAGCGGGGCGGCCCGTCAACGCTGCTCGCCCCGGACGGCACCCGCGTGCTGCTCGGCGACGATCGCGGCGCGACCCGCGACCTGATACTCGTCGACCTGACCACCGGCAAGCGCCGGTCGATCCCGCTCGGCGACCCGGTCGGCGTACGGCTGCTGGCCTGGTCCCCCGACGGCCGCCACGTCGCGTACAGCGCCGCGCCCATCCACCACTACGACGAGTACGAGAGCGTCGACGGCGAGGTCGCCCGCACCGGCACGCTGCGGCTGCTCGACCTGTCGACCGGGCGCAGCACCGAGGTGCCGGCGATCAAACCGGCGTGGACGGCGGCGTTCGCGCCGGACAGTCGCCGGCTCGCCGTGCAGGTCGGTCAGACGGCCCACCTCATCGACCTCGACGGCAGCGAGTACGGCACCGTTCCCATTCAGGACAGACGCGAGCTGGCCGCCGACGTCGGCTGGTCGCCGGACGGCACGTTCCTCGCCACCGTGCCCTGGATCTCCGAGGGACCATCCAACGGCGGCGACACCCATCACACCTTCCTCTACGAGCTCGGCGACGTCGAGTTCGTGCCCCTCGCCGACGCCGGCGCGCCACCGACGGGGGTCCGGGGCGTCGCGCGACTGCTCGGCTGGCGCTCGGCGAGCAGCGTGCTCGTCGCGGTCTTCAACGACGCGGGTCACGCGGCGCTGGTCGAGGTGCAGCTCGACACCGGCACCCGCCAAACCTTGTCCCGCTTCGACACCGGCTCCACCTGCGAGCTGGGCATGCAGCATTGCCAGATCACCGACCTGCACCTCGCCACCGGCCTGCTGCCTGACCTGACCGTCCGCAGCGCCGGCCGCCCGCAGCGCGGCCCCTGGCCGCTGCTATTGGACGCCGTCATCGCCGCTGTCGTCCTCGGCGCCGCGTTCCTGGTGTGGCGCAGGACCCGCCCGTAGCGGCATCTGTTGTGCTTGTCTCCTACCAGGTCGCGGCGCACGGTCGCATGGCTGAAGGCGAAAGGGACGGTGGCGCGGTGCGGACCAACCGACTGGAGGCGTTCAGTGACGGCGTGCTCGCCATCATCATCACGATCATGGTGCTGGAGCTGAAGGTCCCAAGAGGTCACGACCTCACCGCCCTCATCCACACGACCGGCGTCGGGCTGCTGACCTACCTCCTCACCTTCGTCTATGTCGGCATCTACTGGAACAACCACCACCACATGTTCCACCTGGTACGGCAGGTCAGTGGCGGTGTGCTGTGGGCGAACCTGGGGCTGCTGTTCTGCCTGTCGCTGTTCCCGTTGACGACGGCCTGGCTCGACGACTCAAGGTTCGAACCGACCCCGGTCGTCATCTACGGCCTGAACCTGCTCAGCGCGGCCATCGCGTACTTCGTGCTGCAGACGGTGATCATTCGGCAGCAGGGACCGGCGTCGGTGCTGCGGCAGGCCATCGGCGCCGACATCAAGGGCAAGGTCTCCCCGGTGCTCTACGTCGCCGGGATCCTCAGCGCCCTGCTGATCGACCGGAGCGGGCGCATCGGAGTCGGGCTCGCCCTGGCGTGTTTCATCGCCGTGGCGATCATGTGGGTCGTACCCGACCGCCGCATCGACCGCGTCGTCCGCCAGCACGAGAAAACTGACTAGGCGGGGCGGGCGGCAGGTGCCGCCCGCCCCGCCGCGCTCAGGCCTCGCCCGGCCCCTCGTTGACCCGCCGCACATCGACCTCGACGTCGATGCCGTGGTCGACGAAGACCTGGATGAAGCGCTTGCCCCACTCCACCGCCTCCTCCTTCGACCGCACGTCCAGCAGCGCGAACCCGGCGATGAGTTCCTTGGTCTCGGTGAACGGCCCGTCGGTGATGGTGGTCTTGCCCTTGGCGGCGGTGATCCGCGACGCGTCCTCCTTGCTGCTCTTGCACAGCCCCTCGCCCGCGAGCAGCACCCCCGCCTTGGCCACCTCCTCGATGAAGCTGCCCATCTGCTTGATGAAGTCGGGGCTCGGGTCAAAGGCGCCCGGAGTGTTCTCGTCCAGCTTGTGCATCAGCATGTACCGCATCTCAGTGATTCCTTTCGGTAAGGGTGTGAACGGACACCGCAGTGAGCCAGCCGAAGACGAAGACCGAGCCAATGACCATCCGGATGCTGATGCTGCCCTCGTCGGGCCAGGCCATCACGACCACGGTCGCCAGCGCGCACAGCACCGAGCACAGGGCCCAGCCCCGCTCGCGCAGCCGCTGGAAGCGGCGGGCGAACACCAGGCAGGCGATGGTGAGCGACCCGAACGCCAGCATCGCCCCGACGCCGTGGCCGACGGAGTGCCAGCTCATCGTCTCCGGGGCGCCCTCGGGGGCGCCAGCCGGCCAACCCATGCTCGGGTCGGCCCGCAGCACCCCGGCCACGACCAGCCCGACGCCGTAGACCGCCACCAGCAACGGCCCCCATGTCTCCGCCGGACCGCCGCGCAACGCCCTCCGTAGCCCGACGGCACCGGCCAGGGCCAGCAGCCCGGATACGACGAAGTTGGCGATTTGGATCCAGCCGTAGTCGCCGAGGGCGAGCAGACTCAGCGGTTGCCGGCTCACGTCGAAGCCGTCGCGGGTGAGCACCTGCGCGAAGGACAACCCCAGCCACAGCGGCCCAGCAGCGGCCCCTGCGGCAAGCAGCCTGGCGGTCGGAACGCGCCGGGTCGCACCGGCCCGCGTCAGCGTCACACTGGTCATCTCGATCTCCCTGTCATCGGTTCTCACTGACACGTCGATCGGGTCGCCCCGGATCCGACATCCCGTTTCAAGATTTTTTACGAACGACAGGCGGCCGCCCGGTCCAGCAGCAGCACCCGCTCGCGGGCGTTGCCGGTGAGCGACGCCGCCCGCTCGAACTCGACTCGGGCCTCGTCGTGCCGGCCGAGCCGGGCGAGCAGGTCACCGAGCACGCTGGGCAGCAGGTGGTAGGAGGCCAGCGCCGGGTCGTCCGCCAACGCGTGGGCCAGGGCCAGACCGGCGGCGGGCCCGTCGGCCTGGGCGACGGCGACGGCCCGGTTCAACTCCACCACCGGTGAGGGCACCAGCCGGGCCAGCTCCGCGTACCAGGTGGCGATCCGCGCCCAGTCGGTCTCCTCCGGGGTACGCGCCCGCGCGTGGCACGCCGCGATCTCGGCCTGCACGACGTACGGGCCGGGCTGGCCGCCGGCGCGGGCCCGGTCGAGCGCGGCGAGGCCCCGCCGGATGAGCAGCTGGTCCCAGCGGCTGCGGTCCTGATCGTTGAGCAGGATCGGCGCGCCGTCGGGGCCGGTGCGGGCGGACGTACGCGACGCCTGGATCTCCAACAACGCGGCCAGCCCGTGCACCTCGGGTTCCTCGGGCATCAGCCCTTGCAGCAGCCGGGCCAGCCGCAACGCCTCCTGACACAGGGCCGGGCGCATCCAGTCGTCCCCGGCGGTGGCCGCGTACCCCTCGTTGAAAATCAGGTAGACGACCTCGAGCACCGAGTCGAGGCGCTCGGCGCGCTCGGCCGTGCCGGGCACCTCGAACGGCACGTGGGCGGTGGCGAGGGTCTGCTTGGCGCGGGTGATCCGCTGCCCCACCGCGGACTCGGAGGCGAGGAAGGCGCGGGCGATCTCGCCGGCGGTCAGGCCACCGAGCAGCCGCAGGGTCAGCGCCGCCCGGGCGATCGGCGAGAGCACCGGGTGGCAGGCCACGAAGATCAGCCGCAGCAGGTCATCCTCGATCCGATCCTCGACGGCAGCATCGAAGTCCGGGGTGACCTGCTCGTCGAGGTCCCGGCCGAGCTCGGCGAGCGTACGCTGCTGGGTTTGCCGGCGGCGCAGCGTGTCGACGGCGCGGCGCTTGCCGACGGTCATCAGCCACGCGCCGGGATTGGCCGGCACCCCGTCGCGCGGCCACTGTTCGAGGGCGGCGACCAGGGCGTCCTGGGCCAACTCCTCGGCCTGGCCGACGTCCCGAACGATCGCCGCGATGCCGGCGACGACGCGCCCGGCCTCCATCCGCCACACCGCCTCGACGGTGCGCCGTACCTCGGACTCACCCATCAGCCCATCACACCAGCCCGTCCGACGTTTGTCGGCACCCGCAGTCCACGTGTCGCCGGGTGAGGATGACCGCGAGGCCGTGCCGACGCCATCACGGCGTCGGCACCGGCCTCCACCCCTGTCGGCTACCTGCAGGCGACGGAGATGATCGCGTTCACGGCGTCGGCGCGCAGAGGTACGACCTGGGTGACGCGTCCGGCCAGGTCAACGACCTGCACCCCCGACCCCTTGCGATCGTCAAGCCAGTTGCGAAGGACGAGATGCTCGTCGTCGGCCCAGGCGATGAACTCGCCGGAGAACGGGATGGTCTGCTGGGCGGCGCCGGTGGCCGTCGCGACGATCCTGATAGGGGCATCCTGGCGAAGGTCCTGCAGGGCGATCCGGGTCCCGTCAGGGGAGAACGCCTGCGCCGAATAAAGCACGGCGGTCGCCGGGATGGTGCGCTTCAGCTTCCCCGAGCGGTTGTAGAAGCGGATCTCGGTCACCTGGTCGGGCAGGCTCTCGCTGCCAGCGCTCCGCGACACCGTGAGCGCGACCTCGTTACCGCCGGGCGCCCAGACGAAGTCCTGTGCGCCGGTGTTGCCGCCGGCGTAGAAGTTGAGCTTGACGAAGGTGTCCTTCAGGGTCGCCGCGTCGACGATCGCGAAGCCCTTGTCGTGCTGGCGCTCGCGTACGGTGAACAGAATTTCCTTGCCGTCGGGCGACCAGCTGCCCTCGTCGCTGCCGTAGCTGTCGATCCACCGCACGCGATCCAGGTTGGCCGGATCGAGAATCCCCCAGCGCAACGGGCTGGCCGGCGTGTCCTCGCCCCGGCGGACCAGCACCCGGGATCCGTCCGGAGACGGGACCACGGTCCGGTATGGCAGTTCGACGTACTCGCCGGTCGCATCGTCGCGCAGCAGCGAGTCCCGCGGCGGCTGCGCGCCGGTAAAGCTGTAGGCGGTCACGACCTGCGAACAGGTCGGTGAGCCGACGCCGAACTGTGCGTTCTGCCCGCCCGGTGAGCCAGCCCTGAGCGGCTCGTTCTGCCCGCCCGCCGCCCGAATCCCCAACGGCGCTGCGGCGGCGACGAGCGCCACGAGCGCGCCGGTGGTCAGGCCCACGCGCACGCGGCCCTGACGACGGACCCGGCGTACGACGGCGGGCGCGACACCGACCGGTGGAGGTGCCTCGCTGATCTGTTCGAACGCGTCGCGCAGTGCCTGATCCAGCTGGGTGGTCATCGCCTGGTCTCCTGTAAGTCAAGGCTGTTGAGGTCTGGGCAGAGGGTGCGTAGCCGACTGAGGGCCCGCACGATCTGGCTGCGGACTGTCGCCGGTTTGCAGCCGAGCAGCCGCGCGATCTCGTCGTCGGGAACGTCCTCGAAATAGCGCAGCACGAGCACCGCACGCTGCTTCGGCGCGAGCCGGCGCAGCGCGTCCTGCAACGCCATGCTCAGATCGAGCTGGGCGGTGCGGTCCGGCGCCGACCGGTTGTCCGGGACCCGGTCCGTGGTCAGTTCGCGGCCGCGCCCCGGCCGCCGCCACCAGCTCACCTGCTGGCGGTACATGGCGCTGCGCAGGTACGCCTCCGGCGACCCATGAATGTGTTTCCAGCGCCGAAGGGCCTTGGCCAGGACCGTCTGGAGCAGATCTTCCGCCTGGTGTCGGTTCCCGGTCAGGGCCAGTGCCGTGCGGAACAGCACGTGCGACCGGGACTCGACGAAGGAGACGAAGTCCCGCTCGGTTTCAACGTCCATCTGACCCCCGCCCAAGGTGCCTATCCGCACGCTCGCACCCGTGCTCGCGTTGCTCGTTCATGCCCGTACAGACGCCGGCCGGGCCGTCGCTGCTGCTGCTCGGCGACGAAAAATTCTGACGCACCCACGACCGGCACCGGGGCAGTTGACGGGCTTGCCTTTGAATAACGGGCAGAAGCGATATGCCGCTGAGGCATGAACATGCCCCAGCGGCATTGAAGTGTCGTAGGTCGTTCTTAACCTGGCCCGGTCCGACGAACTACAGGGGGCAACGTGCTCGACCACTTCTCCGTTCAGGTGCGCGACCTGCCGGCCAGCGCCGCCTTCTACGACAAGGTGCTCGCCCCGCTGGGCGGCCGCCGAATCATGGAACCTGGCCCGATCGGCTACGGCGTCGACCGCCCCGACTTCTGGCTGGTGCCCGCAACGGCCGGCACCGAGCCGCTGGAGGCGCACATCGCCTTCACCGCCCCGGACCGGGCCGCGGTGCAGGCGTTCCACGAGGCTGCGGTCGCGGCCGGCGCGGAGGTGCTGCACGCGCCCCGGGTCTGGCCGGAGTACCACCCGGCCTACTTCGGCGCGTTCGTCCGGGACCCGGACGGCAACAACGTCGAGGCCGTCTGCCACCGCCCGGAGTAGTCGACAGCGGGCCTGCGGGCGGTCACCGCAGCGGATCGTGGGTGCCGCGCGGCACATGTGGCTTGCAGCGGCGTACCCGGTCGGCGGCCATCCGCCCGCCCACCCCGAGGCCGTACCTCTCCACCGCCGCGAGCCCGTACGCACTACACGTCGGCCTGTAGCGGCACCGGCCGGGCCAGCGGTGGGACAGCCACCGCCGGTAGCCGAGAATGGCGGCCCGGCCCGCGCGGTCCACGGCGGGCGTGCGGGTGGTGGTGGCGGCGACCGAGCCGAGGGTCAGCAACAGCGAGAAAAAGCCGAAATCGCAGCAGTCCGGGCCGTCGCAGTCGCAGACATCGCAGATGTCGGGCTCGGTGAACTCCTTCTTCTCGTCGCGCTGTTTGCGCTCCAGGCTGAACACGCCGACATGATGCGACACCGGTGCCACCGTCCAGGGTGGCGTGGCAGCGGCAAGACGTCAGGCAGCTGGTTCGGCCTGGCCGCTCGTGTCCACGCAAACACACCTCATGATCATCCGCCGAGCCGACTGAATCGGGCTCGATGAGATCGGGTTCAGGGCCTCGGTGCCCCCTAGCGTCGGTGGTGGAAGAGGAAGGAGCATCGGGTGTTGGAGCGGTTGAACCAGGCGATGGACCACCTCGAACGGCACCTCGACCAGCCGGTCGAGGTCGCCGACCTGGCGCGGATCGCGTGCGTGTCGGAGCACCACTTCCGGCGGCTGTTCTCCGCCCTGGCCGGCATCCCGCTCTCGGAGTACGTGCGCCGGCGGCGGCTCACCGTCGCCGGCGCGGAGGTCCTCGCCGGGAAGGTGCCGCTGCTCGACGTCGCGGTCCGCTGGGGGTACGGGTCGAACGAGGCCTTCGCCCGGGCGTTCCGGGCCGTGCACGGCGTAGGCCCGGGCGAGGCCCGACGTACGGGGGCGACGCTGCGGTCGCAGCCCCGGATGTCCTTCCGGCTCATCGTGGAAGGGAGCAGCAGCATGCAGTATCGGATCGTGGAGAAGGACGCCTTCCGCCTGGTCGGGCGCAAGGCCAGGGTCCCGCTTGTGCACGAGGGGATGAATCCGGCCATCGTGGCGTTCGTCAAGGGCATCGACCGGGAGACCGTACGCCGGATCGAGGCGCTGTCGGACCAGGAGCCGCACGGCGTCGTCAACGTCAGCGACGGCCTGGCAGGCGACCGGGCGGAGGGCAGCGAGTTGGACTACTGGTTCGGGGTGGTGACCGGCGCGGACGCACCGGAGGACCTGGACGGCCTGCTGGTCGCGGCCGGCTCGTGGGCGGTGTTCCAGGCCTCCGGGGCGTTCCCGCAGGCGGTGCAGTATCTGTGGCGGGATGTGTTCACCCAGTGGTTCCCGTCCAATCCGTACGAGAGCCGCCCGGGCCCGGAGCTCTCGAAGGTGCGGGTGGCGGCGGACGGTACGCAGGCCGACGCGGAGTTGTGGATTCCGGTCCGGCGGGTCTGACGATCACTCGTCGGCGGGCCAGGCGCGGCGTACGGCGTCGAGGGCGGTTTCCTGGTCGGCGCCGAGCAGCCGCGCCTGCCGCAGGTAGGCGGCCGCGTGCCGGTCGAGCGCTTGGCGGCGTTCGTCGGCGGACGACGCGGGTGCCTGGTCCGCCACGCGGGTGCCGCCGCCGCGCCGGGATCTGACCAGCCCGGCGGTCTCCAGCTCGCGGTAGGTGCGGGCGACGGTGCCGACGGCGAGGCCGAGGTCGCCGGCGAGCTGCCGCAGCGGTGGCAGCCGGTCGCCGGGCTGGAGGGCTCCGGTGTGGATCAGGTCGGCCAGTTGTCGGCGTAGCTGCTCGTACGGGGGTGTGGGGTCCTGCGTGTCGACGCGCAGGGTCGGGGCGCTCACGCCGGCACCGGGGTGGGCCGGTCGGCGTGGGGGCCGGGGTTCAGGACGGCGACCGCGCTCCAGCCCAGCAGGGCGGTCCAGGCCGGGATGAGCAGGAACAGCACCCAGGCGGTGGCCGTCCACCATGCCGGCCGGCACGGGTTGGACAGCAGCCCGGACGCGGTGAACAGGGAGACCCCGATGAGTGGGATGGTGACCAGCACGCCGCAGGCGCCGGTGACGGCGGCGGCGGAGCGGCGCCGCTCGGCGTCGTCGCGCAGCAGGTCACCGGCGGGGTCCTGCGGGCGGGGACGCCCGACGAGCCGGTACATCGCCAGCGCGGCGATCAGCACGCCGAGGCCGACCACCAGGGCGAGCGGAAAACTGTAGAAGGAGCCGGCCCATGGGCCGTGGGAGCCGCCGGCGAACTCGCCGCAGTCGTAAGCCAGGGAGCGCCCGGCGCGGCCGAGGTCGTCGGCGGAGCCGGCGGCGGTGGTCGCAATCAGCAGGACGGCCAGTGCACCGGCGGCGGCGGTCACCGCCCGGATCGGTCGACGTGGCAGGTAGTGGCGGACCTGCCGGGTCTCCAGAGCGGCCTGGCGGGCGGCGCCGGCGGGGCGGACGACGACTCGACTCTCGCCCGCCACCACCCCGGCCAGCACGCAGAGCCCGAACAGGGGCGCGGCCAGCAGAACGCCGCGTCCCAGTGGGTCTTGGCCGGCGGCGACGGCGGCGACCGTCGCCCCGACGGTCAGGCCGGCCCACCGCCAGCGCCGGGTGGTGCGCCGGATGTGCTCGGTCGCGGGTTCGCCCGTTGCGGACGGGCCGGCCAGCGCGACGCCGAGCAGTGGCAGCAGTAGAAGTCCCAGAATCACCGTGACCGGCACAACGACACTCCCCTTTGTATCAAACGCTTGACACAAGAAAGCATGACCGGACGGCATGTTTGTGTCAAGGAGTTGATACAAGAGGCGTCAGTCAGGCAGGCACACCCGGTCCGCCTCGGCGGCGGCCCGACCGAGGCAGGCGGGCACGTCGGCCGCGTGGTAGGGGTGCTCGCTCGGCTCGATGCCGGCGAGGAACATCGCGTACACGGCGGCCAGCCGCAACGGCGCGACCGGGCGGAGCAAATCGACGGCGCGTTCCGGGTCGCTGCCGGGCAGGTCGGCCCGCCAGCGGGCGGCCCAGGCGTCGAGCAGCGGCGCGGCGGCGGACGGGGCGAGGGTCTCGGTGAGGCGCAGGATGTCGAAGGCGGGGTGCCCGACGAACGAGTCGGCCCAGTCGATGACCGCCTGCCGCCGGCCGTCGCCGCGCACGTTGCCGGGATGCAGGTCGCCGTGGACGAGGGTGTCGGGCAGTCCGCAGTCGCGTACCTGGTCAAGCCGCTCATCGAGGTCGGCGAGCAGGTCGGCGACGACGGAGACGTCGTGCGGGGCGAGCCAACGGCGGATCCAGGCGGCCAGGGCCGGCCCGCGCAGGTCGGGTACGCCGGCCGCGACCAGCGCGTCGGCGTGGTCGACGGCGCGGAGTTGAAGCACGTGGTGGTCGGCGGCGATGGCGGCGCGTTCGGCGTCGTCAGCGGCGTAGCGGTCCTCGCCGGGCACGTGGTCGAGCAGGATCCGGCCGGTGTCGTCGGCGGCGAGCAGGGCCGGGGCGGTGCCGGGCACGGTGGTGGCGAGCCAGCGCAGCACGGCGGCCTCGTGCCGGAAGAACCCGGGCACCTGTTTGAGCCAGGCGCTGCCGTGCTCGCCGTCGAGCCGCCAGATCGCCGACAGGTTCCAGGTGCGGTGCTGGGCGGTGGCGGTCACCGGCCGGCCGAGGCGGTGCAGCTCGCCGGCGGCCCAGGCGAGGCTGCGGGCCGGGCCGCCGGGCTGCGCCCAAGGGGCGCGCAGCGGGTGCGGTGACAGGTCCACCGACACCGGTTCCAGGGGTACGGCCGGAGGCGTGGTGACCTGGCCGAGGTAGGTGAGGTGGCCGCCGGGCGGTTCGGGCCGGTCAGCGGCGAGCAGCCGCAGCACGGCCACGTCGACGCCGTGGTGGTGACGGACCCCGCCGACGATCGCGCCGACCTGCTGCCACCACGGCTCCGGCACCTCGAACGGGGGCAGGGCGCCGAGCGGCGCGCCGGCATCGTCGACCAGGACGAGAGTGATCATGCGGGACACGACGCGACGGTAGCGGGGGCCGCCCCCGAGCCGCATCGGGGGTCGTCGTTCCGGGACGGGTAGGGGGCGGACCCGGATGTCCGGCACGCGTCCCGCTGACAGCCTGAGGAAATGACCCTCAACGATGCCCGGCCGGCCGGGCGTGCCGCGTACCTCTGGCTACGCCCGGTGGCCGTGACCGCGTCGCTGCTGCTGTTCGGCTACGGCGTACTGCGTCTGATCGGTGGCCTGGGCGGGCACCGCGACAAGTCGGCGTGGCCCTGGATGATCGGGCACACCCTGTTCCTGTTCGGCATCGTCGCGTTCGGAGCGGTGATCGTGGGCCTGCACGGGCTGTTGCGCGCCACCTCGTCCCCGCTGCGGGCGGTCGACGACGTGGCGGCGGTGGCCGGCCTGATCGGCGGGGTCGGCTTCGGATGGGTGATCCTCGGCGACCTGTTTCCCCGGTTCGCCGACGCGGTGAACCCGCCCGGCCTGGTACTGACGGGCGGGCCGATGCTGTTCGAGCTGGGCCTGCTCACCCTGCTGTTTCGCGCGGCCTTCGTACGGCTGCTGCCAGTCTGGAGCCCGGTGCTGGTGCTGGTCGGGTTCGCGGCGATCGCGGTGAAGCTGGACCTGCTGCCGGTCGGCGCCGCCCTGGTCCTCGCCGGCGTGCTCCCCCTCGGCGGTTCCCGACCTCGTTGAGCCGTCAGGTCCAGACGGTGCGGCGGAAGCCCCGATGGCCGGTGCACGAGTCGCGCTGCCCACCGGTCAGGCTGACCGTCCCGTCGTGGCACTGCACCAGCCAGCCAGGGCCGGACCAGAAGTCGGGTACGCAGTCGAACCAGTCACAGACTTCCCGGGCCGGCATGCGGATCCGTTGACCGCCGCAGAAGTCGTACCCGTAGGGGTTGGCCGGGGCGCCGCAGCGCGACTCGGCGACCGGTCGCGACGGTTCGGCCGTGGGCGCGGCGCGGCTGCGGTGGGGCTTCGGCGAGGTGCTCTTGTCGACCTGCACCGCGGGGGCGACCGGTGGCGGGGCGGGCGCGGCGGTGGACGCCGGGGTGGCGGCGGCGGCCCGCTCGGAGCCGGGCCGCACCGGCGGGTCGGACTCGAAGAGCATCGCCGGCACGATCAACGCGAGGGCCGCGCCGACCGCGACGGTACGCCGGCCGCCCGGTACCCGCGCCGTGATCCGGGCCTGCGCCGGGGTGAGGATGGCCGGCCGGGCCGGCTGCGCCGCGGCGTGTTCCTCGATCAGCTCGTCGAGCTGGGCGACGACCGCCGCCCGCTGCTCGATCGCGTCGGCGAAGGCCAGGGTCAGCTTGAACCGGAAGTCGGCCACCGCGCCGGTGGGCAGCAGCAGCCCGGACGTACGCCGCCGGTCCAGGACCTGGATCAGCGTCACCGGCGCGCCCGGGTCGTGCGACAGCCCGGTCATCCTCCCGTACGCCCAGTCGCGTCGGCCTCGCCCGCCGAGCAGCACCAGCCGCCGGTTGGTGAGCACGGCCAGCCCGGCATCGGCGACCCGTACCCCCTCGGGGCGACGCGGGCGCAGCACCGGCGGGTCGGGCTCGACGGTCAGCTCGGGGGCCGGCAGCACGGCGCTGTGCCGTACCTCGACCAGTTGCGCGGCCGGCAGCGTCCAGAAGACCACTTCGCCGGGGGTGAGTTCCATCGGCAGGCCCGCGCCGGCCTCGGCCGAGCCGTGGAAGGAGACGGCGAGGGTACGCAGCCGCCGCAGCTCGTCGTCGCGGTGTCGCCACGCCTCGTCGGCCGCATGGAAGGTGCGCAGCCGCCGGTCGTTCTGTCGGTGCGCCCATCGGTAGCGCCATGTGGAACCCGTCGAATCAGTCATCGCCACGCCGACTCCTCTGCCGCGCGAGCCCACCTGGGTTTGTCATACCTGTCAACTGTCGTGAAGGGCTGGATAGACACGCGAGCACCGACAATCCGACCGATCGGGTGATTGACCACCGCAATACGGTCCAAAAAGTCAGCGGCCGGTCGGGGCGCATGGCATGGTTCGCCGGTGGGCGAATCGGCCGTCGTGGTGGGCGTGGACATCGGCACCACCAGCACCAAGGCCGTCGCGTACGACACCGGTGGACGGCAACTCGCCGCCCACTCGATCGGCAACCCCCTCGCCGAATCCCACCCCGGATACGCCGAACAGGACCCCCGGGTGCTCTTCGACGCGGTGGTGGGCGCGATCCGCGCGGTGGTCGACGAACTGCCCGGCCCGGTCGCCGGGCTGTCGTTCAGCACCGCCCTGCACAGCCTCATCGGCCTCGACGCCGACGGCACCCCGCTCACCCCGTCGATCATCTGGGCCGACTCCCGCGCCAGCGCCCAGGCCGAACGGCTGCGCGCCGCACCGTCCGGGCTGGCCCTGCACCGGCGCACCGGCACCCCCGTACACCCCATGGCGCCCCTGTCGAAGCTCGTCTGGTTCGCCGAGCAGCAGCCGAAGCTGCACGAACGGGTCGCCCACTGGGTGGGGATCAAGGAGTACGTGCTGCTGCGGCTGGCCGATGCCCTGGTCACCGACCACTCGGTCGCCTCCGCCACCGGCCTGATGAACATCCACCGGCTGGCCTGGGACGCCGAGGCCCTCGGCCTCGGCGGGATCACCGCCGAACAGCTCCCGCGGCTCGTCCCCACCACCCACGTCCTGCCCGGCCTGACCGCCGACGCGGCCCGCGCCACCGGCCTGCCCGCCGACACCCCGATCGTGGTCGGCGCCGGCGACGGCCCGCTGGCCAACCTCGGCCTCGGCGCGGTACACCCCGGCGAGGTGGCCTGCTCCATCGGCACCAGCGGCGCGATGCGGGTGGTGGTGGAACGCCCCGGCGTCGACCCGCTCGGCGGCGTCTTCTGCTACGCCCTCACCGAGAACCGCTGGGTGGTCGGCGGCGCGATCAACAACGGCGGCATCGTCCTGCAGTGGGCCGGCGACGCCCTCGCCCCGGACCTCGGGGAGCATGCCGAGGAGCGGTTGCTCGACCTGGCCGCCCACGCGCCCGTCGGCTCCGCCGGCCTGCTCATGCTGCCGTACCTGCTCAGCGAACGGGCACCACACTGGAGCGCGCTGCCCCGCGGCGCGTACGTGGGGCTCACCCACGGCCACCGGCGCGAGCATCTGGTCCGGGCCGCGTTGGAAGGCGTCTGCCAGCAGCTCGCCCTGGTCCTCGCCTCGGTGCGCGCCGCCGGCAACGAGGTGGGTGAGGTCCGGGCCGGCGGCGGCTTCGCCCGCAGCCGGCTGTGGCGGCAGATCCTCGCCGACGTGCTCGGCATGCCGGTCCGCTTCGCCACCGGCCACGAGGGGTCCAGCTTCGGCGCCGCCCTGCTCGGCCTGCAGGCCCTCGGCCTGATCGAGTCGATCGACATCGCCGCCGACCTGGTCAAGGTCGACGAGACGGTACGCCCCGACCCCGCCTCCGCCGCCACCTACGCCGCCCTGCTGCCGCTCTTCTCCGAGCTGCAGGACGCGCTCGTGCCCACGTACGCGTCGCTGCGCCGGCTGGCGCCGAGCGTCTCAGATTAGCTAAGCGATCCTTAGGTCGGATGGTGCTTCCGGGATCGTTTCCCACCTGGGTGGGGTGGCGTGGGCGTGGAGATGGAATCCTGCGCCCAGCGCTGCTCCTCGTGGCTGGTGGCCGGTGGTGGGTGTGCTGATCGTGGTCACGTTCTGGTGCCGGTGAGCTGCGCGGGGCAGCCGGGGCCGGTCCGTTGGTGCGTGTCCCTCCGGACGCTTGCCCGCCCGGCCCTGCGGCCGGGTGGGGGAGGGTGCCCTGCGTCGCCTGGGCGCAGGGCGTGATGACTTACGCGCGGTGGGGCCGGTCTTCGACCGGTCCACCCGACTGATCTTGGAAGCGGTGGGGGTGACGACGGCCGCGGCTTCGAGCTTGTCCACGACCGACCGGATCACCATGTGCCCGCTGGTCTTGTCGATGATGGTCTTGTTCTGGTGGGTGAGGCCCCGGGCGGCGATACGCCGCCAGGCCCCGTGGTCGCGGTCGCCCTGCCAACCGCAGGACTGGTGGGGGCAGACGGCCCACTTCCAGCCCGCCACGGTCGGCTGGTCAGGGGCCTTACGGTGCTGCAGCGGGGCCAAGCACTGCGGGCAGTGTTTGGAGGTGTTGCGGGCGGGGACCGTGACCACGGCGATGCCCTGCTCGGCGGCGAGGTGCCGGATACGGTCGGCGATCTTCCCGCGAACCTGTTGGGAGAGGCGCGTGTTCATGGTGGCGCCCATACCCTTGGCTTCCATCGACCGCAGGTCTTCCAGATAGATCACGGTCGCGGCGGCCGCGATGGCCTGGTCCACCGTCCAGCGGGCGGCGGCCCAGGCGAGCGCGTCGTTCAAGTTCGTGCGGCGGGCGGACACGTACTGGATCTCGTCGCGCAGGACCGCGTGTTTCGCTTGCAGATGTTCGTCAGGGCGACCGTCGATAAGCTGCTGGTAGCGGTCGGCCCTGGCGTGCAGCCGCTCTGACAGGCGCCGCAGCCGGTGCTGCTTGGCTAGGACACCAGCGGCGCGGAACTGGCCACCGGCACCGAGCGCGGTAATCCGACCCTCGGGCCCGAGGCAGACGGTTCCGGCGGACAGCAGGGTGTTCAGCCCCCAGTCCACGCCCAGCGCCACCTCGTGCCCCGCGCGGCGGGCCTTCGGCACCGGATGCGAGTACGCCATGTCGGCGTGCACCGTGCCGCCGGTAACGCGGAGGGTGGGTAGGTGCAGCACCGCTGAGGCGGGGACGGTGGGTGGCAGGCTGATCGGGCAGGCCACCCACGTCCAGTCCCGATACCCTCGCGGATCCGGCCGCAAGGGAAGCTGCACACGCAACAGCACCCTGCCCGGGTCGATGTCGCCACGTTCGATGGTGGCCTGCTGCCGGTCACACGCGGCCAACAACAGCATCCGCGCAACCCTCGGCACACCTTCCAGCTCGAACACATCCACCGGCAAACGACCATTCTCGGCGAGGAACTTCGCGGCCTGCCGGGTCCGGCCCTTGATGACGCTCGACGGCAGACCCTCCCCGCCAGGGATCGAGGCGCGGACCTGATCCCACTCCATCGGGGCGCGCCGGCGCGGGTCGGCCGGCCAGGTCGCCAGGACCCCGGCGGTCAGATCGGCACGCCACTTCACCGACCGCAGGACACGCCCCGCCTGCTCCAGTGCCATTCGCATGATCCGGTCATTGACCTTCACACCCGCCGGGACGGTCGCCGTCCAACCCAGCCGCCGCAACGCCATCCACGCGTTCGACGGCAGCCTCCGACCACCCGAATCCACGCCGGAGGCGAGCAACTCAACGTCAACCGCGTTCCAGTGCTCCCCGATCAGGGCACCCACCATGCCCGCCACCAGATCAGCACACCAGCCCACCCGCCGCGCCAGCACCGCCCGGGACAGCACCTCACCAGTCCCCTCGTCCACGCCCGTCCGCAACAACGCGCGGACGCACGCGGTACGAGAGGTCTCGCCTTCACGCCGGGGCTGCTTCCGGCTCACCGGCCACCAGCCTGACACTGCCCGGACTCGGCCAGCAGACGAGCCCGATTCTGCGCCGACCGCATCCCGTACAAACGCCCAGCGAACGTCGTGACCAGATAGCCGAAGTCCTCGAGGAGTTCCTCCCGCCCGCCGAGCTTCTTCGGATGCAGCACCTCCAAGGCGGCACCATGCACGCCCAACAGGTGGTTAAGCCAGCCGACACCGAACCTCGCAAGCCGGTCCTCATGCGTGACCCGAACCACCGTCACACTTCCATCAGCGACAGCCCGCAGCAACGCATTGAGGCCGGGCCGGTCCTCCCGCAAACCCGACGACCGGTCACGGAACACCTTCACCACCTCGCCGGCGGACGTGGCCCGCAACTCACGCTCCTGCGCCTCCAGCGAGAACTCCTGCCCGCTGGAGCCGGACACACGCACGTACAGGCCCTCCAAACGGACCCGCACACCACCAGTGGAAACCTTCATCGCCTCGACATCAACCGAGGAGAACCGCCGCTCACGACCCACCCAGGTCACCGGAATCTTCCCCGCATCAGCCCACAAACGAAGCGTCACCGGATGAACACCCAAACGCCTAGCGGCCTTCGCCAGCCGAAGAAGTTCCACCCGAACACCCTATGTCCACTAAGGATGTCTAACCAAATTAGTGAGCCTGCCGCCGGAGCCGCCACGCACCGCCGCTGTTGCCTGAGCCGCTCAGGCCCGGTTGATCGCGTTGGCGTGGATGGCCTCGTTCAGGTACGCGGCCATCCCCGGCCGGATCTTCTCGTAGTACGCGGTGAACCGCGGGTCGGCGAGGTACATGTCGGCCAGCCCGGTGTGCATCTCGTACGAGCAGTCGTAGAACCAGCGGCTGATCAGCTGCCGGTGCTCCTCGGCCAGCGCCATTGCCTCCGGCGAGTCGGCCGGGGCGCCCGAGGCCATCAGCTCGGCGAGCCGCCGGCCCCAGTCCTCGTTCTGCGCCTTGTGCCGCCGCCAGTCCTCCTTCGAGTACCGGCCGACCCGCTCGGCGGACTGCCGGTACGCGTCCGTGCCGCCCCAGCGCCGTTCCGCCTCCTCGGCGTGCGCGTCCGGGTCGAAGTCCCCGAACACCTCGAACCGTTCCTCCGGCGTGAGCCCGATGTTCATTCGTCTCGCCTCCATCGCGAGTTCGATCGCCGCGACCATCTCCTGCAACTTGCCGATGCGTCCGGTGAGCAGCTCGTGCTGCCGGCGCAGATGCGTCACCGGGTCCCCGGCCGGGTCGTCCAGGATCTTGGCGATCTCTTCCAACGGGAACCCCAGCTCACGGTAGGCGCGGATGACCTGCAACCGCTCCAGGTCCGCGTCCGAGTAGCGGCGGTAGCCGGCCGGGGTGCGTCCGCTCGGCGACAGCAACCCGATCTCGTCGTAGTGGTGCAGCGTCCGGACCGTCACCCGGGCCGCCCGCGCCACCTGACCCACCGTGTACGCCATGGTCCCTCCCTTCCGCCACCAAGGTTGCCGCCTCCCGCTGCGTGAGGGTCAAGCCCGATTCCAGCGTGCCGAAAAGCGACCGGCCCCGGCCTCCGCTTCGGGGGTAGCGGAGACCGGGGCGGTCGGATCGGGACGCGGCCGGGTCAGGCGTTGACCGGCTTCCGGGCGTTCTCCGGGGCGGCGAACGCCTCGCTGGCCGGGGTACGGAAG
This sequence comes from Micromonospora sp. NPDC048999, assembly GCF_040649295.1. Taxonomy (NCBI): domain Bacteria; kingdom Bacillati; phylum Actinomycetota; class Actinomycetes; order Micromonosporales; family Micromonosporaceae; genus Micromonospora; species Micromonospora sp. NPDC048999. The sequence goes on along the minus strand of NZ_JBEZFI010000003.1, from coordinate 150,887 downwards.
GCGTGGACCAGGCCGGCGATCGACAGCAGCAGGAGCAGCGCCGCGCCGAGGTACATGGCCAGCGCGCCCTGCCCGGCCTTGCGGCCGAACTCGCTGAAGCCGTACGAGGTGAGCAGCATGCCGCGCAGCGACTCGCCCTTGAACACGGTCTCCCGCAGGGCGCTGGCCTGGGCGAGCTGCTGCTTCAGGTCGTCCACGTTCGCGGCGTTGTTCTTCTCGGCCTCGGCGACCTGCGCCCTCAGGGCCGACTCCGGCTCACCCAGCTCGGCGTACGTCTTGCCACCGGACATCGTCGTCAGGTGCAGCCCGATGAACTCGTTGGCGTAGCACTCGGCCTGCTTGCCGGTGGTCAGCGCCTGGCCGGCGTACTCGCGCAGGCAGTCCGACTTCTTCTCCTCGTCGGTCAGCTGGTCGGCCGGCTTGAAGTTGATGTGCTGGGCGGCGAGCTGGTCGTGCACGTAGTCGTTCGCGAAGTTGGCGTTCGTCGTCAGGACGATGCCCACGACGAGCAGCAGGACCGCGAGGCCGAGCCCGCCGATGCTGAACAGCAGATCCAGGGTCCGACGCTTCATGACTGCTCCCGTATGAATGTGGCCGCTTGTCGTTGTCTGTCTCATCGTCGCGGTCGGGCAGCAATCGACAGCAGGGCCGAACCCCCTGTCCCGTACGGGACCTTCGGCCCCCAACCGACCGGGCCGGTCAGCGGGCCGCGTCGATCGGGGCGAGCATGGCGAGCAACTCCGACAGGGTGGCCGGGCGGCCGTACCGCCAGCCCTGGCCGTGCAGGCAGCCGATCGCGGTCACCGCCTCGTGCTGCGTGCCGGTCTCCACCCCCTCGGCCACCACGGCCAGGTCGAACGCGCCGGCCAGCCGGTTGACCATCTCCACGGTGGCGTACGCGCGCGGGTCACCGGCGTCCAGCCGGGACACGAAGGAGCGGTCGATCTTCAGCTCGGTGGCCGGGATTCGGTGCAGGTAGCTCAGCGACGAGTAGCCGGTGCCGAAGTCGTCGATGGCGATCCGCACGCCCAGTTCGCGCAGCTGGTGCAGCCGCTCCAGCACCACCTCGCTGCCCTCGATCAGCGCCGACTCGGTCAGTTCGAGGGTGAGCGCGCGGGGCGCCAGACCGGCCGCCGAGGTGGCCCCGGTGACCGTGGCGATCAGGTCGGGGCGTTGCAGGTGAGCGGCGGCGATGTTGACCGCGACGGTCACCTCGGGCGCGTGTGGCCGCCAGGTCGCCGCGGCCCGGCACGCCTGGCGGATCACCCACCGGTCGATCGCCAGGATCAGCCCGGTTTCCTCGGCCAACGGCAGGAACCGCGCCGGGGGAAGCACTCCGAGGCGGGGATGCCGCCAGCGCACCAGCGCTTCGGCGCTGCGTACCGTGCCGGTGGCCAGGTCCACGATCGGCTGGAACTCCATCAGCAGCTGTCCCTCGTCGACCGCGCGGCGCAGGTCGGCGATCAGCTCGGCCCGGCTCACCGCCGACTCGCGCAGCCCCGGCGTGCAGGTTTGGTACGCCGACTTGCCGGCCGCTTTCGCCGCATACATGGCGATGTCGGCGTCGCGGAGCAGGTCGGTGTGGGAGGCGTGCTGCGGACCGTACTCGGCGATGCCGATGCTCGCCGACGGGTGCGCGCCGAGGTCCTCCTCGCCGGGTAGCGGTTCGAGGGCGACGAGCAGCCGCTGCGCGAGCTGCTCGGGCGACACCCGGTCGCCGTCGATCAGCACCGCGAACTCGTCACCGCCGAGGCGGGCGATCGACCCGTCGTCGCCGACGGCGTCCCGCATCCGTTCCGCGATGGTGGTCAGCAGCCGGTCCCCGGCGGCGTGCCCGAAGCGGTCGTTGACCTGCTTGAAGCCGTCGAGGTCGAGCAGCAGCACGGCGACCGGGCCGCCGGCGCGCAGCGCCCGCCGCAGCCGCCGGTTGAACGTCAGCCGGTTGGCCAGGCCGGTGAGCTGGTCCGTGTAGGCGAGCCGCCGCAGCCGGGCGGCCAGCCGCAGGTTCTCGTTGGCGGCCAGCCCCTGACGCAGCGCCAGCACCCCGAGCAGCGCCATCATGGCGACGAAGATCAGGTGTGGGCTCTGCCCGGTGGGCTGCCGGGCGAGCACCACGGCGACGATCGCCCCGCCCACCGGCAGGTACGGCATGGCGACCCGCCACCACGGCGGCAGCGGCGACTCGGTCGTCTCCTCGGTCTCCTCCCAGCCGGGCGGCGGCGGATAGCCGGTGGCGGCGCCTATCAGCAGGTAGCTCAGCGGCCACCAGACGTCGATCGGATGGCCCGGGGCGTAGCTGCCGTGCGCGACGAGCGACACGTAGATCGCGTCGGCGGTGGCCCGGATGCCGAGGCTCACCCCGATCAGGGCGAGCGCCCGCCACCTCGGGCGGGCCGGCGCGGCCACCGCCACCAGGATGGTCAGCTGCATCAGGTCGAACATCGGGTAGAGCAGCCCGAAGGTGCGCAGCGGGTCGGCCAGGTCGGCTGCGGCGATGTCGCGGAACACCACCACCCAGCCGATCGGGATCAGGGCGAGCCCGACGATCACCCCGTCGAGCAGGGTCCGGGCCTGCCCGACCAGGCTGCGCGGGGCGGCCAGCGAGCAGAGCAGGGCGGCCGTGCCGGTGACGATCCCCGCCGTGAAGATCCCGCCGACCAGTGGGGTGTTCGGCAGGCCGGGCCCGCCCAGCCGCGCGACCGTCCACAGGATCCGGCCGACCCCGGCGAGCGCCATGGTCACGGTCAGCAGCGTCCAGAACAGCCGCAGCGGCGGCGGATGCCGCCGGGCGGCTCGGGCGCAGGCGAACGCCGCCCAGCTCGACACCGCCATCGCGCCGAGGTCGCTGACCAGGGCCGCGCCCGGCAGGCCGGCGATCAGCCAGGACGCTTCCCCGAGTACGACGAGCGCGGCCGCGACGGGCCCGACGCGGCCGGAGAGCGGGCGACGGGCCACCGCCGTCACGGCACGGCTCGCGTCCTGCTGAGGCACAAAACTCTGCTCCGGCTCTCTCCCAGACATGCGCCTCGACGATGAGGACCGGCTGCGGACGGCGAACGCTCGCAAGCCTAGCTACCGCCCGGTACCGCCGCCAGAGCGCAGCAGTGTCGGCAATTTGGCCGCCCTCGCCCGACCAGTCCAGCGTCGGCTCAAAAAAATTAAGCTTCACTGCTTGATAGCTCAAGAAAGTCAAGGTACAAATTAAACATCGACAGTGGACGAGCGAGCGGAGCAACGGATGGACTGGCAGGAGCTGACCAACCTCACGGGCGGTCAGCCGTTCGTGGTCGAACGGGTGCGCCTGACCGCTCGGGGCGTCGCCATCGAGGGCGAGTTCGAACCCCCGCAACTCGCCCAACTGAGCATCGAGGACCAGGTGTTCGTCACCGCGTTCGTCCGCTGCCACGGCTCGATCAAGGAGATGGAACGGATCTTCGGGGTGAGCTATCCGACGATCAAGTCCCGGCTCAACCGGATCGCACAGGGGCTCGACTTCGTCGACACCGATCCGGCTCCATCGCGGGCCGACGTCATCGACCGACTGCAGCGCGGCGAGATCAGCGCACAGGAGGCACTACGGGAACTGGAGGCGCCAAAATGATGCCGCAGCTGGTGAGCGTACGAATCCGCAACGAACGAGGTCGGCGGATGCGCCTGTGGATCCCGGTCCTCCCGGTGCTGCTGATCCTGTCGCCGGTGCTGCTGCTCGCGCTGGCGGTCGCAGTCGTCGCCTGCCTGGTCTGGCGGATCAACGCGCTCCAAGCGCTGCACCGCAGTTGGCGGCTGCTGTGCGCGCTGCGCGGCACCCGGATCGAAATCGACCAGAACCACGCAGCCTTCATGTTCAACATCAGGTAGGAAGGGAGTAGTCATGAGTGAGCAACGCAGGCAGATCCTGCAGATGCTGGCCGACGGAAAGATCACCGCGGACGAGGCCGAGCGGTTGATCGCCGCCCTGGAGCGGGATCAGCCGAGCGCTTCGCCGTCCGACGTCGATCCGGGGCAGAAGCCTCGGCCGAAGTACCTCCGGGTCGTGGTGGACTCGGCGGAGAACTTCGGCGGCGACGGACCCGGCAAGGTCAACGTCCGGGTCCCGCTGCAGCTGCTGCGGGCCGGGGTACGGCTGGCCAGCCTGATCCCACCGCAGGCGCTCAGCCAGGCCAACGCGGAGTTGGCCAAGTCGGGTGTGCCGATCGACCTCACCCAGCTGAAGCCGGAGCACATCGAGGAGCTGATCGATCACCTCACCGAGATGACCGTCGACGTCGACCAGCCCGACGCCAAGGTGCAGGTCTTCTGCGACTGAGTCAGGACCACTCCTCCGCCGAAGCGCTCTCGGTCGCCGGGAGCGCTTCGGGCGCGACCGCCGGCGGACCACCGTGGGTCCACGGGGTCTCCTCGGCGGCAGGGAAGTTCCCGGCCGGCAGGAAGGCGTCCGACAGGGTGGTGAAGCAGAGCCGCTCCCCCACCTCCGGCACGGTGCCCGGCGGCGCGGTCAACCCGCGTCCCATTCCACCGGAAAGCTCCAGCACCACCTCGGTCTTGCCGTCCGCGCCAGGGGTCAGAAAGACCACCTTCGCCTTCTGGCTCGGCCGGGCCGGGGAATACAGCGTCGCGCCGACCGGCACCGCCACCGGCTCGGCGGTGACCACCTGGACACGCGGGCGCAGCACCGGCCGCTTGCCCGAGTCGTCCACCCGCTTCGGGTCGGCCAGGGTCACCTCGCCGACGAACGCCTCCCCGGTCAGCCGGTGCTCGGCCATCACGATCGGGTCGTCGTAGGCACGCTGCACCGCGTACGAGGCCATGGCCCGCTCCAGCCGGTGCAGCCGCACCGCGGCGGCCACCGCACCGTCCCGGCGCGGCTGCGGGCTGCCCCCGGCGTCGACGTGCTCGGCGTGGCCGGTGAAGGCGTCCTTGTCGCCGTCCCACCGCCCGGCCACCCGCGCGCCGGGCGGCAGCGCGCGCAGCAACCCCACGCCGCGCCACATCAGCTCCCAGGTGGGCGCAAGCTGGTCGCGCAGCAGCCGCTCCAGCTCCGCGTACGCGCCCGCCCGGGCTTCCGCGTCGTCCTCGGTCTCGGCGTACGCGGCCATCGCCGGGGCCAGCCGACGGTTGTCGAAGTCCGGGTCGGTCGCCGGACCCGACGGTGGGCAGCGCCCCGGGTCCTCCGCCCGGGCGGCCGCCGCTGCCCCGGTACACCCGGGCGGCGGGTCGATCCAACCGAGCAACGCCGGCAGATGCAGATCCTCCACCGCGCTCTGCCCGGTCGCCCAGTGCAGGGTCAACGCCTCGCTCACCGCGACCAGGGCCGCCGAGCCGGGATGCTCGGCGCGCTCGGCGAAGAAGGTCAGCCAGCGGCCGAGCAGCGGCACCGACGGGTGCACCGGATGGTCGCCGTCCGGGCGGCGGAACCGGGTGGCGCGGCCGAACAGCCGCAGGAAGCCGACCCCGGCCAGGTTCGGCACCAGCAGCTGCGGCGCGTCGACGTACCGGTGTCGCACGTCCCGGCCCCGGTCGACCGGCACCGCCTCGCTGACCCCGCGGAACGAGTCCAGGTAGGGCAGCACGATCGCGGCCAGCTCGGCGGCGAACGCGAAACGCTGGTCGCGGTTGCGCGGCTGCGGCACGACCAGCAGTCGCGCCGCGTCGGGCGTGGCGCCGACCATGGCGGCGAGCGGGGCGTTGGCCTCGCCGGCCATGGCGAGGGGCACCAGCACCAACGGCCGGTCCGACAGGTGCAGGTGCCGCACGGTGGCCACCGGCTGGGCCACCCCGGCGGCGACCGCCTGCGCCTTGGCCAGGGCGCGCAGTGTGCTCACCGGGACCTCCGGGACGGGACGGGTCGGTCGGGCCGGCGCGGCGTACTCACGCGGGGTTCCCGGCGAGGGCGTCGGCGCGCAGGCGGGCGGCGGAGCGCAGCAGCGCGGCGGCCTCCGCCTGCTCCGGTTCAGGGGCGCGGACGCCGTCGGCCAGCGCCAGCACCTCCCCGATGTCCGCGATACCGCCCAGCGCCTCCCGCACCGGCCGGCCCAGCGCGGTGCTGTGGTCGCGCGCCTCGTGCCGACAGAAGTACGCCAACTCGCACGCGGCCAGGCACTCCGGGGCGTAACGGGCGGCCACGGTGGCCAGCGCGGCGGACAGGGTCGCCGGGTCGGCGCTCAGGTCGGCGGTGAAGGCGGCCGGCACCTCGGCGAGCAGATCGTCGATCCGGGCCATCCGGTCAAGCTGGCGGCGCAGCACCAGCAACTGCTTACGCACGTCGAGCAGGCTGGCCACCGGCTCGTTGGCAAAGTCGCGTGGGCAGACCAGCACCACCTCGTGCGACACGAGGTCCGGGTCGCCGCCCTCGGCGGCCACCAGCTCGCGCAGCGCCAGCACGTAGACGGCCGACTGGATCGCGGCGGCGGACACCTTGGCCGGGTCGGCCTGGCCGTCGATCACCGGGAACGACTTGATCTCCACCACGTGGAACCGGCCGTCGAGCCGGGCGGCGACCAGGTCCGGTTCCAGGTGCACCCGCCGGCCCGCCACGTCCAGCCCGAGCAGCGGATGGTCGAACAGCGCCGGCCCCTCGCCGGACGCGGTGAGCGCGACGCGGGACCGCTCCGGCCGGTCCTCGTCGGCACCCAGGTCCGTCCAGGTCGCCGCCGCCGGGACCGGTACGCCCAGCCGCTGCGCGACCAGCCGCAGCAGCTTTACCCCGCCGTCGGCTTTCACCTGCGCCTCGAACGCGTTGCCCCGGCTGATCGCGAAGCGGGACTGGCCGAAGCCGGCCGGAAAGTCGATCCGCTCGGCCAGCTTCGGCTTGTCCACCCCGGCGCTGTCCAGCACCGCCCGGCGGGTGCAGCCCGGGTTGCCGGTCAACGCGGCGATGGTGCGGGCGTTGTGCCGCCGGGGCGGCACGCCACCCCGGATCTCGGCCAGGCGCTGCGCGGTGTCCGTCACGACAGGCCACGATAGCCGGGCACCGCCGCCACCCCCCGGTAACCGTGCCCGCCGACGCGAGCCCGGGCGTGACCGAGGGGTGGCGTCGACGTCAGCCGCAGTTGCCCCACTCGAGGCGGCCGCCTCCGGCCAGATCCATCTGCGCGTTGCCGACCCAGCCCCAGTACTCGACGCACTTGCCACGCGCGGGCAGCTGCACCGCGGCGTAGTAGGCGTAGTTCTTGGCGTCCATCTTCGCGGGAACGCCCTCCACCTGGAGCCAGGCCTTGATGTAGGTGGCGGTGCCCACGAAGGCGGTCTTGATGGTCGCGACGCAGTTGTAGCCCGTGGCGCTGTTGTACATCAGGTACACGTCACCCCACTTGGCGCCGCCGGGGGTCGTCAGCGAACGGTGGCCGTCGGTCGTGGAGCTCCAACTGCCGCCGAAATCGTTGCTGCACGCCGACGCGCCCGTGTACGGGTTGGTCGCTGCCTGCGCCGGCGCGCCGACAACCGTCGCCAGCAGCACCGCCGCAGCGCCGACCGCGCCCAGCCGCCCGAACCAGTTCCGCAGGTTCTTGCCCATGTTGCTCCCACAATTCGTAGAGATGGAACGGGTGCTCTCGTCGCCGATCATCGACGTCCGAGAATAATTCCCCTACCCACCGGCCCCCGTGTCCGGCGGGCGTAGGGGCACGTCAGTGGGCGCGCGTACGCCCGCGCGGCACCGCACCGGAATTCGCCCAACTGCCACGGGGTGGCTCCATCCTGGACCGGCGGGCCTGCGGCGATGAGCGTCCGCGCGCCGGCGTCCCCGCGGTGATGGTCACCGCCGCCGCCGATGCCACGGCCGTCACCAGCGTCCGTTGAGCAAGCTTCCGCAACTCTCCCCCTACCTTCGGTCCAAACGACCGCTGATCACGCTATTCACCCCAGGTGGTGCCCGACGTGAGCGAGACGTGAGCGCAATTGCCGCCCACCATCGCGCCCCGCCGAACCCGGTGCCCTGCGGACACGGTGGGCCCGCCCGCTCCCCGCTGGATCCGGCCCGGCAAAATCTGGCCGGTGGGGAGGGACGAGATCGCCGCCGCCCTGGCTGCTTCGCTGCCGGCGCTGCGCCGGCAGGCCGGCTGGACTCAACAGCAGCTCGCCGAGCGCGCCCAGGTGAGCATCCGAACCATCCGCGCCATCGAACGCGGTGCGGCGGGACGCCTGCACGCCACCACCGTCGACCGGTTGGCCACCGCGCTGGGCCTGCGCGAACCCGCCCTGCAACCCGGCCGCGGCGGGCTGCGCATCGAACTGCTGGGCCCACTGCGGGTACGGCAGGACGGAGCGGCCGTCGACGTTCCGGCGCGGCTGCCGCGTACCCTCCTCGGCCTGCTCGCCCTGCGGGCCCGGCAGCCGGTGCTGCGGGAGGAGATCGTCGACCTGCTCTGGGGAGCGAACCCGCCGCGAAGCTGCCTGAACCTGGTGCACGGGTACGTCGGCCGGCTGCGCCTGCTGCTGGAGCCCGGCCGCGCACCGCACGCCCCGGCGGCGACGATCCTCGCCGCCACGGGCGGCTACCTGCTCGACGTGCCCACCGGCGCCATCGACCTCGACGACTTCGACGCCGCGCTGGCGGACGCCGACCGCGACGCCGGGGACCCGTCGGGGGAGGCGGCGTTGCTGGCCGCGGCGTTGGGCCGCTGGCGGGGTCCCGTGCTCGCCGACGCGGAACCCCGGCTCCGGGCGCATCCGGCTGCGGTGGCCGCCGGTCAGCGCAGGCTCACCGCGGCGCTCCGGTACGCCGACGCGGCCCTGGCGCTGGGCCACCACCACGACGTCGTCACGATGCTGCACCCCTTGACATACGAGGAGCCGCTGCACGAGTCACTGCACGCGCGGCTGCTGCTGGCCCTGGCCGGGGCGGGCCAGCAGGCCACGGCGCTCGACCGTTACGCCCAACTCTGCGCGCGACTGCGCGACGAGCTGGGGGTCGACCCCGGCCCGGAGCTGACGTCGGCGAACCTCAAAGTCCTGCGGCAACAGGTGACGCCGGACGTGCCCGCGTTGCCGGTACGCCCGGCCCAACTGCCCCGCGCGGTCGCGGGGTTCGCCGGACGACGCGCCGACCTCGCCCGCCTGGACCGGATGCTGTCCAACGAGCAGGCGCCACCCGCCTGCGTCGTGTCCGGCCCGCCGGGCGTGGGCAAGAGCGCCCTCGCCGCGCACTGGGCGCACCGGGTACGGGACCGGTTTCCCGACGGTCAACTCTTCGTCGACCTGCAAGGCTTCGGCCCCGGGCGAGACCCGCTGCTGCCCACGGAGGTCCTGCGGCAGTTCCTTGAGGCACTGGACGTGCCCGGGCGACGGATGCCCACCTCGGCCAACGGCAAGATCGGCCTGTACCGCAGCCTGTTGGCCGACCGGCGAATGCTCATCGTGCTGGACAACGCGCGCGACGCCGACCAGGTACGGCCGTTGCTACCCGGGGGCCCCGGCAACGCCGTGGTGGTCACCAGCCGAAGCCAGCTACCCGGCCTGGTGGCGGACGGCGCCTGCCCGGTGACGCTGGACTCGCTGCCGTCCGCCGACGCCCGACAGCTGCTCGACCAGCGCCTCGGCCCCGCCCGCACCGCCGCCGAGCCCACCGCCGTGACCGACATCATCGACAGCTGCGCGGGGCTACCGCTGGCGCTGGCGATCGTGACCGCCCGGGCCGCCTCGTACGCCCGGTTCCCCCTCGCCGCGCTCGCCGAGGAGCTGAGCCGGCAGCGCGGCCTCGACCCGTTCGACACGGGCGAGACAGGAATCGGTATCCGGACGATCTTCTCCTGGTCCTACGACTCGCTGCGCCCGCCGGCCGCGCGGATGTTCCGGCTCTTCAGCCTGCATCGCGGCCCCGACCTGACGGTGCCGATGGCGGCGAGCATCCTCGGGGCCACGGTCGACCGGGTACGTCCGTGGCTGGTCGAACTGGCCCGGGCCCACCTCATCACCGAAACGGCCCCGGGCCGGTACCGGATGCACGACCTGCTGCGCGCCTACAGCGAGGAATGCGCCGCCGACACCGATCCGAGCGACGAACCGGCCGGACCTCTGCCTCGGCTGCTGGACCACGCCCTGCACACCGCCTGGGCGGCAGCCCGGATCATCAACCCGCACCGCGACCCTATCGAGTTGACGCCGGTGCGGGACGGCGTGACGGTGCAGCGGTTGACCGACCACGACACGGCGCTGTCCTGGTTCGGCACGGAACGGGCCAACCTGCTGGCGCTGGTGCGGCACGCCGCCGACAGCGGGTTTCACCAGCACGCGTGGCAGCTGGCCTGGACGCTGATCGACAACCTCGACCGGCACGGCCTGTGGGCGGAACTGACCGAGGTGCAGACGATCGGCCTGCGGTCCGCGCGACGAGTGGGCGACACCCTGGGCCAGGCGCACGCTCACTACGGCGCGGCGCGCGCCGCGGTGCAACTGGGCCGCCACGACGACGCCGAATGGCGCTACCGCGCGGCGCTGGCGTTCTTCGAGTCGATGGCCGACCGCGCCGGCGAGGCACGGGTACGCATCGATCTCGCCTGGGTGCTGTATCGGATCGGCGTCCCTGGCCAGGCGGTGCTGGAGCTGGACCGGGCCTTCGAGCTGTACCGGGCGGCGCACCGCCGCGACGGTCAGGCGCGGGCGATCAACAACCTCGGCTGGGTCCACGAGCAGCTCGGCAACCACCGGAGGGCCATCGTGCACTGCGGCATGGCACTGCGCCTGCACCAGGAGCTCGACAACGCGCACGGCCAGGCCTCGGCGCTGGACACGCTCGGCCTGGCACACCACCGGCTCGGCGATCAGCGGCGCGCAGTCGCGTACCACGAGCAGGCCCTGGAGCTGTTCCGCCTCGACGGTGACCGGTACGGCGAGGCCGGCACGGGCGCCCGCCTCGGCGACGCGTACCACGCCGTCGGCGACGACGAACGCGCCGAGCAGGCGTGGCGTGCGGCCCTGCCGCTCCTCGACGAGCTCGGACTGCCCGACGCGGCCCGGGTGCGGGCCGAACTCGCCGGGATCGCCCACACCGACGCCGCCTGACCTTGACCGCCGTGGCGAAGCGAGCCGGGCACGTTCAGAATTCTTCGCAGGCGGGTGTCCGGAACGACGCGACCCGTTCGTCATGTGGGTGAGATCGCGACACTGAGGAGCGCCCGATGAAGTACATGATGCTGGTCTGCACCGACACCGAGCCGGACAAGGACCCGAGTGCCGCCCCCGACATCGAGAAGTGGGTGGCCGAGCGGGACGCCAACGGCCAGCGCGTGACGGGCAGCCGCTTCGCGCCCCCGTCGGCGGCCACCACCGTCCGGGTACGCGACGGGGAACTGCTGCTGTCCGACGGCCCGTTCGCCGAGACCAAGGAGGTGATCGTGGGCTTCGACCTGCTCGAATGCGCCGACCTGGACGAGGCGGTCGAGGTGGCCCGCGCCCATCCGATGGCCCACGCCGGGCGGATCGAACTGCGTCCCCTCATGGACGACTGACCAGATGAGCGTTGCGGCCGGGGCGGTCGCCGGAGCGGGTGCCGAGGCGTACCCGCGGATCGTGGCCGCCCTGATCCGCATCACCGGCGACTGGACCCTCGCCGAGGACTGCGCCCAGGAGGCCCTGGCCTCGGCGCTGGAGCGGTGGCCTCGGGACGGCGTACCGGGTAATCCAGGCGGCTGGCTGATGACCGCCGCCCGGAACCGGGCGCTGGACACCCTGCGCCGGGCCACCGTGGAACGCCGCAAGCTGCGCGACCTGGCGCTGCTCACCGACCCCGAGCCGGCGCCACCGGAGGGAGACGTGGTGGACGACCGGCTACGGCTCATCTTCACCTGCTGCCACCCGGCGCTGGCGCTACCGGACCGGGTCGCGCTGACCCTGCGCACCATCGCCGGGGTGCCCACCGCCGACATCGCCCGTGCCTTCCTGGTCAGCGAATCGGCCATGACCCGCCGGCTCACCCGGGCGAAGACCCGGATCGCCACCGCCGGCGTCCCCTACCGGGTGCCGGCCGGGCCCGCGCTGGTCGAGCGGCTGCCAGGCGTCCTAGCCGTGCTCTACCTGCTCTTCACCCGGGGGTACGACGCGGACGGCGAGCCGGCCTTCGCCGACGAGGCGATCCGGCTGGCCCGACTGCTGCATCAGTTGATGCCGGACCAGCCGGAGGCGGCCGGACTGCTCGCCCTGTTCCTGCTGCACCACTCCCGCCGCGCCGCCCGCCGCGACCCGGCCGGCAACCTGCTCACCCTCGACGAGCAGGACCGCTCCCGGTGGGACCGGGTGCAGATCGCCGACGGTGTGGCGCTGCTGGCTCGCGCCGGCGACGGCCCGTACGCCCTCCAGGCCCGCATCGCCGCCTGCCACGCCACCGCCCCCACCGCCGCCGACACCGATTGGCCCGCCATCGCCGGCTGGTACGACCGCCTGGTCGGGCTCCATCCCACCCCGGTGGTACGGCTGAACCGGGCGGTCGCCCACGGCTACGCGCACGGTCCAGCGGCCGGGCTCACACTGCTCGCCGAGGCCCGCTCCGGCGGCGCGCTGGACGGCCACCCGCCGGCGCTGGCGGCCGAGGCCGAGCTGACCGCCCGGCACGGCGACCTCGACCGCGCCGCCGCCCTGTTCCGGGCCGCAGCTGAAGCGGTGGGCTCGGAACCCGAGCGGCGGGCGCTGATGCGCCGGGCCGCCGCACTGGCCGGATAAGCCGCCGGCATCCACCGGTTCACGGGGCCGGTGGATGCCAGGCAGCGGTGCGGGTCGTTCGGCAACTGCGAGTTCATCGTGCGCTCGGGTTCCGGTCATTCGAGAACCCGCGGGTGTTTGTTGACCCGGCCTAGTTTCCGGATTCGGCGCCGAGTGGCGCTGGTCCTGCTCTGAGGGGAAGTTCATGTCCACTCGAATCCGCACGCGTTCGGCTGCGGCGGCGGTCGTGTTGTTGGCTGGTGCTGTCGGCGCCGGCGTGGTCAGCAGCACGTCCGCGACCGCCGCGGCCGGCAACAACGGTCGGATCAAGAACGTCATCTACCTGCTCGGCGACGGTATGGGCCGCACCCACGTCACCGCCGCCCGGGAGCGCTTCTACGGCGCCGCCGGGCACCTGGCGATGGAAACCATGCCGGTCGTGGGGCAGGTCAGCACGTACGCGGTGGAGAAGAAGTCCGGCCAGCCGGGTGCCGCTGACTTTGTCCCGAACTATGTCACCGACTCCGCGTCGGCGGCGACGGCGTGGGCGTCGGGGGTCAAGACGTACAACGCCGCCCTCGGCATCGACGCCAAGGGGAAGGTCGTTCCGACGGTGATGGAGCTTGCCAAGCAGGCCGGCTACCGCACCGGGAACGTGTCCACCGCTGAGATCACCGACGCGACCCCGGCCGGTCAGATGAGCCACGCCCTGGCCCGCGGCTGCCAGGGCCCCAGCTACTCCGAGGCGGCCTGCCAGGACACCACCGTCACCGGCGCCCTGCTGCCCACGTCCGATATTCGGGTCACCCCGATCGCGGACCAGATCGCCCGTAACGGCACCGCTGATGTCATTCTCGGTGGCGGCCTGGCCCGGTTCGACGCCGCGGACGAGAAGGCCCTGCAGCAGCAGGGCTACACCGTGCTGGGTTCGCCGGCCAGCCAGAAGGTGGCCACCCGCGGGGATCTGGCCGCTACGCGGGGCAGCAAGGTGTTCGGGTTGTTCAACACGGGCAACCTGACCATCGAGAAGTACAAGCGGGAGCACCCGGAGTCGCCGCAGGCCGCGGAGCCGTCGCTGCCGGAGATGACCAGCCGGGCCATCGACCTGCTCGCCGGGAACAACGGCGGCGGCAAGGGCTTCTACCTGCAGGTCGAGGGCGCGTTGATCGACAAGCGGTCGCACGCCAACGACGCCGCCCAGACGCTGGAGGAGATGAAGGCGTTCGACGACGCGGTGAAGGTGGCGTTGGACTTCGCCAAGCGTGACGGGCACACCCTGGTCATCGTCACGGCCGACCACGAGTGCGCCGGCTTCAACATCATCGAGAAGGGCACCTTCACCAACGCTGAGGCCGCCGCCCCGCCGGTGAACACTGATGGCGGCAACACGGCCAACAACTCCACCCCCACCCGGCCGGGTGGGAACGTCAAGGACCCGAGCCGGTCGACCGGCATCGTCAACGGCGCCGGTGCCTCGGACTCGCGGAACTTCGCCCCGGCCACGTTCCGCACCCCGGATGACCCCGCCACGGTGCGCGACGGGTCGCCGGAGGCCAGCCTGTGGCTGACCTACCTGTCCGGTAACCACACCGGCGCCGACGTGCCGGTGTTCGCCTACGGCTCGGGCGCCGAGGCCATGGCGGGCAGCATCGACAACACCGACCTGTTCAACATCGTCGGCCGGGCCCTCGGCCTGGCTGGCTGAGAATCCCTACCGCGGGTGGGTCGGAAGCTACACAAGCTTCCGACCCACCCGTTCCGCTGAGGAGAACCCCGTGCAAAACCGACACGCTCACGCCCTGGCCGGTTTTCTGGTCGCCGCAGCGCTTGTCACCACCGCCGCCTGCTCCGACGAGCGCGGTGCCGAGCAGCCTCCGGCCCCTGCCGCGGCGGTGAAGACCGCGTTTCCCGGGCTGACGCCTGCCTCCGGCGAGCCGACCCTGGACGGGCTGAGTCAACGGCATCCTGCCCCCGGTACCGTCGTGACGGTGCCCGGCCCCTTCGACGACCGCTTCGACTTCACCGGCCTGACCCTCAACCGTGATGCGGTCAGCGGAGGGGTCGTGGTCACCAGCGATGTCAGTGAAATCCTGGAGTTGCAGGTCGTTGCCGGCCTCTACGACAGCAGCGGGCAACTGCTGCACACCGGCCGGTTCGTCCACCACCGCGGCGAGGACGGGCACGACCACGGGGCACCGGAGGAACGGGAGTCGTTCAGCATCGCCATCCCCAGCCAGCTCCGCGACCGGGTGGTATCCGCAGCGGTGGGAGTTCCCGTCCTGGTAAACGAATAGCCCGACCATCCCCGGGATGCGTGACCGGCAGGGTCAGGCGCTCGCCGGCATCTCGACGGAGAGCCAGATCGGCTGCCAGTCGGCCATCTCGTGGAAGCGGCGCAGCTCGAAGAGGCTGGACACCACGCCGGTCCACGCCCCGTACGGCGGGTTGCCCTCGTCGAAGCCGCTCTGCACGAGCGTCAGCCTCGTCTTGCCGTCGGAGTCGGCCAGCTCCCAGGTGCCGACGCCGGTGGGTCCCCAGTCGACGGAGAGCTTCCGGCCGGGCTCCAGGTCGACCACCTTGGCGGCGTACCCGGCTTCGAAGCCACCCATCGCGTACCGGCCGCCTACCCAGGGCTCGATGCCGATCGGGTAGCCGAACCAGGCGCTGGCCTGCTCGGAATCCGTCAGCGACGTCCACACCCGCTCGGTCGTGGCGTCGATGATCACCTCGGCGCGCAGCTCGGCGGCGGTGAAGTCGGTGCGGGGCAGCAGCGGCGCGCCCTCCAGCCGGGCGGCGAGGTTGGCGATCGACAGCGCCCAGAAGGTCTGCAGCACCCCGCGGATGCTGCTGCCGCTCATCGCCTCGGCGAAGTCGAAGTGACTCTGCCGCAGGGTCAGCACGGTGTTCTCCCCCTCGGGCGTGAGGGTGAACTCGGTGGTCGTCTCCACGCCGTCGAGCAGCCAGGCGAAGCGCAGCACGTGCTCGTCGGCCTGGAGCAGCCGCTGGTGCGGCGCGTCGCCCTCGGGGGTGAAGCGGCCCCAGAACTCGTACCGGTGCGGCAGCTCGACCTCGGCGTGCTCGGCGAGCCAGATCCGCAGCTCGGCGGGGTCGGTCAGGGCGTGGCGCACGGCGTCCACCGGGGCCGCGAGGCGGACGTTGACGGTCAGCGGTTCACTCATGGTCGTCACCTTTCGGGTAGCACGCCACGGCGAGTTTGAAGGCGTCTCCATCGGCGCCCCCGTAGCGCGTGAACAGGTCCTGCAGCGTCGACTGCAGGTCGTGCAGGAATTCCTGCCGGCGTTCTGCCGGCACCCGGATCTCGCCGGACACCCCGATCGAGGGCAGTTCCGGCGCGGTCCGGTCGAGCGCGGCGATGTCGGCCTGGACCTCCTCCATCAGGTCGAGCAGGTAGCCCAGGCTCAGCTCGTCCTGCGCCCGGCGTGCCCCGCCGATTCGCCCAACGAGGCGGGGCGAGAGCCAGTACGAGCGGGCGACGGCCTGGTAGATGCCCTCGGTGATGCCGCGCACCCGCCGCTCGGACACCTGCTCGGCCAGCCCGGCCGCGACCAACTGCTTGACGTGGTAGTAGACGCGCTGCGGCGTCTGCTCCAGCCGGGCGGCGACCTCGGTGCAGGTGCGGGGCTCGGCGAGCTGCCGCAGCACCTCGATGCGCTGCGGCTTGAGCAGGGCCTCGGCCTGCTCGCGCTCTTCCAGGTACAGGACGTCTCTCATGGCAAAAATCAGTTTGTACGTACAAAATTTGTTTGTCAATGGGTTCGGCGAAAGGCCGCGCAGATCGCGCGGCCTTTCGCGCCTAGGTGCCGACAGCGAAGTCGTCGGCCGGCGCCTCGACCTTCACCGGCAGGCCGTAGTCGGAGAGCTCCACCAGCACGTGCAGGTCGTAGGCAAAGTCCCCGCCCGGGCCGTTCCCCCGCGTCGTACGGTCGTAGGCCACCGTCCTGATCCGCTTGTCCGCGCCGATCGTCACGTCGCCGACCAGCCTGTCGGCGGTGACTCCCTCAGTCAGGTCCTGCACCGTGACCTCGAAGTGGTAGCCGCCCCCGGGGTTCTGGGTCACCTTCGCCGCGGCCTGCCGCAGCATCCCGAACAGCCGCTGCGGATCCGTCGAGGCGCCCAGCCTGCCGCCCAGCGCGACGTCGAAGTTCAAGCTCGTCTGCCTGCCCTCCTGATACTGGACCCACACGATCTTTCCGCCGTCGCGGGCGGTGCCGCCGACGTACCGGACGCCATTGACCAGGCGCTCGTGCTCCCAGCCGATCGAACCGGGCGGAACCACCCCGGGGGACAACAAGTCCAGGTAACCCGTGGCCGTCGCCGGATCAAACGCACCCTTCGTCACCCAACTCCAGGCCGGCGGCTCGGGCAGCTCGCCCCTCGGCGGGACCTTGTCCTTGTTGTCTGTGGTGACCTCCACCCGGTAACTGATGTTCTCGCTGGCCGCCGTGGCCGCGGCCAGCCGCAGCTGCGGGGACTCCGGATTCGTCGCGGCCGCGGGCCGCTCGGCGACCGACCCGGACGGGCCGGGGCCGCCCGGGCCGACGGTCAGAGCCGCAGCCAGCGCCCCGGCCACCCCGACCACGCCGGCCGCGTACGCCGTGCGGTGCAACGCGGTGCGCCGCCCCACCATGCGGTTCTTTCGCCGCATCGGCTCTCCTTTCGTCGCCACAAGGACCACGAACGGGGACCGACGTTTGGTTGCACGACCCGAAAAAATGTCAGAAAACGGACCGACGACGACGAAAGGCCGCGCGGATCGCGCGGCCTTTCGTGGCGGTACGGGAGGTCAGGGCGTCCAGTCGGGGCGCAACGGGTAGCCGTTCACGCCCTGCGGGCCGTTCTGGGTGGCGAGCACCTGGTGCAGCTGGATCTCGTTGCGCTCGAACGCCAGCCGGGAGCCAGCCATGTAGAGCCCCCACACCCGGGCCGTGCCCGGGCCCACCTCGCCGACGCAGAAGTCCCAGTGCTCGACCAGGTTGCGGCACCAGCCGGCCAGCGTCAGCGCGTAGTGCTGCCGCAGGTTCTCCTCGTGGTGCACCTCCAGCCCGGCGTCGTGGATCTCGCTGATCAGCCGGCCCGGCCCGGCCAGCTCCCCGTCAGGGAAGACGTACCGGTCGATGAACGCGCCGGAGCGGTGCGGCGCCCGGTTGTCCGCCCGGGTGATGCAGTGGTTGAGCAGCCGACCGCCCGGCTTGAGCCGGCCCCGCAGCACGCCGAAGTATGCGGGATAGTTGCGCACCCCAATGTGCTCGGTCAGCCCGATCGACGAGATCACGTCGAACTGCTCGCGCGGCGCGTCCCGGTAGTCCAGGTGGCGCACCTCGGCCAGGTCGCCCAGCCCTTCCCGCTCGATGGCCGCCTGCGCCCACTCGGCCTGCGCCCGGGACAGGGTCACCCCGAGCGCCTTGACGCCGTACTCCCGGGCCGCGTGCCGGACCATGCCGCCCCAGCCGCAGCCCACGTCGAGCAGCCGCATCCCCGGCTTGAGCGCCAGCTTCCCGGCGACCAGGTCGTACTTGGCCCGCTGCGCCTGCTCCAGGGTGTCGTCCGGGCTGCGGAACACCGCGCAGGTGTACGTCATCGACGGGCCGAGCACCTTCTCGTAGAAGGCGTTCGAGACGTCGTAGTGGTGGGAGATCGCGCTGCTGTCCCGCGACCGGGAGTGCCGCAGCCCGTCCATCAGCCGCTTCCAGCGCGGCGCGGCCTCCTGCGGCGGGGGCGGTGGCGGCATCAGCCGCTCCCAACCGAGCCCCTTCACCAGCGCCACCGCCTCACCCATGGACGGCAGCCGCAGGCGCAACTCGTCCTTGACCACCTTCAACGCCTCGTACGGGTCGCCCGGGTGCACCCCCTCCAGCCCCAGGTCGCCGTTGACGTAGGCCCGGGCCATGCCCAGGTCGCCGGGCGCGGTCAGCAGGTAGGACAGCCCCCGCTCGGAATGGATGGCCAGGGTTATGCCGGCGTCGGCCGGGCCGACGGCGCTGTCGTCGTACCCGGTGATGCGGATGGGCAGATCACCGGTGGTGACCGCGCGGATCACATCCGCCACGGTCGGTCCGGTGCGTCGGCCGCCCGCCGGCGGGTCGGCCGGGGCGCTCGCCGCCCCCTGTTCACGGTCGATCAGACTCATGCTCGCGCTACCGCCTTCTCATACAGTCCGGTGAGCCGGTGGTCCGGGTCGTAGCGGTCCTTCACGGCACGCCAGGTCTCCCCGCCGTAGAGCCGGTCGAACGCCGCCCGGTCGTAGTACGCGTCGGAGTAGAGCGACTTGTGCCCGCCCACCTCCGACACCTTGCGCTCGATCTCGCGGTTGACGTCGCCGTCCGCCGCGCCCTCGGCGATCGGCACGCTCCCCCAGAAGCCGACGTTCACGTAGGTCGCGCCCGGTCGGAGCGGATAGAGCGGCCAGGAACGGGCGGCACCGGGGCCGGCCGGCTCGCGCAGCCGCAGCGGGCAGAGCCAGACCGGGCTCATCCTGACCGCCTGCGCGAACCAGCGCAGGAAGTCGGCGGTGCGGTCGAGCGGAATCTCGACATCCTGCACCACCCGCTCCCGGGCCGGGAGCCCCCGCCAGCGGTCGACCCGGGCGGCCACCTGGTAGCGATTCTCGAATCGGACGATCCGGTGATAGAAGTCGCTGCGGCGGTACCGCTGCGGCCACAGTCGACGGACCGCCGGATGCTGCACCCCGAACGCCGCCGAGCACCAGAACCAGTCGGTGTCCCATCGCCACAGATAGTCGTACGTGGTGAGCACGTCCCGGGTGAGCCGCCGCACCGAGCGGTAGTAGATGTCCTGGCCGGTGTAGTCGCTCGGGCGTGCGGTGGCGGCCTCGTCGGTGAAGGTCCCCAGCACCAGGTACGCCTCGCCGGGGCTGAACACCACCCCGTCCATCGCGTCGATCGGGTCGCCGTCCCAGGTGCCCTTGGCGACCACCTCGCCGATCGCGTCGGTCAACTCCTCGAGCCGGGTGAACCGGATGTTGCGCAGGGTCACGTACCGGCGGACCGGCTGAAGCTCGATCCGCAGCCGGGTGGCGTAGCCGAGGCTGCCCAGCGAGTTGGGGAAGGCCCGGAACAGTTCCGCGTGCTCGCCCTCGGGCCGGGCGGTGACGATCTCACCGGCCCCGGTGAGGATGTCCATCTCGCGCACCGACTCGTGGGGCAGCCCGTTGCGGAACGAGGTGGACTCGATGCCCAGCCCGGTCACCGCGCCGCCCAGGGTGATCGTGCGCAACTGCGGCACGACCAGCGGCATCAACCCGTGGGGCAGGGTCGCGTCGACCAGATCCTCGTAGGTGCACATGCCCTGCACGTCGGCGGTGCGGGCGGCCGGGTCGACCGAGAGCACCCCGGTCAGGCCGCTGACGTCCAGCCCCGGCACCCGGGGCGCCGATCTCGGCCGGAACAGGTTCGAGGTGCGTTTGGCCAGCCGCACGGGCTCGCCGGCGGGCACCGCGGCGTACGACCGCCGCAGCGTGTCCACCGCCTGATCATGGTCAACCGGATGATCCACACGCTGCGCACGCATGAGATCACATTACGCCTGCTCCGCCAGGTTGGCGGGGTGTCCACCGTGGCCGTTTCGCATCCACCGGCCGGTCGGCGGGTTACCGTTTCGGGCATGCCGTCCCCCGCGATCGCCGCCCTCGACGCCGCCGGGCTGCCATACCGCGTGATCCGGCACGGCCCGGTCCGCAGCCTCGCCGAGGCGGCGCGGGCGCGCGGCGTCGAGGTCCCCGACGTGGTCAAAACGATCGTGGTACGCCGCGGCGAGGACGACCACCTCTTCGTGCTCACCCCCGGCGACCGGGTCATCTCCTGGCCCAAGCTACGCGCCCTGCTCGGGGTGAGCCGGCTGTCCATGCCGGATGCCGAAGCCGCCCGGGCCGCCACCGGCTACGAACGGGGCACCATCACCCCCTTCGGCTCGACCATCGCCTGGCCGGTCGTCGCCGACGAGCGGCTGCGCGGCCAGGAGATCACCCTCGGCGCGGGCGAGCACGGCGTCGCCGTCGCGATCGACGCCGACGCCGCCCTCACCGCGCTCGGCGCGACGGTCGCCGACGTCACCGACCCGGAACCGGCCCGCTGACGCACGTCGGCTGAGTCACGCTCGCGTCGGGGTGGTTGGCCATCGGCGGTCGCCGTGGGTCAGGATGCCCCCATGTCCGAGCCACACACCGACCCGCCCGGCACCGTCTACGGCACCCGCCGGGCCCTCCTGCTGCGCCTGCCGCAGGACCCGCTGATGCGGATCGCGCTGGGCGTCGCGGTGGTCGGCGTACTCCTGGGGGTCGTCTTTGCCACCGGCGTGTTCGCCGGGGGCGGTGATGACCGCGACCGGCCGGTGCCCGCGGCGGCCGTGTCGAGCCCGACGGCGAGCGAGTCGAGCCCGGCCGAGCCCACCACGGAACCCACCACCGAAGCGCCCTCGCCGACGGACGCGCCGCCTCCGCCCCCCGCAGGCGGGCCCGCGGTGTTCCGTGGGGTGCCGTCCGGCCGCTGCCTCGGGGTGACAGGCGAGAACCCGGAGGGCGCGCTGGCGGCGCTGGCCGACTGCACCGGCGGCGCGGAGCAGCAGTGGGTGGCCACGCCGGTCACCGACGACGTGTTCACGCTGGTCAACGCGGGCAGCGGCATGTGCCTGGACGTCGCCGGGGAGAGCACCGACGACGGTGCGGGGGTGCAGCAGTGGTCCTGTAACGGGCAGGCCAACCAGCAGTGGCGGCTCGCCCCGGCCGGTGCCGGCCCGGTGCTGCTGGTCGCCGTGCACAGCGGCAAGTGCGCGCAGGTCACCGACGCCAGCACCGAGCCCGGCGCCCAGCTGCAACAGGTGACCTGCACCGGCGCTGCCGAGCAGCAGTGGGCGCTGGGCTGACCACTGCACGGCGGGCGGCTCAGCCCCGGTAGCTCCAGGCCCGGCGGCCGACAGCGACGGGCAGCGCGACCGGTGCCGCGCTGCCCGGCCGGCGCAGCAGCAGCGAGAGCCCGGCCGCGCCGATCGACAGCGCACCGGCCGCGTACCAGGCCAGGGTGTACTCGCCGAGCTGGTCGCGGACCAGACCGGCACCGGTCGCCGCCACCGCCGCGCCGACCTGGTGGGCGGCGAACACCCAGCCGAAGACCACCGCACCGGACGCGCCGAAGTGTTCCCGGCACAGCGCCACCGTCGGCGGCACGGTCGCCACCCAGTCCAGGCCGTAGAAGATGATGAAGACCAGCATGCTGGGCTGGGCGGTGCCGGCGAAGAGGCTGGGCAGCACCAGCAGCGACGCGCCGCGCAGCGCGTAGTAGGCGCCGAGCAGCAGGCGGCTGTCCACCCGGTCGGTGAGCCAGCCGGAGGCCACCGTACCGACGATGTCGAAGATGCCCACCAGGGCGAGCAACCCCGCCGCAGTGGTCTCCGGCATGCCATGGTCGTGCGCGGCCGGCAAGAAGTGGGTGCCGACCAATCCGTTGGTGGTCGCGCCGCAGATCGCGAAGCCGCCGGCGAGCAGCCAGAACGGCCGGGTCCGCGCGGCGGCGGTGAGCGCGCCGACCGCCCGGGCCGCCGCCCCACCGGCCGGCGGGGCCGGGCGCACCACCTCGGTCGCGCCGTAGGCGGGCAGGCCGAGCTCCGCCGGGTGCTCGCGCAGCAGCCAGACCACCAGGGGTACGACCGCCAGCGCGGCCCCGGCGACGACGAGTGCCGCCACCCGCCAGCCGTGGGCGCGCACCAGCACGGCGAGCAGCGGAAGGAAGACCAGCTGCCCGGCCGCCCCGCCCGCGGTGAGCACGCCGGTGACCAGGCCCCGCCGACGGACGAACCAGCGCCCGGTCACGGTCGCCACGAACGCCAGGGCCATCGAGCCGGTGCCCAACCCGACCAGCACGCCCCAGCAGAGGATCAGTTGCCAGCTCGCAGTCATCCCGACGGTCAGGCCGCTGCCCAGGGCCACCAGCACCAGCGCGCTCGCCACCACCCGGCGGATGCCGAACCGGTCCATCAGCGCGGCGGCGAACGGCGCGGTCAGCCCGTACAGCAGCAGGTTGACCGAGACGGCGGCGGAAATGGTCGCGAGGGGCCAGCGGAACTCGGCGTGCAGCGGGTGCAGCAGCACGCTGGGGGTGGCACGGAAGCCGGCGGCACCGACCAGCGCGACGAAGGCGACGGCGGCGACGGTCCAGGCCGGGTGGAGACGGTGTCGGGTCACGCACCGAGTCTCGGGGGCGGCGGCCGAGGCGACGAGTGGCCGGAAAGCCATCATGCGCAATAATCGGGCCATGGCCGTCGTTCCGCACCGGATCGCGGTGCTCGCCGTCGACCAGGTGGTCGGCCTCGACCTCGGCACCCCGTCCCAGGTCTTCGGCACCGCCCGCGCCGAGGACGGGACGTCCCTCTACCGCGTCGACACCTGCACCAGCGGCGGTCTGCCGGTCCGCAGCACGGCCGGCTTCCGGGTCCTCCCCGACCACGGGCTGGAACTGGTCGAGGCCGCCGACACGGTGGTCGTCCCCGGCATCCACGGCGGTTCGCCGCTGATCGACGGCACCGTCGACCCGGCCGTCGCGGCGGCGCTGCGGGCCGCCCACGAGCGGGGCGCCCGGATCATGTCGATCTGCACCGGCGCGTTCGTGCTGGCCGCCGCCGGGCTGCTCGACGGCCGCCGGGCCACCACCCACTGGGCGTACGCGAACCAGTTCCGCCGGCTGCATCCCCACATCGAACTGGACCCGGACGTGCTCTTCATCGACGACGGGGTGCTCACCTCGGCCGGGGTGGCCGCCGGCCTCGACCTCTGCCTGCACGTCATCCGCACCGACCACGGCAGCGCGGTGGCCAACTGGTCCGCCCGGCGCTGCGTGGTGCCACCGTGGCGCGACGGCGGCCAGGCGCAGTACATCGAGCACCCGATTCCCCGCGCCACGGGGACCGGCACCGCGGCCACCCGCGAGTGGGCCCGGCAGCGGCTGCACGAGCCGGTCGCCCTGCGCGACCTGGCCGCGCACGCCCAGATGAGCGTCCGCACCTTCACCCGTCGCTTCCGCTCCGAGACCGGGCTCAGCCCGGCGCAGTGGCTGCTCCAGCAGCGCACCGACCACGCCCGGCTGCTGCTGGAAACCACCGACCTGGCCGTCGACCAGATCGCCCGCCACGCCGGCTTCGGCACCGCCGCCGCCCTGCGCCAACACTTCCACCACCGCGTCGGCGTCGCCCCCAGCGCCTACCGCCGCGCCTTCCACCGGAACTGCTGACCCAGCCGTCAGGAGGGGTGGGGACGGGGGCGGAGGGCGCGGAGTTGGGCCAGGTGCATGGGCAGGTGGACGCGGGTGTGCAGGTCCAGGGCACGGCCCCAGGGCAGTGACCCGTCCACGTCCAGGTCGAAGCCCTCCCGCAGCACGGTGTCGACCGGGGTCTCCGCGGCCGGGCCGAGCCGGTCGGCGAGCGTGCACAGCTTCTGGCTGGTGGCCCGCAGCAGCGCGGCCAGCCCGTCCAGGCCGCCGTACTCGGAGATCAGCGCGTCGAGCTGCGGCCGGTGGATGGTCTCCAGGTCGTAGTACGCGAACGGGGAACCGGCCAGCACCGCCTCCGTGGCCTCGCTCATCAACTCGTCGCTGGCCGCCAGGTGCGCGACGATCTGCTCGGCGCTCAGCTCACCATCCTCGGGCGGCCCGAACCCGCCCGCGTCCAACTCCGCGAGCACCGCCCCGTACGCCCGCCGCAGCGCTTCGGCGTCCACCCCGTCCACGCACCGCATCCAACCCCGCCGCGACCCCACCACACGGTGCCTACCGTGCCCGGTTCACCCGGACGAGGGCACGTGAGTCGTCTGCGACATCAGCTCGACAGCGTGCGAAGGGAGGACTCGCGGCCGACGCCGGGCGGTTGGCTCGGCACCACGAAGCCCGACTCGTACGCGGCGATCACCGCCTGGGTCCGGTCCCGTGCGCCCAGCTTGGCCAGCACGTTCCCGACGTGCGTCTTCACCGTCTCCACCCCGACCACCAGCCGCCCGGCGATCTCGGTGTTGGACAGCCCGGTAGCCATCAGCCGCAGCACCTCGGCCTCCCGGTCGGTGAGCCGCGCCGAGCGCAGCCCGTCCCCGCCCCGACCCCCGTACGCCCCGACGAGCTGCCGGATCGCCGCCGGGAAGAGCAGCGACTCCCCCGCCGCGACCACCCGGATCGCCTCCACCACCTCGCTCGGGCGGGCCCGCTTCAGCAGGAAGCCGCTGGCCCCGGCGCGCAGCGCGTCGTAGACGTACTCGTCGTTGGCGAACGTGGTGATCACCAGCACCCGGGGCGGGTCGGCGGAGGTGGCGAGCAGCCGCCGGGTGGCCTGGATGCCGTCGATGGCAGGCATCCGGACGTCCATCAGCACCACCCGGGGACGCAGCTTCGCCACCAGCGGCGGCACCTCCGCCCCGTCCGCCGCCTCGCCGACCACCCGCAGATCCGGCTGGGCGTCGATGATCGCCCGCAGCCCCAACCGGATCAGCTCGTCGTCGTCGACGATCACCACGTCGATGCTCACCCGGCTTCTCCCCTCGGCACCGGCAGGAACGCCCGAACCCGCCACCGCTCGCCCTCCGGGCCGGCGGTGAGCCGCCCGCCGAGCAACAGCACCCGCTCCCGCATGCCGTCCAGCCCGCGCCCGCCGCGCCCCGGCCCGGTCCCGCCGCGCAGGCCGTTGACCAGCTCGATCTCCAACCCTCGACAACTTTCGCTCGGCGCCGCCGCCTGGGCAGGTACGGCCACCCGCACCGTCACCGCGCCCTCGCCGTGCCGGGCCGCATTGGTCAGGCCCTCCTGCACGATCCGGTAGCCCTCCCGGGACACCGCCGCGGGCAACTCCCCGACCGCCCCGCTGACCCGCACGTCCACGGCGAGGCCGGCGGCCCGGGTGTCGGCGACCAACCGGTCCAGCCGAGTCAGCGTCGGCTGCGGGGCGGTGGGGGCCGGCCGGCCGGCGTCCTCCGACTCGCGCAACAGCCCGAGCACATGGTCCAGGTCGTCCATCGCGTGCCGGCTGGTCTCCTCGATCGCGCGCAGCGCCCGCCGAGCGAACTCCGGGTCGGCGTCGAGCAGTTCGCGGGCGGCACCGGCCTGGAGGGTGGCCACGGTCAGCGCGTGCCCGACCGAGTCGTGCAACTCGCGGGCCAGCCGGTTTCGCTCGGCCAGCCGGACCGTCCGGGCCTCCAGCGCGGCGATCCGCTCGCCCTGGGAGGGGCCGAGCAGCACCGGCGCCATCGACGCGGCGAGCGCGCCCAGCCCGGCCACCGCGTAGCCGAGCCCGACCAGCAGCACCACCCCGGTCAACGTCGCCCCGACCGGGTTGGCGATCAGCGCCCCGAACCCGTCGTCGGGGACCGCGCCCGGGTCGACACCGAACGGCCCGGCGAGGAAGACCAGTGCCATCGGGAAGGCGCTGATCGCCGCGAACAACACCAGACCGCCGGTGAACAGGTGCAGGGCGATCCAGAGCGCGGCGCGTACCCGGGTCTCCCGGTCGATCCGGTGGCCCGCCGCAGGCTCGGGCAGGTCAACCGCGAGCAACGCCCGGGCGGCGGCGATCTCCAGCGCCCGGCTGCCCGAGAGGAACACCGGCACCGCCGCGAGCACCACGGCCACCAGCAGCAGCCCGAAAACCACCGCCCGGGGTACGTCGTCGACGGCCAGTATCTGGGCGAAGGCCGCCGCAAGCAGCGCGTACGGCAGCGCGAGCACCCCGCCGAGCAGCAGGAACACGGCACGCCGCCAGGTGCTGCCCTGCACCAGCGGCCCCAGCATCCCGCCGACCCTCACCCCGCCATTCTCCCGCCCGGCCCGCCCTACCACCTCCCCCTCGTCGGGGAGATCCTCAGCGGTGCTCCCGCACGTACTTCTCCGGGTCCTTGTCGAGGAAGGGCAGGTTGCGGCCGTTCTTGTGCTCGCCGTAGAACCGCAGCCAGCGCGCCCCCAGCTCGGCGCGCAGCTCGACGCCGGCGTGCCGGCGGAAGTCGGGCAGCGCCTCGTCCTCCTCCTCGGCCAGGTGCTCGCTGTTCTCCCGGCGGGCCCGCCACACCGCCGCCCACCACGCGTCCGAGCCGACCTCGTGGCGCTTGGACTCGGCGATCGCGTCGCGGATCTTGTTGTGGTCGCCGATGGCGTCCTCGGTCTCCTCCTCGCCGTCGTCGCCGTGCCGCACCAGGTGCGGATAGAGAATCGCCTCCTCCGCCTCGGCGTGGATGTCCAGGTGCAGGGCGAGCGCATCCCAGACGGCCAGCAGCTCGGTCGGGTCGCGGGCGTCGTCGAGCCGGGCGAAACCCCGCCGGAAGGCGGCGTGGTCGTCCAGGATCAGCGCGGTGATGTCGTCCATGACAGGGTCACCTCCGGGTCGAGCGGCACGAGGCGCATGGCCTGAAGCTACCCGCAGCGACCGGCCGGCACGCCTGTTCCGCCGTCCCGGCGCACTGGCCCGGCGCTCCTCATCCGCCGCGGAGCGCCCCAGCCCTCCGCCAGGCGGGACGGGTGCAGGTTGGGTCCCCCGCCGTAGAACTCAAGGAATTTCATAATGAGCGGATCCCATTTGTCCGGATCGATATAGCGGTTGGCGCCGGGCACGAGGAGGCCTTCCTCGACATGCACCTGGACCACCTGAACGTCGACCGCCACGACGCCGGAGCCCGGCTCGCCGAAGGCGTGCATCCGGTTCAACGTCGCCTCAAGCTGGATGAGACATTCCGCGACCCGTGGCGGAGTGACCTTGTCCGAGGGGACCGGGGTCAGGCCAGCTGCGGCAAACTTGTCCGCCTCGTGCCGGTAGCCCTTGGCCCGCTTGTGCGGCGGCACGATCCGGCTCCCGGTCAACAGCGCCAACCTGTCGACCGCCGATACGAGCGTGGGGTGCGCGAGATTCAACACGCACTGCTCGCTGCTGGCGAGGTTCTGGGTTGTCTGCGATGTCTCGTCCAAGCCGAGCATGCCCGACTGACCGACCCAGAACGCCGAGGACATCGGCGCCAGGTTCGGTGAGCCGTCCTCGTTGCAGGTGCTGATCAGGACAACCGGGGTACCAAAATAGAGCACCCGGGGCTCGATGACGCGATGCATGGACGCCGCCCTCCGCTGGGGATTGCCGCCGGCAACTCTGGCAGGCGTCACATGCTGTGGCTGGCGGAAACCGGACGACAACTTCAGTCGATATGCTTCCCGATCGTGACCTACCTCGCCGCTGAACAGCGTTACGACTCGATGACCTATCGGCGCAGCGGGCGGAGCGGCCTGCGCCTACCCGCCATCTCACTCGGGCTATGGCACAACTTCGGGCCGGACCGGCCCCACGAGCGGCAGCAGGACATCGTCCGGCGCGCGTTCGACCTCGGGATCACCCACTTCGACCTGGCCAACAACTACGGCCCGCCGCCCGGCTCGGCGGAGGAGAACTTCGGCCGGCTGCTCGCCACCGACCTGAAGGCGTACCGGGACGAGCTGGTCATCTCCAGCAAAGCCGGCTACCTCATGTGGCCCGGCCCGTACGGCGAGTGGGGCTCCCGCAAATATCTGGTCTCGTCGCTGGACCAGTCGCTGCGCCGGTTGGGGCTCGACTACGTCGACATCTTCTACTCGCACCGCTTCGACCCGGACACGCCGCTGGAGGAGACGATGGGCGCGCTGGACGCCATCGTCCGCTCCGGGAAGGCGCTCTACGTCGGCGTCTCCAACTACGACTCGGAGCAGACCGCCCGGGCCGCGGCGATCCTGCGCGACCTCGGTACGCCACTGCTGATCAACCAGCCGGCGTACTCGATGTTGAACCGCTGGACCGAGGCCGACGGGCTGCTGGACACGCTGGAGAAGGTCGGGGCGGGCTGCATCGCCTTCAGCCCCCTCGCCCAGGGCCTGCTCACCGACCGCTACCTGCACGGGATCCCGGCGGACTCCCGGGTACGCACCAGCGTCTTCCTCAACGAGAGCGACCTCACCGAGGCGCGGATGGCGGCCATCCGGGGGCTCGGCGCGATCGCCGAACGGCGCGGCCAGTCGCTGGCCCAGCTCGCGCTGGCCTGGGCGCTGCGTGACCCGCGAATGACCAGCCTGATCATCGGGGCGAGCAGCGTGGCGCAGTTGGAGGGGAACGTGGCCGCCCTGGACAACCTCGACTTCACCGCCGAGGAGCTGACCGAGATCGACGGCCATCTGGGCTGACCGCAGCGGAGCTCAGGCTCTAGAGTGTCGACAGCCGATCAAGGAGCGTGCCGTGTCCGAGCCGCCGTCGTCGTCAGACTCCCCCCGGACCGCCTCGGCGTCCGGGCCGACGGGCGCTGACCTCCCCGCCGACGTCACTCCGTACCTGCTCGTCATGCCCAGCATGGACGGAGCGCCGCCCGGGATGGTGTGGCCCGGCCAGGAGGGCCAGCCCGCGTGGGCGATCCCGGTGTCCGTGCCGCCCGGCACCCGCGGCTATGCGGTGTTCGTGCCGCTGCTGCCGGCGGGCGAGGACCAACCGGTCGCCGACCCCGGGCAGTCCGCCACGCCCCGGATCACGGAGCCCGCGCCCGGCGTGCCCGCCCAGGCGGCACCGCCGGCCGTCGAGGCCGCCCCGGCAACCGTCGAAGCCACCCCGGCAGCCGACCAGGCCGCCCCGCCAGCCGGGCCGGACCAGCCCACCGCCGAGCCGGCGGTGACCCCGCCCCCGGGCTATCCGCCGATGCCCCCGTACGCCGTGACGCGGCCCGTGCTGCACCCCGGAGGCGGCTGGGGGCCCCGCCCGCCGACGCCCCGCATGTCGTTCCTCAGCGCGCGCTGGCCCGGACCGAAGCAGGAGACCGGACGAGCCGCGCCGCTCGCGGTGCTGGCCGGCGCGCTCGGCACGGCGTCCTTTGTGCCGCTGAGCCGGGTCGGCATCGGCTGGTTCCTCGGCTGGCTCACCCTGACCCTCGGCGTGTTGCCGGCAGTGTGGCGGCGTACCGCCGATCTGCCCCGCACCGAGCGCCTGATCCGCGGCGGCTGGGCCGCCGCGGCCCTGGCCCTGCTCGCGGTCCTCGCCTTCCGCAACGCGTGGTGGCTGGTGACGTTCTGCGTCCTCGGCGCACTGGGCTGCGCGACGCTGGCCATCGTCGGCGGCCGGCTGGTCCGCTCGATCCTGTTCGGCCTGGTCGCGACGCCGTTCGCGGCGTTCCGCGGGCTGCCCTGGGTACGCCGGCACATCACCGCCTCCCCCAACGCCGGTCTGGTCCGCCGGGTTGCCGGCTCGGCGGCCGTCACCGTGCTGGTGTTGGTGATCTTCGGCAGCCTGCTCGCCTCGGCCGACGCGAAGTTCTCCGAGCTGCTCGGCGCGACGGTCCCCGAGACCGACGGCGGCTCGATGTTCCGCTGGATCTTCCTGGCGGCCGTCGGCGGGCTGATCGCCGTCGCGGCGGTCTACACCCTGGCCGCCCCGCCCGACCTGTCGACCGTCGACAAGCCGAGCACCCGCCGCGTCGGCCTGCTGGAGTGGGCCCCGGCCATCGGGGCACTCACGCTGCTCTTCGCCGGCTTCGTCGTGGTGCAGTTCGCCGTGCTCTTCGGCGGCCAGCGGCACGTCCAGGAGGTCGCCGGGCTGAGCTACTCCGAATACGCCCGCAGCGGCTTCTGGCAGTTGCTGTTCGTCACCCTGCTCACGCTGGCCGTGCTCGGCGGGGTGAGCCGCTGGGCCAGCCGGGAGCAGCCGGTCGAGCGCGTCGTGCTGCGGATCATGCTCGGCCTGCTCAGCACGCTCAGCGTGGTGATCGTGGCGTCGGCCCTGTCCCGCATGTGGACGTACCAGAAGGTCTACAGCTTCACCGGCGAGCGGATCTTCGTGATGGCGTTCGAACTGCTGCTCGGCGCGGTCTTCCTGCTGATCCTGGCGGCGGGCATCCGGTGGCGGGGTCGGTGGATCCCTGGCACCACCGTGGCGCTGGCCGTGGCGATGCTGCTCGGCCTGGCGGTGCTCAACCCCGAGGACTACGCCGCGCGGCGCAACATCCTCCGGTACGAGCAGGCCGGCAAGATCGACGCCTGGTACCTGCGGGCCCTCTCCGCCGATGCCACCCCGGCCCTGGCGAAGCTGCCCGATCCGGTACGCCGCTGCACCCTGAGCTGGATCGCCAAAGACCTCAAGGGATCCGACCCCTGGTACGCCTGGAACCTGGGCCGGTACCGGGCCCGGCAGGCGCTCGACCAACTCGGCCCGGGCGCGATCGGCGGGCCGAAGGACTGCCGCAAGGCCGACCAGTTCGACCTGCCCAAGACCCGCCACACCCGCTGACGGTCGGGGGCCGGGCCACGCCGAGCGCGGTCCGGCCCCCGGCCACCAAACGACCCCTATCCACAGACATCGATACGTGGTAGAAATTTCACGGGCCGGCCCTCCGTTTCGCAAACATCTTTCCCTGCTGCGAATCAGGAGATGCCATGTCAACGACCCGTCATGTAGTGCGCCGCCGCATGCTCACCCTGCTCCTCGCGGGCGTCGCGGCGATCGGCACCACCCTCGGCCTCGGCACCCCCGCCTTCGCCGTCAGCCACGCCAGCGCCACCTCCCAGCTGAGCGCCGCCGGCATCGGCTGGGTCTCAAGCGGCAACTGCAGCGACCGCAACACATCGACGTGCACCTCGTTCGAAGGCATCCGCCAGGCCACGATCGACGGCATCATCACCTTCAAACGGGCCAGCGGCTGCGCCATCACCATCACCGGCGGCACCGAGACCGGGCACGCCAGCGGCACGTACAGCCACTGGAACGGCTACAAGGTCGACATCGCCAAGACGACCTGCGTCGCCAACTGGATCACCAGTGCCTACACGTACATGGGCTACATATCCGGCTGGGGTTACCAGTATCGGGCCCCGTCGGGCAACCTCTACACCGACGAGGGCAACCACTGGGACATCCTGTACTACACCTGCGGCTGCTGACGCCTGAACAGCCCGTACGCACGCCGAGGAGCCGACGGCGCCCATCGGCCCGGCGCGCAGTCCGCACGCAGACTGCGCGCCGGCCGAGGCTTATCTGGCTCTACCACCCGAAGCGGTCATTTACTCACCAAAACGCGTGTAGCGGCACACGTCTCGATACTCTCTCGGCTATGAGCGAGCCGAGCCGGACCGGCGCCGCGGGCGCACGGGCGCATGGGTCGCCACACCCAGGAGTCGACCCGAAATGGTGGACTCTCGCAGCGGTCTCTCTGGGCACGTTCATGCTGCTGGTCGACCTGACGATCGTGAACGTCGCGCTGCCGGACATCCAGGCGTCACTGAGCGCCTCCCTCTCCGACGTGCAGTGGGTGGTCGACGGCTACGCGCTGACCCTGGCCGCGTTCCTGCTGACCGCGGGGTCGCTGGCCGACCTCTACGGCCGCCGCCGCCTGTACCTGGTCGGCCTGGTCGTCTTCACCGCCGCCTCAGCGCTGTGCGGCATCGCCCAGTCCCCGCTCATGCTCGAACTGTCCCGCGGCCTCCAGGGCATCGGTGGGGCGATCATGTTCTCCGTCTCGCTGGCTCTGATGGCCAACGCGTTCCATGGCGCGGAACGCGGGTTGGCCTTCGGCGTCTGGGGCGCCCTGGCAGGCGTCGCCGCAGCCGTCGGACCCATCGTCGGCGGCGTCCTGGTCTCCGGCCTGTCCTGGCGATGGATCTTCTTCGTCAACGTGCCCATCGGAGCCATCGCGCTGGCGCTCACCATGGTGCGGGTCGTCGAGTCGCGCGACGAGCAGGCCACCCGACCGGACTGGCCGGGCTTCGTCCTGTTCTCCGGGGCACTGGCCAGTCTGATCTACGCGCTCATCGAATCCGGACGCAGCAGCTTCACGGCCACCCCGGTGATCGCCTGCTTCGCCGCCGCCGCAGTGCTGCTCATCGTCTTCCTGCTGCTCGAGATCCGAAGTCGGCACCCGATGTTCGACCTACGGCTGTTCCGGGTCCCCACCTTCGTCGGTGGCGGCATCGCCGCGTTCGGCCTCTCCTTCAGCATCTTCGCCATGCTGCTCTACGTGGTCCTCTACCTGCAGAACGTGCTCGAATACAGCGCCCTGCAGACCGGCGTGCGGCTGCTCACCCTCTCCGTCGGCGTCCTGGTCGCCAGCATCGTGGCGGGACGGCTGAGCGAGAAGGTGCCGATCCGCGCCCTCATCGGTCCGGGGCTCGTCCTGACCGGCGTCGGGTTGTGGCTCATGCGCGGCCTGACCGCGGCCTCCTCGTGGACACACCTGATCCCGGGGCTCATCGTGGCCGGCGTGGGCATCGGGTTCGTCAACCCACCGCTGGCCTCCACCGCGGTCGGGGTCGTGGAGACCCGGCGATCGGGGATGGCCTCGGGTATCAACCTGACCTTCCGGCAGGTCGGCCTCGCTACCGGCGTCGCGCTGTTGGGCACCCTGTTCGCCAACCGGCTGACCGCCCTGGTGCAGTCCCGGGCGGCCGGCACCCCGCTCGCGCCACACAGCGCCGAGATCGCCACAGCACTGCGCAATGGCAACGTGAGCCGGTTGTTCATGACCACCCCACCGCAGGAGCGCGGCCTGCTCGTCGAGATCGCGCGCGGTAGTTTCGCCAGCGCCCTGGACGAGATCCTGTGGATCGCGGCGATCGTCACCCTGGCCGCCGGAGTCCTGTCCTTCCTCCTGATCCGCTCAAAGGACTTCGTCTCACCCCCGCAGGGATGATCGTTCCCGACCAATCACGGCGGGGGCACCGGGCAGGATGGGAGCGTGGCCCACGGCTCATGGAAGCCGGTTCAGCTGTTCCTTGCGGCGCAGCAGGGCCGCCCTCGCACGGCGGGCGGCACGCAGATTGACGATGGCCAGGACGCCCAGCCCCAGCACCACGACGACCAACGACGGCTCCAGCTTGTGCCGCAGGGTGGTGATGACCAGCGCACCGGCGGTGAACAGCAGCCAGGCGCCCAGTCCGAGCCAGCCGGCCACGACGCGATCCTGAGCGAACATCGGCGCCCTGCGGGTCACGGCCCAGCCACCGAAAGCCGCCCAGCACAATCCGATCGCCGCCAGTACCGCGAGCGCCACCGTCGTCCGTGGTGGCAGCCCGGGCTCGGTCGCCCACAGCAGCCCGATCAGGCCGCTGCCGGCGAGCCCGGTGAGCGCCAGCGTCACGTATCCGATCCTCTTCCGCAGCGACAGCGGCGCGTCGAGCCGCTTGAGCAGGTCTTCGGGCGTCATGCCTCGTATCCCTTCCGCGCCAACTCGCGGCGCAACAACTTCCTTGCCCGGTTGAGCCGCGACTTGATGGTGCCGACCGGAACAGCGCAGATCTGCGCGCACGCGTCCAGCGGTAGATCCTCGAGATAGAACAGCAGCAGCACCTCCCGTTCCCTGGCCGGAAGCGCCGCCAACGCGCCACCGACCGTCTCCCGATCGACCACTGCCTCCGCCTCGTCGGCTCCCGGCACGTCGTCGACCAACTCCGGCTCGGGACGCGCGTAGACGTCACGCAGCCGGTTCATCACAGCCCGGCGAGCGATGGCGAACAGCCAGGGGGCGAACCGGTCCGGCTGCCGCAGCCGCGGCAGCCCCTTGAAGACCGCCAGCCACACCTCCTGCACCACATCGTCGTCGGGCCCGGTCAGCATCCGCCCCACGTACCGCTCGATCGCCGGATGCCAGGCCCGGATCAACTCGGCGAAGGCGTCGCGTTCGCCCAACTGGCAGCGAATCACCAACAACTCATCGGCCATCTGCCCTCCTTCGCCTGTTCAGTCGCGACCCACGCCGTACAGGTTCACTTCTCGTCCAAGGCCGTACGAGCCGTGGTGTACCGCTGTCAGCGTCGTGTGCGTGCGCTGTCAGCGGCCCCGGCCATGATGAGTGCCATGAGCTACGCATTCGAGGCGGAGGGCCTGGTCAAGCGGTTCGGTACGACGACCGCGCTGGCCGGGATCGACCTCGCCGCACGACGGGGGACCGTGTTGGGTGTGCTGGGGCCGAACGGCGCCGGCAAGACCACCGCGGTTCGGATCCTCGCCACATTGCTGCGCGCCGACGAGGGGCGCGCCACGGTCGGGGGGTACGACGTGGTCCGCGATGCCGCGCAGGTGCGCCGGATGATCGGGCTGACCGGGCAGTACGCCTCGGTCGACGAGGACCTGACCGGCACGCAGAACCTGGTGTTGATCGGCCAGTTGCTCGACCTCACCCGTCGGGAGGCCAAGGCGCGCGCGGCCGAGCTGCTCGCCTGGTTCGACCTGACGGACGCGGCCGGGCGGCCGGCCAAGACGTACTCCGGGGGCATGCGCCGCCGCTTGGACCTTGCGGCCAGCCTGGTCGGCCGGCCGGAGGTGATCTACCTGGACGAGCCGACGACCGGTCTCGACCCGGCCAAGCGTGAGGACATGTGGGGCGTCGTCCGCTCGCTGGTCAACGACGGCTCGACCGTGCTGCTCACCACGCAGTACCTGGAAGAGGCCGACGCGCTGGCCGACGAGATCTCGGTGATCGACCACGGCCGGGTGATCGCGCACGGTACGCCGGCCGAGCTGAAGCGGATCGCCGGCAGCCAGACGATCGCGGTCCGGCCGACCGACCCCGCCCGGGTCGGCGACGTCGCCGACATCCTGCGCACCTCGACCGGAAACGAGCCTGAACTGCCCCAGCCGGGCCTGCTCACCGTGCCGGTCGAGAGCGACGCGCCGTTCACCGCGGTGGTCCGCCGGCTCGACGAGGCCGGCATCGGGGTGATGGAGTTGGCGCTGCGACTGCCCAGCCTCGACGAGGTGTTCTTCACGTTGACCGGCCACGGTGCCGACGACCGTCAGGAGGTGGCGGCATGACGACGATGACCCGCCCGGCCGGGCCGCCGCAGCAGACCCGTACCCCCAGGGCCGCCGGCCAGAAGCGCCCCTTCGGGCTGGTCCGGCACAGCCTCGCGCTCGCCGTCCGCAGCCTGATCAAAACCATTCGTACGCCCGAGCAGCTGCTGGACGTGACCCTGCAGCCGATCATGTTCGTGGTGATCTTCGTCTATCTGCTCGGCGGTGCGATCTCCGGCTCGCAGCACGCCTACCTGCAGTACCTGCTGCCGGCGATCATGGTGCAGACCCTGATGTTCGCGTCGATCGCGACCGGCGTCAGCCTCAACACCGACGTCGAGAAGGGCGTCTTCGACCGGTTCCGCAGCCTGCCGATCGCCCGGTCCGCGCCGCTGGTCGGCTCGGTGGTGGGCGACCTCATCCGGTTCGTGGTCTCGATCGTGGTGCTGTTCGCGTTCGGCTACGCCATCGGCTTCCGGATCGGCACCAATCCGTTGTCGACCATCGCGGCCTGCCTGCTGGCGATGGCGTTCGCGTTCGCCGTCAGCTGGATCGGCGTGCTGCTGGGCGTGCTGATGCGCAGCCCGGGCGCCGTGCAGGGCACCGCCTTCCTGGTGTTCTTCCCGCTGACGTTCGGCACCAACATGATGGTCCCGACGAGCACGCTGCCCGGCTGGTTGCAGGCGTGGGTCAAGATCAACCCGGTGACCGACCTGATGGAAGCGGCCCGCGGCCTGATCATCGGCGGCCCCGTCGCCAAGCCGGTGACCCAGTCGCTCATCTGGATCGTGGCGATCATCGCGGTGTTCGCGCCGCTCGCGGTGCGGGCGTACCGACGCCGAGCCTGAGCCACCCGGACGGCTCAACGAACCGGGTCGGTGCCCACCAGCGCGAGGGCATCGGCTCGGCTCAGGCCGTACCCACGGGCGTACGAGGCGGCGTACGCCTCGTCGCCCAACTCCGCGCGCAGTTGCTCGGTGAGCCGCTGCGCGTCGATGTTGGACCGGTCGGGCCGGCCGCGCAGCGAGTCGGACGTGCCGAGCAGCTGGGCGGCCAGCTCGAACCGGCCCTCGGCGGCGGCGATGGC
The DNA here is from genome assembly GCF_040649295.1 of Micromonospora sp. NPDC048999. Classification (NCBI taxonomy): domain Bacteria; kingdom Bacillati; phylum Actinomycetota; class Actinomycetes; order Micromonosporales; family Micromonosporaceae; genus Micromonospora; species Micromonospora sp. NPDC048999. The sequence goes on along the minus strand of NZ_JBEZFI010000003.1, from coordinate 114,406 downwards.
GACCCACCCGACCGTGACGACCGCGACGACCGGCATGTCATGGGCGGCGACACCACAGTCAACGGCCTCGGACACGCGCTGGCGCGCGGTTGCCGCGTCGCCGAGGGCGAGCGCGAGATGCGCCATCCCGGCCAGCAGCAACCCGCGCACCTGCGGTGCGAGCATCGGCACCCCCTCCAGGCGGCGCGTCGCCTCGGCGAAGCATTCCCGCGCCTCGTCCAGCGAGCCCTCCAGCCGGGCCATGTCGCCGAGCATCATCAGCCCGAACGCGGCGTCCTGGACGGCCCGGTCGGTCACCTGGTCGGCGACGAACCGGCGCAGACTTTCCTTGGCCCCCGCCACGTCACCCGACCGGGCGCGCATGGTCGCCAGCAGGATCACCTGGAACCCCGGCTCCTGCGCGGGGTTCAGCTCGCGCGAGAGTCGCGCCGATTCCTCGAGCGCGGCCGTCGCCGCCTCGAAGTCGCCACGCTTGATGAGCGCATCGGCGTACGTTGCCAGGGCCGCCGACAGGCTCCACCGCTCGCCGACCACGCGCAGCTCCTTCGTGGCCTGGGTCAGGTCACGAAGCATGCCCTCGGCGTCGCCGTCGTTCTCCCTGATCTGGCCACGCATCGCGAGCAGCGTCCCGTCGGTCCACGGGTCGGCGTGGCCCCGCGCCCGGTCGACCGCGGCGATGCCGCCGCTCGTGTCATCGGTGAAGACCGCCAGGGCCGGTTCGAGCAGGGGCACGTACGGGTTGGTCGACCCCTGCGCCGCGCGGATGGCCGAGGCCAGCTCCGCGACCTGCGCCGCCTCCGGCATGACGGCAGCGCCGAGCGCCTCCGTGATCATGCCGATGGCGAGCACGACGGCGCGCTCGCCCAGTGGGGCGGGCCCGGGCAGCGCGAGCGCGCGGACGAGCACGTCGCCGCCGAGGCCGTCGCCCCAGATCGCCAGCGGCAGTGCGAGCGCCGCGCCGATGCGCAGCGCGGTGTCGGCGTCACCGGCATCGCAGGCGAAGTGCAGCGCGCCCACGATGTTGTCCCGCTCCGCCTCCAGCAGCCGCAGCCAGGGCAGCTGACCGGCGGTGCGCAGGTGCGGGTCGGCGGTCTGCACCAGGTGCAGGAAGTACGCGGCGTGGGCGGCGCGGGCAGCCGCGACACCACCGACCTCGGCGAGCCGTTCCAGGCCGTACTCGCGGATGGTCTCCAGCATCCGGAACCGTCCGTCGCCGACGATCTGCAGCAGCGACTTGTCGACCAGCGCGTCGAGCAGCGCCGCAGCGTCGCTGCCGGCCGTGCCGGCCGCCGAGTCGGCGGTGACCGACGAGGGGAACACCGCGAGCCGTTCGGTGAGCCGGCGCTCGCCGTCGGTGAGCAGCCCCCAACTCCAGTCGACCACCGCGCGCAGCGTCCGGTGGCGTGGCAGGGCCGTCCGGCTGCCCCCGGTCAGCAGCCGGAACCGGTCGTCGAGGCCGGCGGCGACCTGCCGCGGGGAGAGCGTCCGGAGCCGGGCCGCGGCCAGCTCGATGGCGAGCGGCAGGCCGTCGAGGCGACGGCAGATCTCCACGACGTCCCCAACGTTGCCATCGGTCACCGCGAAGCCGGGACGTACGGCCACGGCCCGGTCGCGCAGCAGCTGTACGGACGGATACGCCAGCGCCTCGACCGGGGTCACGTCCGCCGGCGGAAGCCGCAGCGGCGGCACGGGGTCGAGCGCCTCCCCCAGGATGCCGAGCGGCTCGCGGGAGGTGGCCAGGATGCGCAGCCCCGGGCAGCGGCCGAGCAGCTCGTCGGCCAGTTGGGCGGCGGCGTCGATGACATGCTCGCAGTTGTCGAGCACGATCAGGGTCTCGTCGGCGAACAGCGCGTCGACCAGGCGGCCCATGGTGTCGCGCGGGGTGAGGCGGGCGGCTTCGAGCGCCCGATCGCGGCGGCCGAGCGTGTCGAGGACGGCGCGCGGCACGTCGGCCGGGTCGGTGATCGACGCCAGCTCGACGAGCCAGGCGCCACCGGCGATGCCGTCGGACAGGATGCCGGCGGCGGCGCTCGCCAACCGGGTCTTGCCGGCGCCGCCCGGCCCAACCAGGGTGACCAGCCGGTTCTCGGCGAGCTGCTTGGTGAGCTGGCGCAGATCCTCGTCGCGGCCGACAAAGGTGGTGAGCGCGGCGCGCAGGTTGCCACGTGGCGCGGCGGTGGCCTCGGCCGGCGGCGGCGCGGCCTCGCCACGGAGCAGGGCGAGGTGGGCGGCGCGCAGCTCGGGCGAGGGATCGACCCCCAGCTCGTCGGCGAGCCGCTGGCGGATCCGCTCGTACGCCGTGAGCGCCTCGGCCGGCCGACCGGCGGCGGCCAGCGCACGCATGTGCAGCGCGGCGAGCCGTTCCCGCAACGGGTGGGCGGCGGTCAGCTCGTCGAGCTCGGCAACGAGCTGCGCGGGGTGACCGAGGCGTAGCTCCGCCTCGATGCGGCCCTCCTGCGCGGTGAGGCGCAGCTCGTTCAGCCGACCTGCGGCGGCGATCGCGTACGCGGCGTCTGCGACGTCGACCAGGGCCGGGCCACGCCAGAGCGCCAACGCCTCGCGCAGGGTGGCGAGGGCCGGGCCGGCGTCACCACCACGCAACGCCTCCTGGCCCGCGCGGGTGAGCCGCTCGAACCGCTTGACGTCGACGTCGTCGGGGCCGAGGTCGAGCCGATAGCCGGCCGGTCCGGACAGCACGCCGAGCCCGGGTACGGCCCGGCGCAGTCGCGACACGAGCGACTGCACGGCGTTCGCGGTGTCGGTGGGCGGTGTGTCGCCCCACAGCGCGTCGGCCAGCGCGTTCACGCCCACCGGGCGGCCCGGGTCCAGCGCGAGCCGGATCAGCAGCGCGCGCAGGCGCGTACCGGCCACCTCGACAACCTGGTCGCCGTCGCGGACCTCCAACGGCCCAAGGATGCCCACCCGCACGGTCCAACTCTCTCATTCGTCACTCATGACAGACCAACCTTGATGGCACGATGCTGACCGTCGTTCACACCGATCGAGGCACAACAAGAAGGTGGCGCTGTGACCACGATGGAAAGCATCTTCCTGATCGCCGGCCTGGGGTGTGGGGGCGACGTGCCTCCTGTTCCTGCGCCGGGTGCTGATCATCGTCCGCCTGGTGCTGCGCGGTGAACGGGCCCAGGGGTGGTGTGCACGGCGACAGCTGGTCCGTAGCGCCAGCACAAGCTCGGGGGCCAGCAACTCTCACCCCGAGTTCACCTTCGCTTTCCGTACGTCCGCGGCGAGACCGTTGAGTTCAAGGATCGGCCGGGCGCCTTCGGATACGAGGAGGGCGCACCGGTGCGGGTCTGCCACGACGCAGCGCGCCCGCACAAGCGGGCCACCATCGCCGGGCCGGACACCTGGGGCCCGGTGTACGTGAGGCTGTTCGTAGCCCTGCCGATGGGGCTCGTGTCGTATGTGGCGCTGACCACTCTGGCGCGCGAATGGGGCTTTCTCAGCAGGTATTGAGCTGCGGGCGAGGTCATCGCAGACGGTCCGCAATGCGACGCTTCACTCGCCAGAACCAGACAGCACGAGCCAACAGCGCGAACGTACCCTCCCACGGAACGCAACAGCTTGGGAGGTTTCATGCCAGGAACCGAGCGTCCGGTCAATGTTGAAGCATTTCCTAATGCGCCCGGCGCGATCACCATAACGTGGAACCACAGCGGCGAAGGCGTTTATTGGTTTGTGGTTGAGCAACAGTCGCCGCCTGCATACTGGACGCCCGACCGCGACAAACGCACATGGACCATTACCGGGCTGACCCCCAGCACCACATACAACTACCGCGTTTGCGCTGTTTATGACTACAATCGCGTGTGTTCAGACGAGGCCGGCACCGGATACACGAGCGTAACGACGATGCCGCCGGCACCGGAATCGTCACAGCCGTCGGCGCCACCGACCGAACAGGAAAGTCCGCAACTCCCCGCCAGCGTCGGAGCTTTCGAGTCGATCAACTTTCCAGGCCACTTGATGCGCCACCGGAATTATTTGGGCGATCTGACAACAGTCAGTAGTGCGCTGGATCGGGCGGACGCCACCCTCAGAGAGGTATCAGCCCTGGATGGCACACGGGACGCGGTGAGCTTCGAATCGATCAACTTTCCGGGCCATTACCTGCGGCACCAAAACTTCCGCATCAAGCTGCAGAGGGATGACGGCAGTAACCTCTTCCACAGGGACGCATCGTTCAAGACCTACCGCCAAGGTGTCTTTGCGCATAGGCGCTTCGAGTCCGTAAACTACCCTGGCCACTACGTTCGCCATGCCAACTTCCAACTCTGGCTGGCGAAGGATGACGGCAGTGAGTCGTTCCAGAAAGACTCCACCTGGCGACGTCTGCCACCACCTACCGTTAACGTGCCGCCCGGTACGCTGTCGTTCGAATCGCGCAACTTTCCCGGCCGTTTCATCCGCCATCGCAATGAGCTGGGCGAGGTGACACCGGTCACAAATGATCTGGACAAGTCGGACTCATCTTTTGTCGTGCGTCAGGCGTTGATCAGGAAGGGAGAACAAGCTCCCGGATATTCCGATGACGCTCGGGAAATTGCCGTGAGTCTGGAGTCGATCAACTACCCCGGCCACTTCCTTCGTCACCAGAATTACCGTCTCAAGCTGCAGCCGAACGACGGCAGTTTGTTGTTCCGCCAGGACGCAAGCTTCTTCTATCAAGACGGAGGCTGCTGGTCGGGAAACTGCCCGATGGGTTTTGAGTCGGTGAACATGCCCGGCTACTATATCCGCCACTCTGACTTTCAGCTGTGGCTGGCAAAGAGAACAGATATCAGCCCCGCCGAGGACTCGGTCTGGCAGCCCGTACCGCCGCTCAGGTGACGCGTGGGGCTTGTCGAACACCAATCTCCGCAGTCGTGTTGGACACCCAGGCGATCCGCGCGGCCAACCCCGCCACCGGCGTTGTGCCGTCGAGGCGGGCCGTCAGCTCGCCGAACCGGCCTTGAGCCCAGTCAGGAAGGTGGCCCAGGAACGGCCGTCGAAGCTGAGCATCGGGCCGGTGCGGTCCTTGGTGTCGCGGACGTCCACCGCGCCACCAACAAACCGCACCTCGACACAGGCCGCGTTGTCCGAGCTACGGGACGACTTGAACCAGCCACGATCGGGGGTGGGGCGAGCCATCAGGTCATCTCCTTGGCGATCCGCCGGATCAGCGCCAGCGACTCCGCCGAGCTTAACGCCCGTTCCCGCGCCTCGGCGAAGGTGATCGCGTAGTCCGCGACCCGGGCGGACTGGTCGATGATGTCACTGGAGGTGAGCACCTCCTGCCAGACGAGGTCGGGCAGCCGGGGCGACGGGAACGACAGGATCTGGAACGGACCGCCGAGCGCGGGGTGTGCCCCGGCGCCAAAGGGCATGACCCGGATCTCGATCTGCTCCGGCCGCTCGGTGAGCAACCGGTCAAGGTGGTCGAGCTGGGCGCGCATCACTGCCGGACCGCCTACCGCGACCTACCGACCTGGCATGGAACTGGCACGCTGCTCCCTCGGGAGCGCGGCCACTTCAACCCCGCTGGCCCCGCTGCTGCCTGCGACGCCATGTGATCAGGAGACTGGCCACTGCGCCAACGGCGACGGCCAGCAGTGCCCAGCCGCTGGATGCCGCAGCTTCCGGCACGGGTAGGGCGGTCTGACGTCCACTCTCCGGCTCGTGATCATTCAGATCCATATGATCACGGTAACGTTCAAGTTCGACCGAGTCGACGCTCGCTCAAGCCTCCGCGCAAGACGGGCGCTGACCGCTGCCGGCATCCCTGATGGCCTCGGGCTGCACCTGCACGACCTGCGGCACTCCGGCAGCACATGGTCGGCGCAGAGCGGCGCGAAGTTGAAGGAGTTGATGGCGCCCATCAGGCATTCCAGCACCTACGCCGCCGTGACACGGTTCAGGCACGTAGCGGCCTGAGAGCAGGTGAAATGATAAACGCCCTGGTGTGGGATTATCTCCCTCACCAGGGCGTTTCGCTCGGGTGGAGCCGAGGGGACTCGAACCCCTGACCCCCACACTGCCAGTGTGGTGCGCTACCAGCTGCGCCACGGCCCCTTGCTGTCGTCCCCGGTCGCCCGGGCACGGAGAGAACTATACACACGCCGGCCCGCATGGTCATATCGCGGGTCCCCGGTGTGGGATCAGTTCAAAGCCACGTCCGGCGGGAAGTGGGCGACCGCTGCCAGCATCCCACCCTGCCGGCGCAGCACCATCGGCCAGAGATCGTCCGGCCGGTCGACGAAGGCGTCCCCGGGCAGGGCGTCCAGGACGAACCAGGACCCCTCATCGATCTCGTGCTCCAGTTGCCCGGCGCCCCAGCCGGAGTAGCCGGCGAAGACCCGGATCCCGCCAATCGCGTCCCGCAGCCGCTCGGGGTCGACCGAGAGGTCGATGGTGCCCACCGCGCCGGTGACCCGGTGGAAGCCTTTCACCGGCTTGACCGGGTGGCGCATCCGGGCCAGGCAGATGGCCGAGTCGGGCTGCACGGGGCCGCCCTCGAAGAGCACCGCGGGGTCTCGGGCCAGGTCGCTCCAGTCGCCCAGGACGTCGGCGACCGGCACCTCGGTAGGCCGGTTCAACACCACGCCGAGCGCACCGCCGGGCTCGTGCGCTACCAGCAGCACGACCGTACGGTCGAAGTTCGGGTCCTTCAACGCCGGAGTCGCCACCAGCAGCCGCCCGGTCATCGACTCCATGGCTCGGCCACCGACCGTCTGTCCGTCACTCTGCATGTCCGACACCCGTCAACCACACGCCGGTGTTGCCGATCCGACGCCGTCGACCAGCCACGCTGTCAACGCCATGTCACGCACGATAGCTTGCAGCCGCCCCGGTGACTAAGGTCTGACCCACGGATGATCGCGACGGATCGAGGGAGGACCGGAAATGGGTCCCACGGCCGAACTGGCGGTGATCGGCGGGTCGGGCCTTTACGCCCTGCTCGACGGCGCCACCGAGCATGTGTTGGACACGCCGTACGGGCCGCCGTCGGACGCGGTCACCATCGCCGAGGTGGGCGGCCGGCGGGTGGCGTTCCTGCCCCGGCACGGACGCGACCACCGCCACCCGCCGCACCTGATCCCGTACCGGGCGAACCTGTGGGCGCTGCGGTCGCTCGGCGTACGCCAGGTGCTCGCACCCTGCGCGGTGGGCGGGCTGCGGCCGGAGCTGGGCCCGGGCACGTTCGTGGTGCCGGACCAGCTCATCGACCGCACCAGCGGGCGCACCCAGACCTACTACGACCAGGGCGCGGTGCACGCACCGTTCGCCGACCCGTACTGCCCGGTCGGGCGGCGGACGCTGCTCGACGCGGCGGCCGGGCGTGCCGTGCCGGCGGTGGACGGCGGGACGGTGGTGGTGGTCGAGGGGCCCCGCTTCTCCACCCGGGCCGAGTCGCGCTGGTTCGCCTCGATCGGCGGCACGGTGGTCAACATGACAGGCCACCCGGAGGCGGTGCTCGCCCGCGAGCTGGCTCTCTGCTACACCTCGATCGCGCTGGTCACCGACCTGGACGCGGGGGTCGAGGCCGGCGAGACGGTCACCCAGGAGGAGGTCTTCCGGGTCTTCGCGGAGAACACCGACCGGCTACGCGAGGTGCTGCTGGACGCGATCGCCGCGCTGCCCGCCGAGCGGGACTGCCCGTGTGGGCACGCGCTCGACGGGATCAAGCTGCCCTTCCAGTTGCCCTGACCGCCCCGCCGCCGCGAAGCCCAGGAAGCACCCGAAAAGTCGGCTGATGCCCGATAGATTCGGCTGATGGCGACGGTCCGTGACACGACGTACGACCTGCTCCGCGGCCTGGGCCTGACCACCGTCTTCGGTAACCCCGGCTCCACCGAGGAACCCTTCCTGCGGGACTTCCCGGCCGACTTCCGCTACGTGCACGCGTTGCAGGAGGCGTCGGCGATGAGCATGGCCGACGGGTACGCCCAGGCCACCGGGTGCCCCGCGCACGTCAACCTGCACACCGCGCCGGGCACCGGCAACGGGATGGGCAACCTGGTCACCGCCTGGCACAACAAGACCCCGCTGATCGTCACCGCCGGCCAGCAGACCCGGCAGATGCTGTTGATCGAGCCCCGACTGGCCAGCCGCCGGGCGGCCGAGCTGGCCCAGCCGTACGTCAAGTGGGCCCACGAGCCGGCCCGCGCGCAGGACATCCCGGCGGCCTTCATGCGGGCGTACGCCACGGCGGTGCAGCCCCCGGCCGGGCCGGTCTTCCTCTCCCTGCCGATGGACGACTGGGACCAGCCCGCCGACCCTCCCCCACACGTGCGCACGGTGGCCACCCGGTTCGCCCCCGACCCGGACCGGCTACGCGGCTTCGCCGCCACCCTCGCGGCCAGCCGCGCCCCGGTGCTGGTGCTCGGCGCGGCGGTGGACCGGGCCGACGCCTGGCCGGCGGCCGTGGCGCTGGCCGAGCGGCTGGCCGCCCCGGTCTGGGCCGCGCCGGCGCCGGAACGGGCCGTCTTCCCCGAGGACCATCCGCAGTTCCGGGGCGTCCTGCCGTACGCGATCGGCCCGCTCGCCGAGGCGCTGCGCGGCCACGACACCGTGCTGGTGGTCGGCGCCCCGGTGTTCCGCTACTACCCGCACGTGCCGGGCGACTACCTGCCGGCCGAGGCGCGGCTGCTGCACGTCACCGACGACCCGGACGAGGCGGCCCGCGCCCCGGTTGGGGAGAGCCTGCTCGGCGACGCCGGGCTGGCGCTGACCGGCCTGCTGGAGCTGGTGCCGTCGGCTGACCGGCCGGCCCCGTCCGCCCACGCCGTTCCGGAGCCCTCCGCAACGACCAGCCCGCCCACCGCCGATGCTCTCTTCGCCGAGCTGGCCCGGCACTGGCCGGCCGACGGGGTGCTGGTGCAGGAGTCACCGTCCAACCTGGCCGCACTGCGCCGCCGGCTGCGGATCAGCCGGCCCCGCTCGTACTTCACGATGGCCAGCGGCGGCCTCGGCTTCGGCCTGCCGGCGGCGGTCGGGATCGCCCTGGCCGAGCGGGACACCGGGCGCGGCCGGCCGGTGGTGGCGGTGATCGGCGACGGCTCGTTCCACTACTCGGTGCAGGCGCTGTGGACCGGCGCGCAGCTGCGCCTGCCGCTCGCCGTCGTGGTCCCGGTCAATCAGCAGTACGCGATCCTCAAGGCGTTCGCCGAGCTGAAGCACACGCCGGGGGTGCCCGCGCTGGACCTGCCCGGCTTGGACGTGACCGCGATCGCCCGTGGCTACGGCTGCGCGGCGGAGGTGGTGGAGTCGCTGGACGGCCTCGGTGCCGCGCTCGACACCGCGCTGACCGCCGACCGGCCGACCGTGCTGCCGGTGTCGATCAGCACCGAGGTGCCGCGCATCCTTTGAGGGCTTCGGGTCAGTTCTCCCCGCCCAGGTCGGCCTGATACGCCTCCCACAGCAGGTCGGCGCCGTGCTGGCGGTGCCGGTCGAGGGCGCTCAGCAGGCGCCCGACCCGCTCCCTCAGCTCCTCGGCCGACACGCCGGGCAGGGCGGCCGCCCGTTGCAGAGCGACGATCGCCGCGGCGATGGCGGCGTGCTCGCCGGTCAGCAGTCGCACACCGCGATCCAGCCGGGGCGCCTCGTGCAGCAGGGCGGCGTAGAGGCCGGCGGGGCCCTCGGTGACCCGGACCTGTTCGGCGAAGCCCTGCCGGACCGGGCCGAGGTGACGGATCAGCCGCTCCCGCCAGCTCGGTTCCCCGGTCGACGTGGCGAGCGCCCGGGCGAGGGCGTGCACGTCGCCGGTAACCATGGGCACCTCCCGCACTGCTGCGCTAACCGCGATGGTGAACCCGTACGGCCGGGCTGTCCAGGCCCCACCGACGCCTCATTCGCCCCAGCTGTCCCGGGCGGCGCAGCAGCCTCTACCGACCCAGCGGATCGTCCGCCATGATGCGCAACCGGCCGGCGAGGGCGTGCGCGTCGGCGTCCCGGCCGCTGTTCGGCCGGCCCGTGGTCATCGCGTCGGCGAGCGCCCGCAGCTCGTACGGCGGCAGCGCGGCCAGCCCCATGCCCTGCAACGGGATGGTCACCTGACGGCCGGTGTCCCGGTCGCGGGCGACCACCGTCGGCACCCGCACCACCGCGTCCCCGCCGGCCCGGTAGGCGACCGCCCCGCCCTGGACTTCGGCGGTGGCCAGGTCGACGGTGCGGGTGCCGAGCGCGCCGCGTACGGAGGCCCGGGTCCCCTCCAGCCAGGCTGCGGTGCGCAGCACCCGCAGCAGCAGATAGAGCCCGAGCAGGACGAACGGAAGGCCGCACAGCCCGACGAGCCGGAACGGCTCCGGCACGGCCGTGTCGTGCAGACCCGACGGCAGCATGCCGGGCGGCAGGTCCCGCGCCTCCTCGTACGACGGGAACGGGTCGCCGTAGCCGGTCAGCCTGGCCAGCAGGCGATCGGCGATCATCGGCAGGAGCACGAAGACCGCACCGAACGCGGTGAACACGACACCCCCGACCACGGCGAAGGCGCGCTGGCCCGGCCCGGCGCCCACGGACAGCGTGATCCTCTCGTTCGTCACACGCGGCAGCGTAGACCGGGGTTGGTCAGACATGAAGAAAGGCCCTGAGAGTGTCGGAACACTCTCAGGGCCTCGATCGGTGGAGGTGCCGGGAATCGAACCCGGGTCCTTCGCCGCCTTGCCAGGGCTTCTCCGAGCGCAGCTCGCTGTGCCTCTACTCGGCCCCTCCGATCACGCGAGCGAGTCGGTGTGACGGGCCCAGTCGCTGATTGATCTCGCCGCACGGACCCCGCGACCGGGTCCGGTTGGCCAGCCTTCTAGCTGATGCCGGCTAACTGGGTCGAAGGCGCTCCCAGGCCGACAGACTCACTACTCGCCTCAGGCGGCGAGAGCGAAGTCAGCGCGATTGTTCTTGGCGCTTATTGGTTTCCGACGAACGATTCTCGAGACGACGTCGGCTTCCTCGGCTCGCTTCCCCTGCCGCAACGTACGAAGTCGAAACCAGTCACCCCCTCGACGGCTGCCCCTGTCGGCAGCTCCACCAAGCCTAACGCCTGGCGCAACCGGATTCATCCCGAGGTCGGCCAGCGACCAACACTCGGACAAACCGGTCATTTCAGTCGTCCATGCCCTTGCCTCGCCGGCCCGCCACGCGGGCGATCTCCCGATCGGCGTCCCGCTTGGCCAGGTCCTGGCGCTTGTCGTACGACTTCTTACCCCGGGCCAGGCCGATCTCCACCTTCGCCCAGCCGTCGGAGAAGTAGATCTGCAACGGCACCATGGTGAGACCGCTCTCCCGGGTCTTGCCGATCAGCCGGTCGATCTCCAGGCGCTTGAGCAGCAGCTTCCGAGTACGCCGGGGCTCATGGTTGGTCCAGGTGCCCTGCGTGTACTCCGGGATGTGCATGCCGTGCAGGTAGAGCTCGCCGTCGCGTTCCTGGGCGAACGCGTCGACCAGTGACGCCCGCCCGGCCCGCAACGACTTGACCTCGGTGCCGGTCAGCGACATGCCCGCCTCGTACGTGTCGAGGATGGCGTAGTCGTGGCGCGCCTTCTTGTTGGAGGCGACCACCTTGCGCCCCTTCTCCCGTGGCATCGGCGCCACCTCCTTCCGCTCCGTCCGCGACCACCGGCCACGCATGCTACCCGAATGACAAGGGCCCTCCCGCGTGGTTTATTCCGACGCGGGAGGGCCCCTGGGAGAGCTGTCGCGGTAACTAGACCCGCAGGTAGAAGCGGAGCGTGACCCAGGCGGTGGCGGCGCTGATCAGGCCACCGACGCCGGCCATGAGCGGGAACGTCAGGAAGATGTCGGACCAGGAGACCGGCGTGATCAGACCCTCCAGGGCTGCCAGCGACCCGCGAGCCGCCACCATCTTCAAGGCCACCATCGCGACCATACTGAGGATCGAGCCGATCAGGCCGGCGACCACCGCCTCCAGCACGAACGGGGCCTGGATGAACCAGTTGGAGGCACCGACCAGCTTCATGACCGCCACCTCGCGGCGCTTGCTGTACGCGGCCACCTGAATGGTGTTCGCGACCAGCAGCAGCGCGGCGATCGCCATCCAGACCGCGATGGCCAGCGCGAAGTTCTGAACCCCGGTGAGGACGCCGAAGACCTTGTCGAGCAACTTGCTCTGGTCGACGATCTCCTCGACCCCCTCGGAGTCCTTGTACTGGTCATAGATGTCCTTGTACTGCTCCGGGTTGTTCAGCTTGAGCCGGAAGGACTCGGGCAGCTGGTCCGGCTTGACGGCGTTCACCAGGTCGGGAGCGTCCGCGTACATCTTCTGGAAGCGCTTGTACGCCTCCTCCTTGTCGACGTACGTGACCTCCTTGACCAGGGCGTCGCTGTGCAGCTTGGTGTCCAGGTCGGTGCGCTGCTCCGCGGTGACGTCGGTCTTGAGGAAGATCGAGACCTCGACGTTCTCGTAGTAGAGGTCCTTCATGTCCCCGACCTTCTGGTAAAGAAGGCCGCCGCCGCCCAGCATGAACAGCGATACCGCCATCGTGATGATCATCGCGATGGACATCGTCACGTTGCGCCACAGCCCGACCAGTACCTCGGACAGGACATATTTCATCCGCATCGGGAAATTCCTCCGGCTCTCCGGCGTGAGGTGTTCGTCGTCAGGATCTACGGATCGTCAGCGCGGACGGCTCAGCCGTAGACGCCACGAGCCTGGTCGCGCACGATACGACCGCTCTCGATCTCGACGACCCGGCGGCGCATCTGGTTCACGATGTTGGAGTCGTGCGTGACCATCACGACGGTTGTGCCGGTGCGGTTGATCCGGTCCAGCAGGCGCATGATTTCGATCGACGTGTCCGGGTCCAGGTTTCCGGTGGGCTCGTCCGCCAACAGGATCAGCGGCCGGTTCACGAACGCCCGGGCCACCGCCACCCGCTGCTGCTCACCACCGGAGAGCTCGTGGGGGTAACGGTGTTCCTTCCCGCCGAGGCCGACCAGCTCCAGCACCTCCGGCACGACCCGGCGGGCGACCGCCTTGGTCTTGCCGATCACCTCAAGGGCGAACGCCACGTTCTCGTAGGCGGTGCGGTTGGGCAGGAGGCGGAAGTCCTGGAAGACACAGCCGATGGAACGCCGGAAGTGGGGTCGCTTCCAGGACCGCATCGACGTGACGTCCTTGCCGTTGACGACGACCCGCCCCTTGTTGGGCGCGACCTCGTGCAGCAGCAGCTTGATGATCGTGGACTTGCCGGAGCCGGATGGACCGATGAAGAAGACGAACTCGCCCTTCTCGATCGAGACGGACACGTTGTCGAGCGAAGGCCGGGACGCCTTCGGGTACGTCTTCGTCACTTGCTCAAGCTGAATCACGGGTCGAGAGTCTACGCGGTGTAACCGGGGAGCCAAGCCCCCCGCCCCGGCGATGCGAGGCGCGTCATCGATTCAGCCGCTCGGGCAGAGATCGATGACGCGCTGCGTCGGAGATCTGTCACGCACCGTCAGCGGTGAGCTGCCGCTGCTTGCGCCAGCGGATACCGGCCTCGATGAAGCTGTCCAGCTCACCGTCGAAGACCGCGGACGGATTGCCCGTCTCCTGCTCGGTACGCAGATCCTTCACCATCTGATACGGGTGAAGGACGTACGAGCGCATCTGGTCGCCCCACGATCCGGCGGCCTCGGTCTTCAGGCCCTGGAGCTTGGCCTGCTCCTCCTGGCGCTTGCGCTCCAGCAGCCGGGCCTGGAGCACCCGCAGCGCGGAGGCCTTGTTCTGCAGCTGCGACTTCTCGTTCTGGCAGGTGACCACGATGCCGGTCGGGATGTGGGTGATCCGCACCGCCGAGTCGGTGGTGTTGACGCTCTGCCCACCCGGGCCCGAGGAACGGTAGACGTCGATCCGCATCTCGTTCTCGGGGATGTCGATGTGGTCCGTCTGCTCGACGACCGGCAGCACCTCCACACCGGCGAAGCTGGTCTGCCGGCGCCCCTGGTTGTCGAACGGGCTGATCCGCACCAGCCGGTGGGTGCCGGACTCGACGCTGAGCGTGCCGTACGCGTAGGGCACCTTGACCGTGAAGGTCGCCGACTTGAGGCCCGCCTCCTCGGCGTACGAGGTCTCGTAGACCTCGGTCGGGTAGCCGTGCCGCTCGGCCCAACGCAGGTACATCCGCAGCAGCATCTCGGCGAAGTCCGCCGCGTCCACGCCACCGGCGCCGGCCCGGATCGCGACCAGCGCCTCCCGGGAGTCGTACTCGCCGGAGAGCAGGGTGCGGACCTCCATCTCCTGGATGGCCTTGGCCAGCCCGGCGAGCTCCGACTCGACCTCGGCGAGCGTGCCGGGATCGGCCTCGGCCTCGGCGAGCTCCAACAGCACCCCGGCGTCGTCGAGCCGGGAGCGCAGCTCGGAGAGCTTGGTGATCTCGCCGTTGACGTACGACAGCTGCGACGTCACCACCTGCGCCTTGGCCTGGTCGTCCCAGAGGTCGGGCGCGGAGGCCTCCTGCTCCAGGCGGGCCTTCTGCTCGCGCAGCTTGTCGAGGTCGAGGACGGCCTCGATGTTGCGCAGGGTGGCGTCGAGGTCCTTGAGCTGTTCGGCGTAATCGGCAGCGGTCACGACAGACAAGCCTACTGCGCGGGAGAGGAGTGAGCTTGCGAGCCCCGCGGTCACCGGCGAAAAGTCAGCGCGGTGCCAGCGGGCGGCTGCTCCGCCGCAGCGGCCCGATCCGCCCGTGGATCACTCGGCGACCGGCGCGGTCTTGAGCCAGGACAGGGCGGCCCGGTGATAGGCGACCGCGAACTCCAGCGCGCCGGCGTCGTAGTTGGCGCCTTCCTTCTTGGCGTTCTTGACCTGCTCACGCGCCGCCGCGAGGGCCTCGGTGTGGTATTCGTTCGCCGTGGAGTACAGGTTCTTCAGCTGGCTCGCCGAGTGCAGGCCGCCGAAGGCGATCCGCAGCGCGACCGGGTTACGGATCGTGTCCTTGCCGGGGTTTTCGGCCAGCCAGCGGGAGAATGTCCGTTTTCCGACAGCCGTGATCGCGTACGGCTGACTCATCCGCGGCCCGGGCTTGCCGAGCCGCACCAGGCCCTTCTCCGCCAGCACCGGCAGCTCCCGATAGACCTGACTGCGCGTCATCGACCAGTACGGCGCCAGCCGGCGCTCGGCGGCGGCCATGAGCTGGCCGCCTGTCATGGGACCCTCGTGCAGCAGACCCAGCAGGGCCGCCGCCGTCGGGTTGACTCCGGTTTCCGCCATGCCCTCTAAGCTGCCACTTTGCCCGACCCTGCGTCCAGGATTTGCCGTTTTCGCCACCCGATGAGTCGTCCGATGTGCACTGTCGGCCGACGACAGTCCGCCGCCTACCGGGACCCGCCCGTCCGGATGTGAGGAGGGGCCCCTTGTTGACAAGGGGCCCCTCCTCACACGTCAGCCCATGTGCGGGTAGGTGTGATCGGTCGGCGGGACGAAGGTCTCCTTGATCGTCCGCGGCGACATCCAGCGGATCAGGTTGTGCCAGGAGCCCGCCTTGTCGTTGGTGCCGCTGGCCCGGGCCCCACCGAACGGCTGCTGCCCGACCACCGCGCCGGTCGGCTTGTCGTTGATGTAGAAGTTGCCGGCCGCGTACCGCATCTTCTCGGCCACCTGGTCGACCACCCGGCGGTCGTTCGCGAAGATCGACCCGGTCAGCGCGTACGGCGCGATCGACTCGGCCTGCGCGACCACCTCGTCGAAGCGGGCGTCGTCGAAGACGTGCACGCCGAGGATCGGCCCGAAGTACTCCGTGGTGAAGGTCTCGTGCGCCGGGTCGGAGCACTCGAACAGGGTCGGCCGGACGAAGTAGCCGACCGAGTCGTCGGCAGTGCCGCCCGCCAGGATCCGGCAGCTGTCGTCACCGTTGATCAGCTCCAGCGCGGCGGTGTGCCGGCTGAACGCCTTGTCGTCGATCACCGCGCCGCCGAAGTTGCGGAAGTCGGTGACGTCGCCGTAGGTCAGCGAGTCGGCGGTGGCGGCCAGCCGGTCCCGCAGCCCACCCTCCCAGATCGACCGCGGGACGTACGCCCGGGACGCGGCCGAGCACTTCTGCCCCTGGTACTCGTACGCGCCCCGGAGAAGGGCGGTGTGCAGCGCGTCCACGTCGGCGCTGGTGTGCGCGACCACGAAGTCCTTGCCACCGGTCTCGCCGACCAGGCGCGGGTAGCCCCGGTAGCCAGCGATGTTCTCGCCGACGGTCCGCCACAGGTGCTGGAACACCTTGGTCGACCCGGTGAAGTGGATGCCGGCCAGGTCCGGGTCGGCGAGCACCACGTCGGAGACCTCCTCGCCGCGCCCGGTGACCATGTTGATCACACCGGGCGGCAGGCCGGCCGCCTCGAACAGCCGCATGGTGAAGTGCGCGGCGAACTGCTGGGTCGGGCCCGGCTTCCACACCACGGTGTTGCCGAGCAGGGCCGGCGCCGAGGGCAGGTTGCCCGCGATCGCGGTGAAGTTGAACGGGGTGATCGCGTAGACGAACCCTTCGAGGGGGCGGTGGTCGAAGCGGTTCCACACGCCCGGCGAGGACATCGGCTGCTCGGCCAGCAGCTTGCGGGCGAAGTACACGTTGAACCGCAGGAAGTCGATGAACTCGCAGGCCGAGTCGATCTCGGCCTGGACGGCCGTCTTGGACTGGCCGAGCATCGTGGCCGCGTTGAGGGTGTCCCGCCAGGGACCGGCGAGCAGGTCGGCGGCGCGCAGGAAGATCGCGGCGCGCTCCTCGAACGGCAGCGCCCGCCACATCGGGGCGGCGTCCTTGGCGGCCTTGACCGCCGCGCGGGCGTCGTCGTGGGTGGCGTGCCCGGTGACGCCGAGCACGTGCGCGTGCTTGTGCGGCTGGACCACGTTGATCGACGCGCCGCCGGCCATCCGCTGCTCGCCGGCGATGGTCATCGGCAGCTCGATCTGCGCGGCGGCCAGCTCGGTCAGCCGCCGCTGGAGCCGCTCCCGGTCGGCGCTGCCGGGCTCATAGTTGTGGACCGGCTCGTTGCGCGGCTCGGGTACGGAGAACACGGCGTCCATCACAGGCTCCTGTGCGATCTCGACGGCGATGGCGAAACCGGACCCGCAGGCACCGACTGGACGGCCGGATGCCCGGGCACCGCGCGGCGGACCGGTCGCGGCGGCGGGACCTGGGCCGATTCTTTCATGCGGTGCCCCCGGCCCACCCTCGCCGCCCCTCGTCCGGCCCGCCTCGGCACGGCAGGTCGCGAAAAGATCGGACACACGGGCAGACATCGGACCGCAGGCCGAAACGGGCTTCGATCCGACGAACCATCAGCCAGATCCTCCGCTGGCCTGCGATCCGTCGGCAGGCTCGTCGACCTCCGGCCCTGTCGGCCGCTGCCGGGGGCCGTCGGGGCGCCGCCGGGCGCTGTCGGCCGCCGCCGGGCACGCCGGGCCCGCGAGGCGGGTTCGCAAGGGTTTCCGGGGGCGACGCGTACGCTGGATGACCGTGACCTGCCCGGCCCGTCGCGGCCGATCCGGCGTCCGTCGAAGGGAAGAGGATGAGCAAGCAGCCCGGCAGTTCCACGGCCGCGGAGCCGGACCAGCCCGAGGCCGCCCCCGAGGTGTCGGAGCAGCCGGCCCCGGTCGACGAGGCCACCGCGACGCCGGGCCGACCGGCGTACGCTCCCGGCGCGATGGTGCTGGCACTGTTGGCGATCGGCTGGCTCGCCGCGATGCTCTGGTCCACCCGCGCGGCGATCGACAGCGCCGCGGCCGGCGTCACCGCGATCAGTCTCTCCGCGTACGCGCTGCCCGGCGTCATCACCGCCGCGCTGATCGCCGGGGCCGCGGTCGCCCTGGCGGCGACCAACCCGCTCCGCCGGGTCACCCTGCGCTTCCTCGCCGCCGTCGGCACCGGCCTGCTGGTCGGGATCGCCGCCGCGGTGGCGATCAACCTGACGTACGCCGACAACGCGACCACCAACACCATCGCCGGCACCACCGCGGCGGCGGCGATCATCGGCGGCGCGATGGCCGGCGCCCGCAACGCCCGGGTGGTCGGCGCCCTGGCCACGGCCGCGCTCGCCGCCCAGGTCTTCGTGGTGCTGTTCAGCCGCGCCCGGGACCCGCTGTCCGACCTGTTCGGGGCCGGGGAGACCCAGCAGTCGATCCTCGACGCCGCGAAGTGGGTGTCCCGCACCGAGTCGCTGCTCGTCGGGCTGATCGCGGGCCTGCTGGCCTTCGGCTACCTGACCTGGGCCCGCCGCCGCGCCGCGCGCCGCAGCGGGTCGTTGTCGCAGCAACTGCGCTGGCCGGCGTACCTGGTCGCCGGGGCCGGGCCGGGCCTGCTCCTGCTGCTCACCGAGGTGATCATCCGAATCGGCGGGCGCGACCTGCTGAACCTGGCCGCCGCCCTCAGCGAGGCCGACCAGGTGGCGCAGACCTCCCTCGGCACCTCCCGCGTCGACAACGGCATCTGGGTGCTCTTCGTCGGGGCGCTCACCGCGCTCGTGGCGTTCGGCCGCACCCTCGGCCCGCGTGCCGTCGCGGACGAGCCTGCCGAGGACGAGCCCGCCGAGGAATTGGCCGCCTGACCCGCCGTCGGGCGGTCAGGAGACCTCGCGCAGCAGCAGGTCCAGCTCGGTCACGTCGTACCACTCCAGCTCGTGGTCCTCGGCACCGTCGACGGTGAACTGGGCGTCCGGATCGCCGGCCCGGGCGTCGGCGGCCACCTCAGCGGCGGCTACCACATCGCCGACCGCCTCCGCACCGTCGACGTGGATCGCCGCGACCGCGGCCACCGGCACCGGCCCGGCCAACCGGACGACGCTGGAACCGAGCTCGCCGTCGACCCGGCCGACGGACCGCGCCGGCAGGTCCGCCGAGACGACCGCCCGCCGCCGGGGCGCGGCCGGATCGGCCCGCAGCAACAGCAGCGCGTCCTGGGCGGCCCGGGTGAAGGCGACGTACTCCAGCTCCTCCTCGTCGCCCTCGGCGTACCACTCGCGCAGCTCCGGGGTAACCGCGTGCGCCTCGTCGACCGCCAGCCCCTGCTCGCGCAGCCGCGCCAGCATCGGGGTGGTCGCCGGCACGTACACCCGGACAAGCTCGTCGGCCACCGGTCTCTCCCCTGCTCAGGCCCGGCCGGCGGATGCCGGCTCCGGGCGCGATCATGCCGTACGCCGTGACCGTCATACACCTCGCACCCGCCGGGGAGAAGTTTCCCACCGGTGTGTCCCGCCGTGGATCGCCGCGACGGTGGCTGGGGCGGAGCGGCTCCAGATGGCAAACTGAGGCAAACGAAGCCGACCCGGGGAGTCACCGTGGAGCCGAGGTTCCTGCTGCTGTCCGACGTGGCCGCCGAGCTCAACGTCTCGGACTCGCAGGTGTACCACATGGTGCGCAGCGGTGAGCTGCCCGCGATCAAGATCGGCGGCCGCGGGCAGTGGCGGGTCGAACGCGCCCGGCTGGAGGAGTACATCCAGCGCAAGTACGCGGAGACCGCCGAGTGGGTACGCGGCAACCCACTCACCGAACGCGACGCGGAGTGACCGCGAGATGGCGTTACGCCATTGACGACCGACGCTGCCCTGCCCGAGAATGAGGCCCTGTCGGAGGCAAACAAAGGCAAACGTAACGAACAGGGGTTAAGGATGGTCGACAGCCGCCGCCCGCTGGCACCGCGTCCCCCGGTCCGGCTTCGCCCCGCCCCGCCGATCGACCCGCCCTGCGTCGACGAGGGCTCACCCTGGGGTGACATCGACCAGCTCGACCTGTTCGGCTCCCGCCGCCGCGATCCCGGCCGGCCCGCCGGCCGACCCGTGGACGTCCGGCCGGCACCGGCCGGCCCGGGGCGGCGTACCGGTGGCCCACCAGCGGCCGCCCTGGCCACCGCCACCCCCGAGGCGACCCGCGCCGCCCACCGGTTCGTCCGTACCTTCCTGGAGATCGTCAACGGCTACCGGCCGCCCGGCCAGCTCCGGCCGCTCTGCCTGCCCGACGCCGCGGCCCAGGTGACCACCGAACTGGCCCGGGCGGCCCGCCGGGTCGTCCCGGCGCGCCGGGTCGTCCCGGCGCGCCGCCGCACCGCCCGACCGGCGCTTCAGCTCCGCCGGCTGCGGGTCTGCGAGCCCCTCGCCGGCGCGGTCGAGGCCGCCGCCGTGCTCGCCGGCGCTGCCGGTACGAGCTGGGCCATCGCCCTGCGCCTGGAACACCGCCGCGGCAGCTGGCTCTGCA
The DNA here is from genome assembly GCF_040649295.1 of Micromonospora sp. NPDC048999. Classification (NCBI taxonomy): domain Bacteria; kingdom Bacillati; phylum Actinomycetota; class Actinomycetes; order Micromonosporales; family Micromonosporaceae; genus Micromonospora; species Micromonospora sp. NPDC048999. The sequence continues at coordinate 94,239 of NZ_JBEZFI010000003.1, read as the reverse complement.
CCGTCCTCGACGTCCTCTGACCCCCGCCCAACTCCTGCCGCGCCGCCCCACCCGACCGCCTGCCGCCAGCCGCTGGCCGCGCAACTTCAGAGAAACTGCTGCCTCGGGTCCTCGGGGAGCGACAACTTCGGGAAACTGCTGCCTCGCGTCGCCGGGGAGCGACAACTTCGGGGAAACTGCTGCCTCGCTGCCGACGGCGACGCTTAAGGGACGTAGATGCGGGCGGGCCCCGGCCGTGGTCGGCCGGGGCCCGGTGTCGCGCTGGGGCGGGCGGGGTCAGTTGCCGCCGTTGGGCGCGCCGTGGCAGCGCTTGTACTTGCGGCCGGAGCCGCACGGGCAGGGCGCGTTGCGGGACGGGCCCTCACCGGCGTCCACCTGGCCCGGCGCGCCGCGCCGGGCGGTGCCGGCCGCGACGGCCTGGCCGGTCATCCCCGGAGCCGAGCGGCGCGGGGTCGACGCGGCGGGACGCTCCGGCGCCTCGGTGCGACCGAGGCCGAGCGCCGGCGCCTGCTGCTCGGCGCGCTCGATCACCGGGGCGCCCCGGCCCGCCTCGCCGTCGACGGCCGGCGCGGAGTATTGCAGGCCCTGCTGCTGCGGCGCGCGGTTGAGGCCCTTGGCGTGGATCTCCACCGGCTTCTCCAGCAGCTGCACCTCCTCGGCCTCCGGCTCGGGCTCCTCGACCTGCACCTCGAGGTTGTACAGGAAGCCGACCGTCTCCTCCTTGATGCCGTCCATCATGGTGGCGAACATGTCGAAGCCCTCGCGCTGGTACTCGATGACCGGATCGCGCTGGGCGTACGCCCGCAGGCTGATGCCCTCCTGGAGGTAGTCCATCTCGTAGAGGTGCTCGCGCCACTTGCGGTCGATCACCTGGAGCAGGACCATCCGCTCCAACTGGCGTACCGCCTCCTCGCCGAGCTGCTCCTCGCGCCGGTCGTACGCGGCGTGCGCGTCCTCCTTCAGGCGGGCGAGCAGGAAATCCTGGTCGAGGCCGGCCCGGGAGCCCACCTCCTCCTCCAGCTCAGCGACGGTGACGCCCACCGGGTAGAGCTGCTTGAGGCTGGCCCAGAGCTGGTCGAGGTCCCAGTCCTCGGCGTAGCCGTCGCTGGTGGCGCCGGTGACGTACGCGGTGGACACGTCGTCGATCATGTTGCGGACCTGCTCGGAGAGGTCCTCGCCGTTGAGCACCCGGAGGCGCTCGGCGTAGACCACCTGGCGCTGCTTGTTCATCACCTCGTCGTACTTGAGGACGTTCTTCCGGATCTCGGCGTTCTGGCCCTCGATCTGGGCCTGCGCGCCCTTGATCTGGCGGGTGACCATCTTCGACTCGATGGGCACGTCCTCCGGGATGTTGAACCGCTCCATCACCGCCTCGACGGCACCGGCCCGGAAGCGCTTCATCAGGTCGTCCTGCAGGGACAGGTAGAAACGGGACTCGCCCGGGTCACCCTGCCGGCCGGCGCGACCGCGGAGCTGGTTGTCGATCCGGCGGGACTCGTGCCGCTCGGTGCCCAGCACGTAGAGACCACCGGCGGCGGCGACCTCCTCGGCCTCGGTGTCACAGGCCTGCTTCCACGTGGGCAGGACCTCCTCCATCGCCTTGGCGTACTCCTCCGGCTGCTCGACCGGGTCAAGGCCGCGCTGACGCAGCTCGTTGGCGGCGAGGAACTCGGCGTTGCCGCCGAGCAGGATGTCCGTACCACGGCCGGCCATGTTGGTGGCGACGGTGACCGCGCCCTTGCGCCCGGCCTGGGCGACGATCTCCGCCTCCTTGGCGTGGAATTTCGCGTTCAACACCGAGTGCGGGATGCCGCGGCGGCGCAGCAACTGGGAGAGGATCTCGGAGTTTTCCACCGAGACCGTGCCGACCAGCACCGGCTGGCCCTGCTCGTGCCGCTCGGCGATGTCCTCGACCACGGCGTTGAACTTGGCCTTCTCGGTCTTGTAGATCACGTCCGGGCGGTCGAGGCGGACCATCGGCCGGTGCGTCGGGATGGTCACCACGCCGACCTTGTAGACCTTGTTGAACTCACCCGCCTCGGTCTGGGCGGTACCGGTCATGCCCGAGAGCTTCTCGTAGAGCCGGAAGTAGTTCTGGAGGGTGATGGTGGCCAGGGTCTGGTTCTCCTGCTTGATCTCCACCCCCTCCTTGGCCTCGATCGCCTGGTGCATGCCCTCGTTGTAGCGGCGGCCGTGCAGGATACGGCCGGTGAACTCGTCGACGATCAGGACCTCGCCCTCGCTGACGATGTAGTCCTTGTCGCGCTTGTAGAGCTCCTTGGCCTTGATCGCGTTGTTGAGGTAGCCGACGAGCGGGGTGTTGACCGACTCGTAGAGGTTGTCGATGCCGATCCGGTCCTCGACCCTGGCCACGCCGCGCTCGGTGATGGCGATGGTGCGCTTGGAGTGGTCGACCTCGTAGTCGCCCTCGCCGTCGGTGCCCGGCTGGAGGCGGGCCACCACGGTGGCGAACTCCTGGTACCAGCGGGCGGAGTGCTCGGCCGGGCCGGAGATGATCAGCGGGGTCCGGGCCTCGTCGATGAGGATCGAGTCGACCTCGTCGACCACCGAGAAGAAGTGGCCGCGCTGGACCAGCTCGTCCTTCGACCACGCCATGTTGTCGCGCAGGTAGTCGAAGCCGAACTCGTTGTTGGTGCCGTAGGTGATGTCGCACTCGTACGCGGCCCGGTGCTCGGAGGACGGCCGGTTGGGCAGGACGACGCCGACGGTGAGGCCCAGGTACTCGTGCACCCGCCCCATCCAGGCGGCGTCGCGCTGGGCCAGGTAGTCGTTCACGGTGATCACGTGCACGCCCTTGCCTGCGAGGGCGTTGAGGTAGACCGGCATGACCGAGGTCAGGGTCTTGCCCTCACCGGTCTTCATCTCAGCGATGTTGCCGAAGTGCAGCGCCGCGCCGCCCATGACCTGGACGTCGTAGGGCCGCTGGCCGAGCACCCGCGCGGCCGCCTCACGGCACACCGCGAACGCCTCGGGCAGCAGGTCGTCGAGGGTTTCCCCGTCGGCGAGCCGCTCCTTGAACTGGTCGGTCTTGGCGCGCAGCTCATCGTCGGTGAGGTTGACGTAGTCGTCCTCGATTGAATTGACGGCGGCGGCGATGGCCTTGAGCCGACGCACCATGCGACCCTCGCCGGCGCGAAGGACCTTTTCCAGAATCGACACGGATCAACGCTCCCCTAGACGGTCTCGAACCATCGTAGGCGCTGCATCGCCGCCATGGTCACTGGTGGCGGTGGTCCGGGCCGACGAACCCGACATAACACCTGGCCGACACACGCGAGCGGCGGTAATCGGGTTACGCCCAGCGCGAACGATCCGGCACGATGCTCGGGTGGAGCCTGTGGAGATCATCGAGGACGGCCTGATGCTGCGCCCCTGGCGGGCTGAGGACGCCGACGCGGTGTACCGCGCCTGCCAGGACCCGGACATCCAGCGCTGGACCAGCGTACCCCGCCCGTACCTGCCCGAGCACGCCCTCGACTTCGTCACCAGGAGCAGCCCGACGGCCTGGGCCGCCGGCACCGGGGCGGAGTTCGCGGTCTGCGACGCCGCCACCGGCGAGCTGCTGGCCTCCTGCGGCCTGGTCTCGATCGACCCGGGCCTGGGGAGCGCCGAGGTCGGCTACTGGACCGCGCCGTGGGCGCGGGGCCGGGGCGTCGCGGTCCGGGCCACCCGGGCGGTCGCCCGCTGGGCCTTCGACGTACGCAAGCTGCGCCGGCTGATCTGGCAGGCCGAGATCGGCAACCACGCCTCCCGGCTGGTCGCGCTGCGCGCCGGCTTCCGAATCGAGGGCGAGTTGCGGCTGGCCGACCCGGCGCCCGATGGTCGACGCGAGGGCTGGCTCGGCTCGCTGCTCCCCGGCGAGGTGCCCGCGCCCGGCGAACCCGGTCCCGCCGGCCCGGACACCCTGGAGGCCCGCCGGGCCGCCGTGTTCGGCCGCCCGCAGCCCGTCCTGTTCGCCACCGCCACCGCCGGCGCCACCGCAGAGGCCGCCGAGCTGCGGCTCCGGTCGCTGGAGGAACGCGACCTGGACGCGGTCGTGGCGACCTGCCAGGACGAACAGACCGTGCGCTGGACCAGCGTGCCGCACCCCTACCAGCGGGAGCACGCCGAGGGTTTCCTGGACATCATCCAGGCCGCCTGGGCCCGGGGCACCAGCGCCTCCTACGCCGTCGCGGACCCCGCCGACCGCTACGTCGCCTCGATCGACCTGCGCATCTCCCCCGCCGACCCACTCGTCGCCGACGTCGGCTTCATGACCGCCCCGCACGGCCGGGGTCGCGGGTACATGCCCGCCGCGCTGGCCGCGCTCTGCGCCTGGGGATTCACCACGCTCGGCCTGGCCCGGATCGAGTGGCGGGCCAACGTGGGCAACACCGCCTCCCGCCGAGTGGCTGAGAAGGCGGGATTCGTCTTCGAGGGCACCACCCGGGCCGGCATCCAGCAGCGGAACGAACGGCCGGACGTCTGGGTGGCCGCCCTGCTCCCCGGCGACCTGCGGTGACACCGGAGACGATCGAGGCGTACGGGGTGCGGCTGCGGCCCCGTCCCGCCTCGACGACGTCGCGGACACCGTGGCCGGCCGCTCGGCTGCTGCGCGGCTGGCTCCCCGGCCCGGACGGCACCCGCGCCGATTCGGTCCGCTACGGCCTGCTCGCCTCGGACCTGCCACGTTAAGAAGGGGCCCCTGCTCCACCTCAGGCGTTGAGCAGGGGCCCCTCCTTCGGGGTCAGAAGGTGGTGTCGAGCGAGATGATTCCGTAGTCGTAGGCGTGTCGGCGGTAGACCACGCTCGGGCGGCCGGACTCCTTGTCCTGGAACAGGTAGAAGTCGTGGCCGACCAACTCCATCTGGAACAGCGCGTCGTCGACGGTCATCGGCTCCGCGGGGTGCACCTTCTCCCGCGCGATGTGCCACGGCTGGTCGTCGGCGTACTCCTGGTAGGCGTCCTCGTCGGGACGTTCGGCGACCGCGGTGGCCGTCGCCACCTCGTTCAGCGCCGTCAGCCCCGGGCCGTCCAGGTCGGCGACCGGGAGGCCCGCGGTGGCCGCGGCGACGGAGAGCGGTGCGTGCCGCCCGCGGTGGACCCGACGCCGGTCCGCCGCGCGGCGGAACCGGGTGTCCAGCTTGGCGATGGCGGTGTCCAGCGCGCTGTAGAAGTCGCTCGTGCAGGCCTCGGCCCGAATTATCGGGCCCCGCGTCACGCAGGTGATTTCCACCCGCTGGCAGTGATCGGCTTGGCGCGGATTGCGCTCGTGGAACAACTCGACATCCACGCGAATGAGTTTGTGGTCGTAACGCTCGATCTTCGCGAGCTTTTCGGCTACGTGCACCCGGTAGTGATCCGGCACTTCGACGTTACGGCCCTTGACCACGATGTCCACGTGACCTCCCTTGTTCGGACGGTCGTTTGGTTCGGCACTCGGCCGACGCACCCGGGGAGCATTCGCTCGGCGTCGACCGGATTGGTACGGCTACGCCTCCTTTCCCACATCGCGGGCGGCTTGGGAAGCTCCTACCCCCGACACGAGAACGCTAACTCCTGTTCCCCCAACCGTCACCCCTTGTCGTCGAGACTGCCCCCGAATTCCCGCAGCTCGTACACGAAGGGGCGAAACGAAGACACCGAGCGTCACCGAAAGAGTCGCTTTTGCGTTGCGGCCAGCACCGCCGCGGCCTTTGGTGTCATTCCCGCAGAGCGCAAGATCCGGCTCACCGCCGCCAACGTCGCACCGGTGGTGAGGATGTCGTCAAGCAGCACTACCGGGCCGTCCGCCGGCATCCCGCCGGCCCGGCGCAGCCGGAACGCCTCCTCGGCCACCGCGGCGCGCCCGACGCTGTCCAGCACGACCGAATCCGGCCGGGGCAGCGCCCGCAACGGCCGGAGCACCCGCACCGGCCACCCCGCCGCCCGCAGTCGGCGCGCCGCGTGGCGGGTCAACCGGTCCAGGTGGTCGCCGTAGCGGGCCCGGGCCGCCCGCGCGGTGTCCGGCACCGGCACCAGGGTCACCGGTCGGGCCGGGCCCACCGCCGCAGCCACCACCTCGGCGAGCAACGTGCCCAGCGGCCGCCCCAACCCGTACCGGCCCCGCTCCTTGTACGCCAGCAGCCCCTCCCGCAGCGCGCCCGCGTACGGGCCGAGGGCGACGCAGGGCGGCAGGTCGGGCGGGGCCGGATCCGGGCGGGCCGGCGCGGGGCGCAGCGCCTCCAGCTCGCCGACGCAGCGCGGACAGAAGCCCTGCGACAGGCGCGCAACCCGGTCGGCGCAGCCGGCGCAGCCGGCCGGCAGCACCAGGTCGGTCAGGTCCGACCAGAGTCCGCCCAGGCCCCGCACCGGCAACTCAGTAGAGGAAGAAGGGTGCCGTCGGGTTCAAGGCCTTGCCGCCCGGCGTCGGCGGTGTCACGTCCTGCACCTGATCCGGCTTGATGGGCTCGAACGAGTTGTTTTTGTAGGCCACCTTGTTCGCCTCGTACATGTAGGAGAAGGACGGCAGCACGCCGACCGGACCGCCCGGGTACGCGGCCAGCTGGGTCACCTCGGCGCCGACCTCCCGCCTGAGCGCGGTCTCCAGCCCGCCGTCCACGTAGGTCTGGTAGATCGCCGGCCGGCCCGCCTCATTACCGGCGAAGACCAGCTGGTTCTCCGCGTACCAGTCGACGGCGGTGAGACCGGTGAGCCGGGTGACCAGCCGACGGGGCTGATTCACCGTGACCACTCCCCCGTCGAAGCTCACCGAGGCCACCCAGAGCTGGCCACCGATGATCAGCGCGATCCGGTGCCCGTCGTAGGAGCCGGCGACCGCGGTGACCGCACCCGGCGCGCCCAGCGTGATCGGGGTCATGACAGCCATGCTGTCGAACCGGTAGAGCCGACCGTCGGCCACCACCAGGCCGGACGGATGATCCTGGTCCGGCGAGCGGAGCCAGGTCGGGCGACCGATCGAGCCGTACGACTTCTCGCTGGCGGTGAACAAGGTGACCGGGGCCGGGTCGGCGCCGACCATGAGCCGCTGCCGGTCCGACCGGGTGACCACCAGCGCGGCCAGCACCTCGTCGCCGGCGCGGCTGAGCGCCGCCGACACGACGCCCTTGTTGGCCTTGTCAAACACCGGCACCGGGCCGGCCGGCTCACCGGCGATGGAGACGGAGTGGATCACGCCGTCATAGACGCAGAAGCGCTCGGGCATCCCGGCGGTGGGGTGCAGCACGAACTCGGTCTTCTTCCGCTCCGGATCGAGGTCGACGGTGCGCCGGTTCTGATTCTGGATCTTGAGCTGAAGCTTGCCCTTGACATCCGGCAACGACCACGCCAGCTGGGTGGCGAGCTTGGCCAGCTTGAGGTCGTTCGCACCGGGCATGGTCAGGTTGACCTCCCAGCGATCGTCCCCACCGGTGGCGTTGTTGATCAGAGCGGTGCCATCGGGCAGCCGGGTCACCCCCTGCGCGAGCCATTCGGGCGGACCAAAGGCGAGCCACTTGACCACCTCGGTGACCCGGCGCTCGTTGGGCACCGTCGAGGGCAGGTACCGCTGGTCGGGCACCAGCCGGTTCTGGTCGGCGCTCCAGAAGTAGATGGGGTGGATGCCGTAGTAGCTGCGTAGGGCGTCGTCACTGAGCAGCAGCACGTTCGGCATCTCAGTGATGAACAACCCGTTGTGGCCGTCGTCGGCCGGGCGGAGCTTGAACACGTACTCGGTGTCGCCGCCCGTTGGCGTCAGGGTGCCGTCGGGGCGCAGCACACCGACCTGCTGCACGGGCACCGTGACCTCCCAGGTGCCCTCGTTGTTCAAAGTCACCTCCGCCTTCTCCCGCAGCCGGACCACGGTCAGCTCGACTTCGCTGCTCTGCTTCTCCCGCAGCCGGGGCTGGTAGTCCTTCGCAATGAACTCCTTGACCCGGGCGTACGCCTGTTCGCGCTCGCCGGCGGCAGCGGCGAGATAGTTGAGGATGAACTGGCTGGGGTCGCTGCTGGCGGTCCGGGTGGGCGGGTAGGCGGCTCGGCCGTTGAGCGGGCCGGCCTCGGCCGCCGTTGAGGGGCGGCCGTCCACGTGCACCTCGGTCTGCCCGGGGATGCCGCAGCCGGCCAGCCCCACCGGCAGGAACGCCCCAGCCAGCAGCACGGCCACCAGCTCACGCCTCATGAGATCACCTCCGCCCGGCCGACATTCTCGACCGGCCCGATGGCCAGTAGCCCACCGTGGCGCGGGCCGCCGAAGGGCACCGGGGCGTCGGCCGGCACCAGCCGCAGCGGCGAGGTGGTCAGCCGGTCGCCGGCCCGCGCCGGCAGGGTCAGCCGGAACTGGGCGCCCTGCCCGGGCGCGCCCCACGCCTCCAGCCAGCCACCGTGCAGCCGGGCGTCCTCCACGCTGATCGACAGGCCGAGACCCGTGCCACCGGTCTGCCGGGCCCGGGACGGGTCGGCCCGCCAGAAGCGGTTGAACACCAGCTTCTCCTCACCCGGCTTGAGCCCCACGCCGTGGTCCCGCACGGTGACCGCCACCGCGCTCTCGTCCATCCCCAGGGTGATCCGCACCGGCCTGCCCTCGCCGTGCTCGACCGCGTTGCCGACCAGGTTGCGCAGCACCCGCTCCACCCGGCGCGGATCCACCTCGGCGATCACCGGCGTGTCCGGCAGGACCAGGTCGATGGTGACGCCCACCCGCTCGGCCAACCCGGCCAGCCGCTCGGTCACCCGGTGCACCACCGGCACCAGGTCGGTCGGCTCGGCGTCCAGCACCGCGAAGCCGGCGTCGAACCGGCTGATCTCCAGCAGGTCGGTGAGCAGTTCCTCGAACCGGTCCAGCTCGGCCTGGAGCAACTCGGCGCTGCGGGCCACCGCCGGGTCGAACTCGTCCCGCTCGGAGAAGATCAGGTCGGCGGCCATCCGGACCGTGGTCAGCGGCGTACGCAGCTCGTGCGAGACGTCGGAGGTGAAGCGGCGCTGCAACCGGGACATCTCCTCCAGCCGGAGGATCTGCCGCTGCAGGTTGGTCGCCATCTGGTTGAACGAGGCGGCCAGCAGGGCCAGGTCGTCCTCGCCGTTGACCGCCATCCGCTGGTCGAGCAGCCCGGCGGAGAGCCGCTGGGCGGTCCGGGCGGCCACCCGTACCGGGGTCACCACCAGCCGGGTGACCAGGGCGGCGAGCAGGCCGAGCAGGAGCACCAGGGCGACACCGGTGGCGACCACGGTGGCCCGGGCGTCGGCGGCGGTGGCGTCCTGCCGGGCCAGCGGTACGAGGTAGTAGAGCTCCAGCTGCCCGAACCGGGTCGGCACGGGGGAGCCGTACACCAGGTATTTGGTGCGTTGACCGCCCAGGACCCCGGTGCGGATCTGGTGGGCGACGTTGCCGGCGGCGACGGACGACCGCAGCTCCGCACCGATCAGCGCGCCCACCTCGACCTCCGGGGAGCTGCGCGGCGCGATGGACCCGATGTTGTTGTCCCCGGTGATCGCCACCACCACGCCGCTGGTCTGCGTCGGGTCACCGCCGGCCAGGTAGTTGACCGTGCCGCCGATGGTGTCCTGGAGCTGAGCCTCCTCCGCCCGGCTGTAGAGGTTGAACTGCTTCGAGGCGTACTCGCTGCCGTTGGTCAACCGCGACCTGACGTCGGTCTCGGCGTTCTCCAGCAGGATGCCGGTGATCTTGTCGGCGATCAGATACGCGAAACCGCCCACCAACAGGCTGGACGCCACCAGCGTGATGGTCACCACACGAAGCTGGAGCGACCGCCGCCATGCGCTGTGCACGCCGGAGGTCAGCCGGGACGCCAGGGCGGCGAGGCCGCGACGCAGCAACCGCGCCACTCGCAGCCAGCGGGCGGCGATGGTCGGCGAGGCGGGGGGCGGGGAGGTCACCACAGTGACAACCAGGCTATCCGGTGCCCGCCTTGTATCCCACGCCGCGCACGGTGAGGATGATTTCGGGTCGCTCCGGATCTGGCTCGATCTTGGCGCGCAGCCGCTGGACGTGCACATTGACCAGGCGGGTGTCGGCGGCGTGCCGATAGCCCCAGACCTGCTCCAGCAGCACCTCGCGGGTGAAGACCTGACGCGGCTTGCGGGCGAGCGCGACCAGCAGGTCGAACTCCAGCGGGGTCAGCTTCACCTCCTCGCCGTCCCGGCTGACCGTGTGCGCCGGCACGTCGATCGAGATCTGGTTGCCGGGCGGGCCGATGGTGAGCAGCTCCGGCGCCACGTCCTCGCCTCGGCGCAGCCGGGCCCGCATCCGGGCCACCAGCTCCTTGGGCTTGAACGGCTTCACCACGTAGTCGTCGGCCCCCGACTCCAGCCCGAGCACCACGTCGACAGTGTCGCTCTTGGCGGTCAGCATGACGATCGGCACGCCGGACTCGGCCCGGATCGACCGGGCCACGTCGATGCCACTCATCCCGGGCAGCATCAGGTCGAGCAGGACGATGTCGGGTCGGCTCTCACGAAACGCGGCCAGCGCCCGTTCCCCGTCCGCGACGAATGAGGGCACGAAACCCTCGCTGCGCAGGACGATGCCGAGCATCTCGGCGAGCGCGGGGTCGTCGTCGACCACCAGTACCCGGGCTCTCATGGGGTTTATCGTTCCATCCCCGTTCGGTTCGAAGGGTTCGGCGTCATCACGGGCACGGTACCCGCGGCCGGCGGGCCCGCACCACCGCCGACCGTCCGGACCTGCTGCGTCGGGCGCGGGTTCGACAGGACCGGTCGTGCCACCATGATCCCCCGAGCGCGTCGCCGCCGCCACCTCACCCCGAGTCACTGCCCTGGTCAGACCCCCCGGACGTGGGCGGGCCGGTCAGGAGAAGAGCGTGCTGCCCCACCAGTCGGCGGCGTCGCGGACGCCCGGCGGGCAGGCGAACAGCCCGCTGGAGACGTGCCGCAGGTATTCGTTCATCGCGTCGTGGCGGGCGAGCCGGGTCTGGATCGGCACGAACTGCCGGCGCGGGTCGCGCTGGTAGGCGATGAAGAAGAGCCCGGCGTCGAGCCGCCCCAGCCCGTCGGAGCCGTCGACGAAGTTGTAGCCGCGGCGCAGCAGGTGGGCACCGCCGTTCTGGCTGGGGTGGGCGAGCCGGACGTGTGCGGTCTCGGCGATGACCGGCTGCCCGTCGTCGCCCTTGGCGGCGAGGTCCGGCTCGTCGAACTCGCGGGCCCTGCCCAGCGGCGCGCCGACGCCCTTGGTCCGCCCGACGATCTGCTCCTGCTCGGCCAGGGAGCTGCGGTCCCACGTCTCGATCAACATCCGGATCTTCCGGGTGACCAGGTACGAGCCGCCGGTCATCCAGTCCGACCCGTCGCCCGGCTGGGCCCACAGCTGCTCGCGCAGCAGCCCCGCGTCCTCGGCCTTCAGGTTGGCGGTGCCGTCCTTGAAGCCGAACAGGTTACGCGGGGTGGCCTGGTCCCGCGACGTCGACGACGTACGCCCGAAGCCGAGCTGCGACCAGCGGACGCTGACCACGCCCATCCCGATGCGGGCCAGGTTACGAATGGCGTGCACCGCCACCTGCGGGTCGTTGGCGCAGGCCTGGACGCAGATGTCGCCACCGGAGACGTCCGGCTTGAGCGCGTCCCCGGCGAAGTGCGGCAGATCGGCCAGGGCGGCGGGCCGCCGGTCGGCGATGCCGAACCGGTCGACACCCTGGGCGTCGCGGAACAGCGTCGGACCGAAGCCGATGGTGAGGGTGAGCTGCGACGGAGGCAGCCCGAGCGCCTCACCGGTGTCGTCCGGCGGGGCCTCCGGCACACCGCCGACCGCGCCGACCAGCCCGGCGTCCTTGCCGGCGGTCATCCGGGCCGCGGCCGCGGTCCACTCCTGCAGCAGCGCGACCAGCTTCGCCCGGTCCTTGGTGATCACGTCGAAGGCGACGAAGTGCAGCCGGTCCTGGGCGGGAGTGGTGATGCCGGCCTGGTGCTCGCCGTGAAAGGGCACCGCCCCGGCGGCCGCGTCGGTGGCGGCCGCATGGGTGCCGTCGCCGATCAGGGCGCCCGCGCCGGCCGCCACCCCGGCTACGCCGGCAACGCCGACCCCGGCCAGGGTGATGGCCCGCCGCCGGGACAGGATGCCCCCGCGCGGCGCTCCGGCGGTTGCCGCCTCGGTGCCCTGCTCGCTCATCGCCTCACCTTCCGGCCCGGTCGTCACCGGGCGACGACCGCGGCGACCTTGCTGACCGGTTCGGCCAGCGCGTTGATGCTGTCCGACAGCTCCTTCAGCTCGGCCTTGCTGAGCTGGGTGTGCAGCTTCCAACCGTCACCGACCCGGTGCTTGCCGAGGGCGGCCTCGACGTTGGCGAACTCGGTGTCGAGCTGCGCGACCAGTTCGGGAGCACGCTGCTCCAGCGCCGGGCGCAGCGCGGCGATGGCCGCCTTGGAGCCCTCCAGGTTGGCGTTGAAGTCCCAGAGGTCGGTGTGCGAGTAGCGCTCCTCCTCGCCGGTGATCTTGCTGCTGGCGACCTCGTCCAGGAGCCCCTTGGCGCCGTTGGCGAGCTGGAGCGGGGTGAGCTTCTCGGCGTTGGCCCTCTCCACCAGGGCCTTGACGTCGGCGACCAACTGGTCGGCGATCGGGCCGTCCTTGCTGATGTCGCCAGTCGTCCAGAGGTCCTTCTCCAGCCGGTGGAAGCCGGTGAACTCCATGCCCTCCTCGATGACCTCCTCCCGGCCGTCGATCTTCGGGTCGAGGTCACCGAAGCTCGCCGCGACCGGCTCGATCCGCTCGAAGTAGGTGCGGGCCACCGGGTACAGCGCCTTGGCCTTCGCCACGTCGCCGGCCTTGACCGCGGCCGCGAACTCCTCGGTCTTGGTCAGCAGCGCGTCGGTCTGGCTGTTGACGTACCGCTGGTAGCTGGCGGTGGCCTCGGTCAGCGCGGCGTCGGGCGCCACGCTCGGGGCGGTGCCGCTGACCTTCAGCGCGCCCCGGATGCCCCGGCCGATCATCCCGGGCTTGCAGGCCGTCTCGTACGTCCCGGCGGCCAGTTCGACCCGCAGCTCGCGACTCAGCCCGGGAGCGATGTTCTCCACCTCGCCCATCACCCGGTCGCCAGCGGCGTAGACGTAGAACTCGTTGACCTTGGACCCGGAGTTGGTGATGGTGAAAGTCACCTGGCCGGCCTCGATCTCGGTGACGCCGACCTCGCAGACGGTGTCGGTGGCCTTGACCGCGATCGGCCCACCCTTCGCGTCCTTCTTGTCGCCACCGCCCCCGCAGCCGGCCAGTCCGGCGACGGCGAGCAGCCCGGCGGCGGCGGGCACGACGAATCGACTGGTACGCATCGGTTCTGGTCTCCTCTGAGGCGGGACGGTCAGGCGCTCTGGGGGGTGGTGGCGGGGGTCGTGGCCGGCCGTGCCGGGGCGGCCGGCTTGCCCGGGCTGCTCGGGCTGCTTGGCTTGCGCAGGAAGAGCACCATCACCGGCACCGCGTACGCCACCCAGGCGACCATCTCGAGCACGCTCGGCGCCGCGGTGATGTTGAACATGCCGCTCAGCAGGGTCGCGTACCAGCTGCCCGGGTCGAGCACCGAGGAGATGTCGAAGGCGTGGCTGTTGAGGCCGGGCAGCACGTCGGCCTCCTGGAAGTCGTGCACGCCGTACTTGAAGATGCCGGCGGCGACCAGGATCAGCAGCGCGCCGGTCCAGGTGAAGAACTTGCCCAGGTTGAGCTTGAGGGCACTGCGGTAGAGCAGGAAGCCGATCACCACGGAGGTGGCGATACCACCGGCCAGGGCGAGCAGCGGGCCACGGCCGAGGCCGCCGGCCGCGCTCTCGGCGGCGGAGTAGAAGATCAGTGCGGTCTCCAGGCCCTCCCGGATGACCGCGAGGAAGGCCATCCCGGTCACCGCGAACGCGCCGACGGCGAGCGCCTCGGAGAGCTTGCCGCGCAGCTCACCGGCGATGCTCCGGGCGGCCTTGCGCATCCAGAAGATCATCCCGGTGACGAAGACCACGGCGGCGACCGAGGTGACGGCGTCGAAGAGCTCGCGCTGCTTCGAGGTGTTGAGCAGCGCGCTCGAGGTGTACTCGATCACCCAGCCGAAGAAGACCGACAGCGCCACGGCCAGACCGACTCCGAGCCACACGTGCGGCAGCCGGTTGCGGCGGTCTGACTTGACCAGGAAGGCGACCAGGATGCTGACCACCAGGGTCGCCTCCAGGCCCTCCCGCAGGCCGATCAGGTAGGTGGCGAACATCGATACTCCGTAACTGGTTAGGCACGCCTCGGCTAAGTTAGGGCAGCCATACCTTCCTCCCGATCAGGGGTCGCGTCAAGTCGTTCACGACAACGTCACCCGCTGAGACGGTTGACAAACGCCCCACGTACGCGAAAGGGACCGGGACGACCGCGCGGCGGTCGACCCCGGTCCCTCCCGGGCATGGCTCAGTAGCGGTAGTGGTCCGGCTTGAACGGGCCCTCCTGCGACACACCGAGGTAGGCGGCCTGCTCCTTGCTGAGAGTGCTCAGCTTCGCGCCGAGCGCGTCCAGGTGCAGCCGGGCGACCTTCTCGTCCAGCTGCTTGGGCAGCACGTACACCCCGACCGGGTACTCCTCGGGCTTGGTGAAGAGCTCGATCTGGGCGATGGTCTGGTTGGCGAACGAGTTCGACATCACGAAGCTCGGGTGCCCGGTCGCGTTGCCCAGGTTCAGCAGGCGCCCCTCGGACAGCACGATGATGGCGTGGCCGTCGGCGAACTTCCACAGGTCGACCTGCGGCTTGATGTTCTCCCGGGTGACGTCCGAGCGCTTCGCCAGGCCGGCCATGTCGATCTCGTTGTCGAAGTGGCCGATGTTGCCGACGATGGCCTGGTGCTTCATCCGGGCCATGTGCTCGTTGCTGATGACGTCGAAGCAGCCGGTGGCGGTGATGAAGATGTCGGCCTGCTCGACCACGTCGTCCAGCGTCGAGACCTGGTAGCCGTCCATCGCCGCCTGGAGCGCGCAGATCGGGTCGACCTCGGTCACCACCACCCGGGCGCCCTGGCCACGCAGCGACTCGGCGCAGCCCTTGCCCACATCGCCGTAACCGAGCACGACCGCCATCTTGCCGCCGATCAGCACGTCGGTGGCCCGGTTGATGCCGTCGATCAGCGAGTGCCGGCAGCCGTACTTGTTGTCGAACTTGCTCTTGGTCACCGAGTCGTTGACGTTGATGGCCGGGAAGAGCAGGGTGCCGGCCCGGTTCATCTCGTAGAGCCGGTGCACACCGGTGGTGGTCTCCTCGGTGACACCCTTGATGCCGGCGGCGATCCGCGTCCAGCGCTGGCCGTCCTCGGCCAGCGAACGGTGCAGCAGCCCGAGAATCACCCCGTACTCCTCCGAGTCGGCGGACTCCACCGGCGGCACGACGCCGGCCCGCTCGAACTCGACGCCCTTGTGCACGAGCAGAGTGGCATCCCCGCCGTCGTCCAGGATCATGTTCGGGCCCTGCCCGTCGGGCCAGGCGAGCACCTGCTCGGTGCACCACCAGTATTCCTCCAGGCTCTCGCCCTTCCACGCGTACACCGGAACACCGGCCGGCGCCTCGGCAGTGCCGTTCGGGCCGACGACGATCGCGGCGGCGGCGTGGTCCTGGGTGGAGAAGATGTTGCACGACGCCCAGCGGACCTGCGCGCCCAGCGCGACCAAGGTTTCGATCAGGACGGCGGTCTGGATGGTCATGTGCAACGAACCGGTGATGCGGGCGCCGGCCAACGGCTGCGCCTCGGCGAACTCGCGTCGGATCGCCATCAGCCCGGGCATCTCGTGCTCGGCGAGCCGGATCTCCTTACGCCCGAACTCGGCGAGCGACAGATCCGCCACCTTGTAGTCGCCCCCGGCGAGGGTGCTCGGCCGGGCTCCGGACGACGCGCCACTGGTGGCCGCCGGGAGGGTACTGGTCATGGAAGCTCCTGTCGAACGTCGAACGAAGTGCCGCGCAGCCCTTCAGCTTACGCGCGTGGCCTTCTCCACCCATGCCCGGTTGTCCGATGACGCCCGACCCGGTCGGCGGACAGCGCACGGGGCGGTCGGTCGTGGACAGACTCTCCGCCCACGGCCCGGCCGCCCCGTGCATCCCCCCGGTTTGGTTCCCCGCGCGTTACCGAGACCTTCATCGCGACAACGCTGCGCACTCAAAGGCTCACACTGAGCAAAGGCCGCGTCAAGCCATTTCGGGAAAGTCGGACTCCTCCGGCTGCTCATCCCGGGATCAACGCAGGCCGCAGGTGGCGACGAACGCCTCGCCCTCGCCGCCGATGACCAGCGGACCACCGGCCGCCGCGGACCCCACCGCAGCCTGCCCCGGCTCAAGAACCACCGTGCCCACCCCGTCGTCGACGGTGAGCCGGCCGGCCCGGCAGAGCACCACCCGCGGCCCCGGCAGCGCCAGCCACGCCCCCCGGCCGTCGGCCGTCAACTCAACCCGGTGCAGGGCGAAATCCTCGACCGGCACCGGCCAGGTCACCACCCCGGGCGCCACCGGCACCGGCGCGACCACCGGCTCGTCGAGCACCTCGAACCGCAGCACCCGCAGCAACTCGCGCACGTCGACCCGCTTCGGCGTGAGGCCACCGCGCAGCACGTTGTCGCTGGCCGCCATGATCTCCACGCCGGTGCCCGACAGGTAGGCGTGCAGGTTGCCGGCCGGCATCCAGATCGCCTCGCCCGGCGCCAGCCGGACGTGGTGCAGCAGCAACGCCACCAGCACCCCCGGATCAGCCGGATAGTCGACCGCCAGGCCACGGGCCAACGTCGCGTCCGGCCCGCCGGCCTCCGCCGCCAGCACGTCCGCCACCAGCCCGGGCCGCTCCGCCTCCGGCCAACTCAACAGCAGGCGTACGGCCTCCCGCAGCCCCGCCGGCCCGGCCCGCAACGCCGCCACCACCGGCTCCAGCGCCGGTACGCCGAACGCGGCGAGCGCCGCCGCCGACACCGCCGGGTCGCGGAACCCGCAGAGCGCGTCGAACTCCGACAGCGCGACCAGCAACTCCGGCTTGTGGTACGGGTCCACGTAGTTGACCCGGTCCGCGTCGGCCGCGTGCCCCGCCTGCGCCTGTTCGGCGTCCGGATGGGCCTGCAGGCTCAACGGAGCGTCCGCGGCCAGCACCTTCAGCAGGAAGGGCAACCGGATGCCGAACCGGCCGACGAGCCGCTCACCCAACCAGTGGTCCGGCTCGGCTACCAGCAACTCGGTGAGGCTGACCGGGGCACCGGCTCGCTCGACCGTGGCCGGGGCACCCGGGTGGGCGCCCAGCCACAGCTCCGCCTCCGGCCCGTCGCTCGGCACCGGGCGTCCCTGTAGCTGTGCGATCGCCGTACGAGAGCCCCAGGCGTAATCCCGGATCCGGCCCTGCAACAGCTCCACGGTCAGCCCCCGGTCCGCCCGGGCACTCCGTCGGACCCGGCATCCGACTCCCTCACCGCCGGACGGGACGCGGTACCCGTACCCGCCCGGTCGGCCGCCGCGCGGTAGATGTCCGGCTCCAGGTAGATCACCCGGGCGATCGGCACCGCGCTGCGGATCCGCGCCTCGACCGCGTCGATGCCCCGGGCCACCTCCTCGGCCGTCTCACAGGCCGCCACCGCGACCTTCGCGGCCACCATCAGCTCCTCCGGGCCCAGGTAGAGCGTCTTCATGTGGATGATCCGCTCGACCTCCGGGCCGCCGGTGACGGCCTGCTCGATCGCGGCCAACTCCTTCGGCTCGGCGCCTTCCCCGATCAGCAGGCTCTTGGTCTCGACCGCGAGGATGATCGCGATGGTCACCAGCAGCAAACCGATCATCGCGCTGCCGAACGCGTCCCACCTGCCGTTACCGGTGGCCAGGGTCATCCCCACGCCGACCAGCGCGAACACCAGACCAACCAGCGCGCCGAAGTCCTCCAGCAGAACCACCGGCAGCTCGGGCGCCTTCGCCCGCCGGATGAACCGCACCCACGACTGGCTGCCCCGGAGCCTGTTGGACTCCTTCATCGCGGTACGGAACGAGAAGGACTCCATCCCGACCGCGACCAGCAGCACGACCACCGGCGCCCACTGCCAACTCGTGATCGGCGACGGGTGCGCCCACTTGTGGTAGGCCTCGTAGAGCGCGAACAGGCCACCGAGGCTGAACAGCACGATCGACACGATGAACGCGTAGATGTAGCGCTCCCGGCCGTACCCGAAGGGGTGCTGCGGCGTCGCCTCCCGCTTGGCCCGCCGGCCGCCGAGCAGCAGCAGCCCCTGGTTGCCGGAGTCGGCCACCGAGTGGATGGCCTCGGCCAGCATCGACGAGGAACCGGTCAGCAGGAACGCGGCGAACTTGGTGACGGCGATACCGACGTTCGCCGCGAGGGCGGCGACGATCGCCTTCGTTCCGCCATCGGCGCTCACGCCGCCACCACCTCTCTCCGCTCTCTCACGCCGCCACCCCGCTCCGCCCGCTCACTGATTCGCCAGTTCCTTCATCTCGGAGACGGCCGGCACGGCCATCGGGTCCAGGCCATGCGCCAGGGCGAGGTAGACCGAGGCAAAGTCCGGGACCGCCAGCAGCGAAGCCAGCCGCTCCAGCGCGGAACCGCCCTCGGCGGTGACCACGTCGCAGCGCACCCCGCGCCGCTCGGCCAGGGTCTGCACCGCGTCGGCCCGCCGCTCCTCCACCGCGAGGGGCTCGTCGGTGTCGTCTCCCGCGGTGAGCCCGCCGTCACGCAGCAGCACCAACCGCAACCGGGTGGCATCCGGGTCGGCCTCCGCCGGGTCGGCGAAGATGTCCCGCTCCCCCTCAACCAGCCCGCCGAAGACCCCGTCGAGCAGGCCGACCCGGCCCCGCCCGGCCTCACCCAGCGCCCCGGTCACCACCGGATAGCGGGCGTTGGCCGAAAGCGTGTCACCGAACCTGCGGGCGGCCACGGTGGCCAGCGGGGACGAACCCCAGACGATCGGAATCGACCCGGCCAGGCCCAGAGCCAGCGACTTCGCCGGGTTGACGAAGGACTCGGCGGCGGGGCGGCAGCGGTCGGCGTCCGCGTCCAACCGGGCCGCGGTCTCGGCCAGGTCCGCCTCGTTCACCTTCACCAGCCCGAGCGTACGGGCGGCGAGCAGCACCGGCACGGTGAGCGCCCAAAGGCTCGCCCGGGCCGGGGCGCGCCGGGGCACCGGAATGAACGGCGCCCGGGCCCGCTCGGCCACCGACTGGAGCTGCGAATCCGGAGCGCCGACGGCGACCAGACGGGCGCCCCGCCGATGCGCGGCCTCGGCGGCACCCAGCGCTTCCGGGCTGCGACCCGAGGCGCTGACCGCGATCACCACGTCGGCCGCGCCCACCCAGCCCGGCACACCGGCACTGCGGTGCGGGATCACCGGCACCGGGCAACGCGGCCCGGCCACCGTCGCCAGCACGTCCCCGGTCCGCCCAGCGGTGCCGATACCGGCGATGACCACCGCGCGCGGTCGGCCCTCGTCGGCGAGCACGCTCAGATTCGCCTCGGCGGTCAGCGCGGCCGCTTCGCGCACCTGGGCACCGGCGGAGGCGGTGAACCGGAGCATGCCACCCGGATCCCGCTCGGTCAGCAGGTCGGGGTTGTCCAGCAGCGACTCGTCGGCGTGCCGGTGCCCGCTGACCCCAGCCGCACCCTCCATCATCGCTGCGGCGCGGAGCCGCCGCGCGCGTCGTCCGCCGCGGGCCCACCGCGCGCCTCGTCCAGCAACAGCACCGGCACGTCGTCGCGGACCTCGAAGATCCGACCGCATTCGGTGCAGGTGAGTGTCTGGGCCTGCGGGTCGTAGTCGAGCGGAGCGTGGTGTGTGTCCGGGCAGGCGAGGATCTCGAGCAACTGCGGGTCCAGGGCCACGTCGCGGCTCCTTCCACGTATGCGGTCTGACCGGTCGGCGGCACCGACCGGCGCACGCGATCTTAGCGGCGAACCGGTACGGAAGCCGCGTCACGCAGCGGGGATCATCCGCCGGTTTCCACGCTCACCGGTCACCGTGGCACCAACTCGCGTCGGGTCGCCGCCACACACCGTCACCGTAACTCCGGATGGGCGGCCGGGCTCCGGCTCAGCCGGGCCCGTCGGGCAGCACGCTGGTCGCGTCGCCACCCGGGGCTGCCGGCGACTCGCCGGCCGGCCGGTTCGCCGCGGCCGCGCCGTACACGTTGCCAGCCGGACGGGGCGACGAACCCCCGCCATAGACGGTCGGGGTAGGCGGCTTCTGCCCGTACACCCGTCCCGCCGGCGCCTCGGAGCGGTAGGTGGTGCCACCCGCGCCGCGGGCCGACGGGACCTGCGGGTAGGCGACCGCGTGCCCGTCGGACCGGTCCGCGCGGTTGCGCCGGACCAGCAGCACGATCAGGGCGACGCCGACGAGCACCAGGCCGATGCCGAACCACATGACTGGGGAACCTCCGGAGGACGAATGCGCATCGGCGCGGGACCCGACGGCCGGGGCGGCCAAGGCCGCCATGGCGGTCGGCGGATCGTCGTCGTCCGACGACGGGGTGACGACGGCGCTCGGGGTCGGGGACGGTTTCCGCGTCGGCGTCGGCGAAGGGCTCGCCGCCTTCGCCCCGCCCACCACGCGAGCGGAGGTGTCGGCCTGGCCGAGAAGCCGACCGGCGGCGGTGCTCGCGACGCCGACCACGGTCAGCCGACCACCCGGCGCGCCAGCCAGGAAGGCGACCCGGTAACGAACCGTCATCCCCTTGCCCTTGCAGACGGTCGATTTGTCCGGTGCGGTGGCGGCCGTAGCGACCGCGCCGTCGCCACCGGAGAGCCCGACGGGCAGCCACCGCCCACCGCTGTTGACCTCCACCCGGACCTGGTCGGCCCGAACACCGTCGAGCCGCAGCCCCAGACCGGTGCGCAGCTGCACGCAGCCGCCGGTGCGCTTGCGCACCTCGACCGCGACCGTTTCCGATGACCCACCGGCAGTGAAGCTGCGGGCCGAACGAACGTTCACCCGGTCGTCGGCGGCCAGCGCCGGGGACGCCCCCACGGCCACCAGGCCGCACAGCATCACACCGACCGTGGCCAACCGCGCCGCGTGCCGCCTCATCGACATCTCCACCTCACCGTTCCCACCCCGACGGGGTGCGCCGGGTCAGGCTACTACCGGCGCGGAGTGGTACCCGCCCATCGAGCGCTCGACATGTGCGCCGCGACACGCCGGGCGACGGTCAGGCCGGTGCGGCGGCCAGCGCCCGCCGGGACAACCGGTCGGCCGTCCGAGTGGTCTCCGGCAGCCGGTACCGGGGCGTCAACGCCAGCACCCGGTCGGCGGCGTTGGCGAGGCTCATCCGGTGACCGACGCTGACGAACACCGGCTTCACCCCGTCCCGGGTACGCAGCACCCGACCGACCACCTCACCGCCGTCGCACAGCGGCGTCCAGGCGCCCCGCTCCGGTCCCGGTTCCGCCCACTCGCCGATCAGCGGCGTCTTCCCCACCCCGATCGCGGGCAGACCGGTGACCAGGCCGAGATGGCAGGCCAGCCCGAACCGACGCGGGTGCGCGAGCCCGTGGCCGTCGCAGACCAGCAACTCGGGGCGCACGGTCAACCGGTCCAGGGCGGCCAGCAGCGCGGGCATTTCGCGAAACGCGAACAGCCCTGGCACATACCCGAAGGCGGGTCGCCCGACACTGACCGCCTCGTCGACCACGGAAAGAGTGGTGGCGTCCAGCACCGTGACGGCCGCCGCGAGCCGGTCACCGCTCTCCGCGTACGCGACATCGAGGCCGGCCACCGTCGTGGGCGCGGTCGGACCCGGCCCGACCAGATCCACCCGTGACCGCAGCTCCTCCTGTACGCGCATCGCCTCCGCGACGTCGGCCGGCGGCTGGTACGGCATCACCCGGGTCACCGTCCTCGGCTACTGGCCCACCCGGCCGTCGATCCGCTCACGCAGCAGATCGGCGTGGCCGTTGTGTCGGGCGTACTCCTCGATCATGTGCACCAGCAACTCGCGGAGACTGATCTCTTCCCCGTCGGGCATCCGGGCCCGGATGCCCAGGTCCGGCGTCGCCGCCACCAACTCGTCGGCGAAGGCGATCTCCGCCCGCCAGGTGGCCCACGCCTCCGCCACCACCGCCGGATCCGCGACCGCTCCGTCGAAGGCGCCGTCCCGCTCGCCCGGGGGCGAGTAGAGCTTCGGCACGTCCTGGCCGGCCAGCACCCGACGGAACCAGCTGCGCTCCACCTCCGCGAGGTGCCGCACCAGGCCAAGCAGCGACATCTTCGACGGGAGTACGGAGCGGCGGGCCAACTGCTCGGCGTCGAGATCCGCGCACTTGAGCTCGACGGTGAGGCGCTGATCCCGGAGATATCCCACGAGGGTGGACCGCTCGTCGTCGAAGCCGCCGTCGGAGCGCGGATCGTCCTCCGGCGTGACAAACATGTTCGACCAGGCGAACTGGGGTGTGGGGTGGTCGGTGCTGGTACGCGCGTCAGTCATGCCGGGACCCTCGCCCACCGCCCCGCCGCTCGCAACGCATATCCGTCCTCCCGCCGTCAGCCGGTCGCGATGGTCGGGTCGGCGCCGGGGTCGCCGGCCTGCCGCAACTGCTCCTCGAACATCACGAACGTCCGGCGCACAGCGCCACCCAGGCGTGTGATGCGCCGCCCAGCCAAGCGGTGATGAGGAAGGCGTAGCAGCCGTGGCCACCCGCCAACAGTTGCCCGTGCAGGTCCGGGTAGCCGCGTTCGACCAGCTGCTGCCCCGAGGTCGGTTGCCGGGTCGACGTCGGCGCAGAGCTTCTGGAACCGCCCGCCGGGGACCTCCTCGACCCGGCGCGGCCCGTCCTCCTCGCCGTTCACGGGACTGCGGACGTCCCCGTGGAGGTAGCCGTCGAAGGTACGCGACGCGGAGACCTGCGGCCAGCCGTGCGTCCAGGTGTCGTAAAGCGGTGCAGTCGAGACAGGTCAACTTCTCCGCCCCGAGGGGGCCGAGCTTGCAGATCGTGCTCGGTGCTGGCTGCATCGGTCACGCCGCGTTTGGCAGGCTGACGGCTGCCCAGTCCGCGGCACCGCGGGTGGCGATGTTGCGGGCTGCGTTGACGTCGGCGTGCTCAGCGAAGCCGCACGACGTGCATCGGAAGGTGGATTGGTTGAGGCGATTCGCCTTTGCGATGTGCCCGCAGGCGCAGCAGCCCTGCGAGGTGTACGCCGGGTTGACGTGGACGAGCGCCACTCCGGTCCGTTTCGCTTTGTAGGCGATGAACTGGCCGAGTTGGTGGAACGCCCACGAATGCAGTGTGACCCGCTGGGGCCGTCGGAGCCGTACCCGGTCGCGGATGCCCGTGAGGTTTTCCAGGGCTATCCCGCGGCCGGTGCGTTCGGCCTCGGCCACGATCTGCTTGGCGATGCGGTGATTGGTGTCGGTCGCGAACCGGGCTTCCTTACGTCGGCGGGCTTTCAGCAGCCGCTTGGCGGACTTGGTGCCGATCCGCTGAAGTTTTGCCCGCAGCCGCTGGTTACGGTGGCGCACCCGGTTCAAGCCTTTGCCGCTGTGTCGGGTGCCGTCGTTGGTGGTGGCGATGTTCGCGATGCCCAGGTCCACACCGAGGAACCCGTCAGGCTGCTTCACCTGGGCGTCAGGGATGTCGCAGGTGGCGTACAGGTACCACTTGCCATCACGGTGCACCAGGTCGGACTCGCCCTTACGGTGGGTGACCAGCGTGGAGTACTGCTGCTCGGAGCAAGCAAACCGAACTCGGTTCAACCGGCCGCCGACGGCCCAGATCGACACCGTGCGGTCGGCTATCTGCCACGATAGGCAGCGGTCGTCGAACGGCTGTGCGGCATCCCGGCGGAACGCAATCGGCTTTGCCTCGGCCTTGCGGCGGCGTTTCGACCCGGGCTTGCCGAGGTTCCCGGCGAGGATGCTGGATTTCAGGGCGGTGTACGTGCCAGCGACCTTGCGTGCGACGTGGATCGCTGGCTGAGCCGACAGGCCCATTCCCTTCAGCCGCCCGTATGTGAGCCGCTGCAACGACTGTTTGCCGTACACCCGCGTCCGGTACGCCTCGGCGGAGACGAGGTTCGCGGCCTCGTTGCACAAGGTCAGCGTGTCCCGCAACGCCGCCTCTTGGCCGACGTCAGGAAACAGGCGCACCTGCACAACGATCTTCACCGTCCACAGTCTACCGTCCGGCCTGTGTCACCGGGATGGACCTCGGACCCGGATATTCGGCGGGGCCGCAGCGTTGTCCACGATCTGCACGTGCATCTGGTCTTCATCACCAAGTACCGTCGCGACGTACTCAACGACGCGATGCTCACCCGGTGCGAGCAGGTCATGGCCGACGTCTGCGCCGGCATGGGGGCTGACCTGGCCGAGTTCAACGGCGAGGACGATCACGTGCACCTGCTTGTGCGCCACCCCCCGAAGCTAGCGATCTCCACACTCGTCAACTCCCTCAAAGGCGTGTCCGCCCACTACCTGCGCAAAGAGTTCACCGGCCACATCAACCGGCACCTCATGCACGGCCGCCTGTGGTCACCGTCCCACTTCGCCGCGTCCTGCGGCGAAGCCCCGCTGGAAACCGTCAAGCAATACATCGCCAACCAGAAGCGTCCAGGTCCGTAACGCGATTCCTCCCGGCCCTAAACCTAAACGGCCGGGATTCCTCGCTAGATTCCGCTGATTCCTCGGATGGCATGCTGGCGGGGCTGCCCTGCGATTCCTGCATCAATTTCCTGGTGCACTTCAACGTGCTTCCGGGGTCCCACCTCGCCTACTCCGCCGAGTGGCGCCCAGAGCCGCAAAGCCGTCAACCATCCTGGCCGTTTCCCGATGACGTGGCCCATGGACTCCGCGGCGCGGGATTAAGTGGCTAAACCTGAGATTCAGCGAGACCCACGACAAAGGGGCTCTTCGAACTTAAGCGGGGTTGAGGTGTCCGCGGTGTCGTCGGGTGGTGGCGGTGCGGGTGCGTAGGCGTTGGTTTTCGGGATTTCGGAAGCCGTAGGCGTCGCGGGCGATGGTCTCGATAACCCGATTGGTTCCTTCCGAGCCGGCGTTGGTGATGCCGGTGGCCAGGAACGCCAGTATTTGTGGCCACCAAGTCTCGATCGTGGTGGCGAGCCGGTGGAGTTCGGGCAGGTCAGAGGCGGCGCAGCGGGTGTAGAAGCGGTGCAGCAGCCGGTGGACGTCTTCCCGGTTGGGCTGAGTGCGGGCGGTCGCGAGAAGGTCAAGCAGGTCTTCTTTCGCGTTCCACGCGGTCAGGATCGGAGCGCCGATCGCCGCGGGTAGGGCTTCGAGGGTGTCGACGAGGTGGTCGACGTGCTTGCCGGGCATGCGGGCGGCCGAGCGGGTCAGCCGGTTACGCATCCCCATTCCGGGTCGCTGCCGCGACCGCGGCGCCCCCGCTGGGTCAGGGTCATGCGGCGGCGGCCGTCCAGGCCCAGCAGCCGGGTCGTATCGTTGACCATGCTCGCAGCTCTTCACTTGTGACCATCCGAACTAGACACTCAGATGATCACTGACGAGCTGCGAGCGCTTCACTCTCGGGTCGACTCAGCCGCGAACCCCGCTCAAGTTCGAAGAGCCGACAAAGGCCCCTGACCGGCATCTCTGCTGGTCACGGGCCTTGTCGCACCCGGTGGCGCGTAGAGGATTCGAACCTCTGTAGCTTTCGCGACGGATTTACAGCCCACCGGTGTTGGCGGCCACCGCGCCGAGCCAGGACCGGGTGGTGATCTCCAAGGCAGCCAGGCAGGCGGCCGCTCGGGCCGGTTCGGCCGGCAGTACCTCGACCAGGTACGGCGCGGCGGCGACCGCCGCCGCTACCTCATCCCACGCTGACTCCATCGGCCCAGCCTGTCGAACGGGCCAGGCGGCTACAGCACCAGCCCGGTCAGCACCATGACGCGCGGCTCGGTGTAGTCGTCCATCGCGCTGCGCAGCCCTTCCCGCCCGACACCGGAACCCTTGACCCCGCCGTACGGCATCTGGTCGGCCCGGTACGACGGCACGTCCCCGACGATCACCCCGCCGACCTCCAGGGTGCGGGACGCGAGGAAGGCGGTCTGCAGGTTGTGCGTGAAGATCCCCGCCTGCAACCCGTACGCCGAGTCGTTGACCGCGGCGAACGCGGCCTGGTCGTCTGCGATCGGGCTGACCACCAGCACTGGCCCGAAGACCTCTTCCCGGCAGACCTTCGCGGATGACGGCACGCCGGACAGCACCGTCGGCGGGTAGGTAGCGCCCTCCCGCCGTCCGCCGACCTCGATGGTGGCACCGGCGGCGACCGCCTCGTCGACCCACGCCTCGACGCGCTGGGCCGCTTCGACGGAGACCAGCGGCCCGACGTCGGTCAGTTCCGAGGCCGGGTCCCCGGTCCGCAGTTCCTGCACTGCGGCGACGAGTCGGGGCAGGAAGCCGTCGTAGAGCCATTCGTGCACGTAGACCCGCTGCACGGCGATGCACGACTGCCCGGCCTGGTAGTTGGAGAAGGTGGCGATCCGGTGCGCCGCGAAGGTCAGGTCCTCGTCGGACGACCAGTCCTCGCAGATCACCGCCGCCGCGTTGCCGCCCAGTTCGAGGGTGACGTGCTTGTCCGGGGCGGCCCGGCGGATGGCCGCGCCGACCGGCCCGGAGCCGGTGAACGACACCACCGGCAGCCGGGGATCGGCGACCAGCTCGGCGGCGCGCTCGTTGGGCAGCGGCAGCACCGAGAACATCCCCTCGGGCAGCTCGGTCTCGGCGAGGATCTCGCCGAGCAGCAGCGCGGACAGCGGGGTGGCCGGGGCCGGCTTGACGACGATCGGCGCGCCGACGGCGATGGCCGGGGCGACCTTGTGCGCGACCAGGTTGAGCGGGAAGTTGAACGGCGCGATCCCCAGCACGGGGCCCCGGGGCACCCGCCGGACCAGCGCGATCCGCCCGTTGGCCGCCGGGTCGGTGTCCAGCCGCTGCAGTTCGCCGGAGAATCGCCGGGCCTCCTCGGCCGCCCACCGGAACGTGGAGACTGCCCGGCCCACCTCGGCCTTCGCCCACTTGACCGGCTTGCCGTTCTCGGCGGTGATCAGGGCCGCGACCTCGTCGGCACGTTCGGCGAGCCGCCGGGAGACGTGGTCCAGGGCCGCCGCCCGGGCGTGCGCGGGCAGGGCCGCGGCCGCCGCGGCGACGCCGGTGGCTGCCGCGACGGCGGCTTCGACCTGGTCGGCCGTGGCGAGGGTGGTACGCCCCACCGTCCGGCCGTCGTACGGGTGGGTGACGGTCAGCTCGCCCTCGCCGTGGGCGGGGCGACCGGCGACAAAGAAGGCTCTCGGCTCCACGATCGGCAGCGTAGACGACGCAGGCCCGCGCGGAAACAGTTGCTTCAACCCTTGTCTGTTACGGATTCAGTGGCCAAGATGGCAGTCAGATTGCGATAACCTCCGCAGACCTTCCCCCCGGCCACCCTCGGAGACATTCTGATGAGTGATCAGCAGCAGCTGCGCAACTTCGTCAACGGCGAGTACGTCGACCCGGTGGACGGCGGCTACGCCGACCTGATCGACCCGTGCACCGGCGAGGTCTTCGCCCAGGCGCCGGTCTCCGGAGCCGCGGACGTGGACGCGGCGATGAAGGCCGCCGCCACGGCGTTCGAGACGTGGCGGGACACCACCCCGGCCGAGCGGCAGAAAGCCCTGCTCAAGCTCGCCGACGCGGTGGAGGCCCGCGCCGCCGACCTGGTCGACGCCGAGGTGCGCAACACCGGCAAGCCCCGCCAGCTCACCGCCGACGAGGAGCTGCCGCCGGCCGTCGACGAGTTCCGCTTCTTCGCCGGTGCCGCCCGGCTGCTTGAGGGCCGCTCGGCCGGCGAGTACCTGGCGGGCCACACCTCGTACGTGCGGCGCGAGCCGATCGGCGTCTGCGCCCAGGTCACCCCGTGGAACTACCCGCTGATGATGGCGGTCTGGAAGATCGCCCCGGCCCTCGCGGCCGGCAACACGGTGGTGCTCAAGCCGTCGGACACCACCCCGGTCTCGACGCTGCTGCTGGCCGAGATCGCGTCCGAGTTCTTCCCGCCGGGCGTGTTCAACGTCGTCTGCGGCGACCGGGACACCGGACGTGCCCTCGTCTCCCACCCCACCCCGCAGCTGGTGTCGATCACCGGCTCGACCCGGGCCGGCATGGAGGTCGCCGCGGCGGCGGCCCCGGATTTGAAGCGGACCCACCTGGAGCTGGGCGGCAAGGCCCCGGTGGTGCTCTTCGACGACGCGGACATCGCGGCGGCGGCCGAGGCGGTCGCGGTGGGCGGCTACTTCAACGCCGGCCAGGACTGCACCGCCGCCACCCGGGTGCTCGCCGGTCCCGGCGTCTACGACGACTTCGTCGCCGCCCTCACCGAGCAGGCCCGCAACACGAAGACCGGCGCGCCGGACGACGAGGACGTGCTCTACGGCCCGCTGAACAACGCCAACCAGCTCGCCCGGGTACGTGGCTTCGTGGACCGCCTGCCGGACCACGCGAACGTCGAGACCGGGGGATCCCAGCAGGGCACGCGGGGTTACTTCTACGCCCCCACCGTGGTCAGCGGAGTGCGTCAGCAGGACGAGGTCATCCAGCAGGAGGTGTTCGGGCCGGTCATCACCGTGCAGCGGTTCTCCGACGAGGACGAGGCGGTGCGCTGGGCCAACGGCGTCGACTACGGTCTTTCCGCCTCGGTCTGGACCAGGGACCACGGCCGGGCCATGCGGATGACCCGCCGGCTCGACTTCGGCTGCGTCTGGGTGAACACCCACATCCCGTTCATCTCCGAGATGCCGCACGGCGGCTTCAAGCACTCGGGCCACGGCAAGGACCTCTCGGTCTACAGCCTTGAGGACTACACCCGGATCAAGCACGTCATGCACAACATCGAGGGCTGATACCGATGACTTCTTCCGACGAGCTGCACAAGCGGCGGGGCGCGGCGGTCGCCCGTGGCGTGGGCAGCGTCATTCCGGCGTACGTGGACCACGCGGGCGGCGGCACCATCACCGACGTCGACGGGCGGGAGTGGATCGACTTCGCCGCCGGCATCGCGGTCACCAACGTGGGCAACTCCGCGCCGAAGGTGGTCGAGGCGGTCCGGGCGCAGGTCGAGCGCTTCACTCACACCTGCTTCATGGTCGCACCGTACGAGTCGTACGTGGCGGTCTGCGAGCAGCTCAACGCGCTGACCCCGGGCAGCTTCGAGAAGCGCTCGGCGCTGTTCAACTCGGGTGCCGAGGCGGTGGAGAACGCCGTCAAGATCGCCCGGCACGCCACCGGGCGGCCGGCGGTGGTGGTCTTCGACCACGCGTACCACGGCCGGACCAACCTGACCATGGCGCTGACCGCGAAGAACATGCCGTACAAGCACCGGTTCGGGCCGTTCGCCGGGGAGATCTACCGGGTGCCGATGTCGTACCCGCTGCGCGACGGTGGGTTGGACGGGGCGACCGCCGCCGCCCGGGCCATCGAGATGGTGGAGAAGCAGGTCGGCGCGGAGAACGTGGCCGCGCTGCTGATCGAGCCGATCCAGGGCGAGGGCGGTTTCGTCGTACCCGCCGAGGGGTTCCTGCCGGCGCTGCGCGAGTGGGCGACGGCGGCCGGGGTGGTCTTCATCGCCGACGAGATCCAGACCGGCTTCTGCCGGACCGGGGACTGGTTCGCCTGCCAGCACGAGGGCGTCGAGCCGGACCTGATCACCCTGGCCAAGGGCATCGCCGGCGGGCTTCCGCTGGCCGCGGTGACCGGGCGGGCGGAGCTGATGGACGCGGTGCACGTGGGCGGCCTCGGCGGCACGTACGGCGGTAATCCGATCGCCTGCGCGGCCGCGCTCGCGGCGATCGAGACCATGCACGAGCTGGACCTGGCCGCCGCCGCCCGACGGATCGGCTCGGTGCTGGGCGACCGGCTGCGCGCGATCGCCGCCCGCGACCCGCGCATCGCCGAGGTACGCGGTCGCGGCGCCATGCTCGCCGTGGAGATCGTGCAGCCCGGGACGCTGACCCCGGACCCGGCCGCCACGGGGGCGATCTCGGCGGCCTGCCACGCCGCCGGCCTGCTCACCCTGACCTGCGGCACCTACGGCAATGTGCTGCGCTTCCTGCCCCCGCTCGTCATCTCCGACGACGAACTGGCCCGGGGCCTGGACATCCTGGAGGCAGCGTTCGGCTGACCCTCGTCGAGCATCCCGCGCATCACCACGCTCATCATTCGGACCCGCAGGGGGCGCGACAGCGGCCGCAGCGACCAGGTGAGCAGCTTCGCCAGGCCGCCGGGCAGCACCGTGCTGCGACGGCCGAGCGCGTTGAGGACGGGTGCCGCTACGTCGGCGGGGCGGGCGGCCAGCGCCATCCGCATCCCCGCGCGGGCCGCGAAGCCGGTGTGTACCGGGCCGGGCGCCGCCGCCAGCACGTCTACGCCGAGGCGTTTCCACTCCACGTGCAGCGCCTCGGCGAGCGCCTGCACATACGCCTTGGTGGCCGCGTACGAGGCGGCGTGCGGGGTGCCCTGGAAGCCCATCAGCGAGGCCAGCAGCACCACGCCCCCGCGACCGCGCGCGGCCAGTCGCCGCCCGAACCGCTGGGTCAGTGCCAGCACCGCCCGGCAGTTGACGTCCAGCATGTCCGCCTCAACCGCCGGGTCGGCGTCGAGGAAGGCCCCGGAGGTGCCGAACCCGGCGGCGGCCACCAGCAGCCCCACGTCGAGATCCGTGCTGCCGGCGACGACGGCGTCCACCCCGGCCGGTGTGGCGAGGTCGGCATCGACCACCCGGACCTGTACGCCGTACCGGGCGGTGAGCTCGTCGGCCAGGGCGCACAGGAGGTCCCGCCGCCGGGCGACGAGGACGAGGTGCAGCCCAGCACCGGCCAGCAGCCCGGCGATCTCCCGCCCGATGCCGGACGACGCGCCGGTGACGAGCGCCCAGGGGCCGTAGCGGGCGCGGAACCGGCCCGGGTGGCGCAGCCGGCGCGGGGCACGCACCGCGCCGGAGACCGGCCCGTCGGTCCACGTGGCGGTCTCCTCCGGCGGCATGACGGACCACCTCTCCCTGGGCTGACGCTCTGCCCGTCACGATTCCGGGTCAGCCGGTGGTGGTCCACCTCAATCGTGCGAAGCCCAGGAAGGCGAGGATCATCCGGCCCGATCAGCGATCGTCGAGGAGAGGTTGGCGCGGGTCCCAGGGTGGGCCGCCGGCCGCGTCCCGGCGGCGGCGGGCGATCGCGGACAACGCCTCCAGGACCACCCGGTTCCCCAGGTACGCGGTGATGTCGGCGTGGTCGTACGGCGGCGCGACCTCGACCACGTCCACCCCAACCACGGGCAGCTCGTAGCAGCAGCGGCGCACGGCGTCGAGGAGCTGCCGCGAGGTGAAACCGCCCGGCTCGGGGGTGCCGGTGCCGGGTGCCATGCCCGGGTCGACCACGTCCACGTCGACGGAGAGGAAGACGCCCTCGCACTCGTCGGTGGCGATCCCGAACGCTTCCGAGAGACAGGAATCCAGGCCGCGAGCCACGATCTCGGTCATCTCGTACGACCGCATCCGCTGGTCGGCCATCCAGGACAGCGTCTCCGGGCCGGGCCAGTAGCCGCGCAGGCCGATCTGGAGGAAGCGGTCGCCGCGTACCGCGCCGGACTCGATGAGCCGGCGCATCGGCTGGCCGTGGCCGTGCAGCGAGCCGAACTCGATGTCCCCGGTGTCGGCGTGCGCGTCGAAGTGCACCAGCGACACCCGGCCGAGCCCGTGGTGGCGGGCGACCCCGGTGGCGTCGGGCAGGGCGATGGAGTGGTCGCCGCCGAGCACGATCGGGATCGCCCCGGCGGATGCGACCGTGTGCACGGCGTCTTCCAGGGCGGCCAACGACCGCTCGATGTCGCCGGAGAACATCTCGACGTCGCCGGCGTCGTACACCTGCAGGTCCTGCAGTCCGTCGACGCGCAGGGCCAGGGAGAGGCGGGAGCCGTCGTGCGGCAGGTAGCAGGCCTGGCGGATCGCGGACGGGCCGAATCGGGTGCCCGGCCGGTGCGAGGTGCCACCGTCGAAGGGCGCACCGACGATCACCACGTCCGCGTCGGCGAAGGAGGACGGCTCGTCCAGCGCACAGCGGTCCACCCCGAGGAAGGTGACGTCGGGGCCGAACATCGGGCCGTAGCGGGTCATCGCTCCTCCATCCCCCACGGCGAGCCGTAGTCGGTCAGCAGGTCGAGGAAGGGCACCGGGGGCAGCGCCTCCGGGCCGATCACGCCAGCGCCGGACCAGGCGCCGGTGGCCAGCAGTTCCAGCGCGACGACGGGGTTGACCGCGGTCTGCCAGACCACCGCCTGGTGGCCGTACTCCCGCATCGACCACTCGTTGTCGACCACGTGGTAGAGGTAGACCTTTCGGGGCCGACCGTCGACGCCGATGCCGGTCACGTACGTGCCGGCGCAGGTCTTGCCGCGCATCCGGTCGCCGAGGGTCGCCGGATCGGGCAGGCAGGCGGCCACCACGTCGCGCGGGGAGACCTCGACGCCCCGCACCCGCACCGGGGAAACAGCGTCGAGGCCCAGCTTGTGCAGGGTCTTGAGCACCTCGATGAACTCGTCGCCGAGGCCGTACTTGAAGGTGACCCGCTTCGCCTTCACCCAGCGCGGGATCAGCAGCACCTCCTCGTGCTCCACGTTGACGCACTCGACCGGGCCGATCCCCTCGGGGAACTCGAAGACCTCCGGCTCGGAGAACGGCGGGGTGGTGTACCAGCCCCGGTCGGCCTCCCAGATCACCGGCGGGTTCAGGCACTCCTCGATGGTGGTCCAGATGGAGAACGACGGGGCGAAGTCGTAGCCGTCGACGGTCAGGTTGGCGCCGTCGCGTACCCCGATCTCGTCGATCTCGGTGAACAGTTCGTCGGCGGCGTAGCGGGCGAATATGTCGGACAGGCCGGGCTCGACGCCGATGCCGCAGAGCGCGAGGCGACCGGCCTTCACCCAGGCGGAGGCCGCCGCGAACTGGTCGTCGCCGAGCTTCACGCCGGTCTCGGCGTAGGGCGCGGTCGGGTGCGGGTGGGACAGCGACATCGCCATGTCCAGGTAGTCGGCCCCGGCGGCGAAGGCGCCGTCGAAGATCGACATGACGAAGCGCGGGTCGACCGCGTTGAACACGTGGGTGATCCGGTGCTCCCGGCAGAGCGCGGCGACGGCCTCCGTCGAGGAGGCGTCGACCTGCGCGGCGACGAAGCGGGAATCGCGCCCGGCGATCGCCCGCGACGCGCGGGCGGGGTCGTGGTCGGCGACCACCATGGTCTCGAAGAAGGAACGGCGGGCTGCGATGGCGACGGCGGCGGAACCGACGCCACCGGCGCCGACGAGCAGGATACGCATCAGGAATCAAACCCCAAACCAAAACGATCGAGAGTACGCAGCCACAGGTTGCGCCGGCCTTCACGCTCGTCGGCGCGGGCCAGCGACCAGCGGGTGAGATTGATGCCGGTGGCCCGGAACGGCTCCGGCGGGAACGGCAGCGGCTTGCTGCGGACCAGGTCGAGCCGGGTCAGCGGGGTGTGTTCGCCGCCGAGCAGGTCGAGCATCACCCGGGCACCGAACCGGGTGGCCCCGACGCCGAGCCCGGTGAACCCGGCCGCGTACGCCAGCCGACCGTCGTAGGCGGTGCCGAAGAACGGGCAGAAGCGGGTGCAGGTGTCGATGACGCCGCCCCAGCGGTGACTGAACCGGAGGCCGTCCAGCTGGGGAAACGTGGTGAAGAAGTGCCGGGCCAGGGCGGTGAAGGTGGCCTCCCGCTGCTCCAGCCCGGGAGCCATCCGGTTGCCGTAGTGGTAGACCGCGTCGTACCCGCCGAAGAGGATCCGACCGTCGGCGGTGATCCGGTAGTAGTGGAACTGGTTGCCGAGATCGGCCAGCCCCTGCCGGTTCGCCCAGCCGATCGCCTTGCGCTGCGCCTCCGACAGCGGCTCGGTCATCAGCGCGTAGTCGTAGACGGGCACCAGCCAGGCGCGCAGCCGGCGCAGCAGCGGCGGGAACGCGTTGGTGCCGAGCACCACCTGCCGGGCCCGGACCGTGCCGGATGCCCCGTCCGGGCCGCCGGCCGTCGTCGCGCGTAGCGCGCCGCCGTCGGGGCGCAGGCCGGTGACCCGGGTGTGCTCGTGCAGGCGTACGCCCCGGTCGAGGGCGGCCCGGCGCAGCCCCCAGGCGAGCTTCGCCGGGTCGAGCATGGCCACCCGATCCCGGTCCCACATCCCGCCGAGGTACGTCGGCGAGTCCACCTCGGCGCGTACCTCGTCCCGGTCGAGCAGGCGCACGTCGTGGCCGTACCGGCGGGCCAACTCGGCATCCTCGGCGAGCCCGGCGAGCTGGTACGGCTCCACGGCCACCGCCAGCTCGCCGGTCCGCTCGAAGTCGCAGTCGATGCCGTGCCGGTCGATCGTGTCGGCGATGGCGTCCAGGTTCTCCCGGCCGAGCCGTTCCAGCTCGTCGATCTCGCCGGGGAACCGGTCGACGCCGTTGGCCAGGCCGTGGGTGAGCGAGGCGGCGCAGAACCCACCGTTACGCCCCGACGCCGCCCAGCCGCAGGTGCCCGCCTCGACCAGGAGCACATCCCGGTCCGGGTCGGCCTCCTTGGCGAGCAGGGCGGTCCACAACCCGGAGTACCCGCCGCCGACCACCAGCAGGTCGGCGTCGTGCGTACCGGTCAGCGGCGGCAGCGGGTCGGGGCGTTCCGGTCGGTCCAGCCAGTACGGGACGGGCGCGGCGTCGGCCAGCGCCCGGCCGGTATGCGGGAGTTTCATGACCCGCTCTTCGCCGTTTGCCTGGCCGGCACGGTGGCCGCGAGGGCGGCCCGTCGGGCCCGCCGGCCCTGCAGCGAACTGGCCCCGACCAGCAGCAGCGCGATCGCGAACATCGCCGTGCCGATGACGTTGACCTGCGGCGGGATGCCCCGCTGGGCGGCACCCCAGACGTACATCGGGAAGGTGACGGTGGTGCCGGCGTTGAAGTTCGTGATGATGAAGTCGTCGAAGCTCAGCGAGAAGGAGAGCAGCGCGGCTGACACGATGCCGGGCAGCACCAGGGGCAGGGTGATCCGCCGGAAGGTCTGCCACTCACTGGCGTACAGGTCCATGGCGGCCTCCTCCAGCCGCCGGTCCATGCCGGCGAGCCGGGCCTTCACGGTGACCACCACGAACGACACGCAGAACATCACGTGCGCGATGACGATGGTCCAGAAGCCCTGCGGCACCCCGGCGGCCACGAAAAGAGCGAGCAGGGAGGTGCCCATCACCAGCTCCGGGGTGGCCATCGGCAGGAAGATCAGGCCGTTGATCCCGGCCCGCCCCTTGAAGCCGTGCCGGACCAGGGCGAACGCCATCAGCGTGCCGAGGACGGTGGCGACCACGGTGGCGATCAGGCCGATCAGCATGCTCCGGCCCACCGCGTCGCACATGTCGGAGGTGGCGCAGGGCTGGAGCCAGTTGTCCAGGGTGAACTCGTTGAAGTCGTAGGACAGCCGGTTCGCCGGCCGGTTGAAGGAGAGACCGGCGACCACCATGATCGGCAGCGACAGGTAGCCGAGGACCAGCAGGGCGACCCCCATCACCCAGCGGTCGGCCAGCCAACGGGACAGTTTCACAGCACCTCCTCCGTGCCGGCCTTACGCAGATAGACGAAGACGATCGCCAGGATCGCCGCCATCAGCAGGAACGACAGGGCCGCGCCCTGCGGGTAGTCCAGCCGGACCAGGAACGCCGAGTCGATTACGTTGCCGATCATGTATTCGTTCGGGGTCCCGAGCAGCTGGGCGTTGATGTAGTCACCGGTGGCCGGGATGAAGAAGAGCAGCGTGCCGGCGATCAGCCCGGGCATGGACAGCGGCAGGGTGACCTTCTGGAACGCCCGCAGCGGGCTCGCGTACAGGTCGCTCGCCGCCTCCAACAGCCGGGGGTCCAGCCGCTCCAGGTTCGCGTACAGCGGCAGCACCAGGAAGGGCAGGAAGTTGTACGTCAGGCCGAGCACCACCGCGGCCGGGGTGGCCAGCAGCCGGCCGTCCGGCCCGAGCAGGTGCACGTCGCGCAGCAGCTCGACCACCCAGCCGTTGTCCGACAGGATCGTCTTCCAGGCCAGCGTGCGGACCAGGAAGCTGGTGAACATCGGCGCGACCACCGCGACGAGCAGCAGGTTCTTCCAGCGGCCGGCCTTCTGCGCGATCGCGTACGCCAGCGGGTAGCCCATCAGCAGGGCCAGCGCCAGCGCGATCGCCGAGTAGACCAACGACCGGACGAACTGCGGCCAGTACGCCTGCAACGCCTCCGGGTAGTTGCCGAAGGCCCAGGTCATGTCGTAACCGGTGGCCAGCGATCCGTCCGAGTCGTACAGGCTGGCCGCCGCCAGTTGGAGCAGCGGCAGGGCGAAGAAGATCGCCAGCCAGGCCGCGCCGGGCAGCAGCAGCAGGTACGGCAGCAGCCGGGACCGCCCCCGCCGGGACGCCGGCGGCGCAGCCGGCTGCCCCGACCCGGTCGGTACGTGCGCCAGCGCGGTCATGCCGCCACCTGGTCGAGCAGCGGCGTGGTCTGATCGTCCTCACCGGAGTCGCGGGGCAGCAGGAACGCATGCTGCGGGTCCCAGTGCGCCACCATCGCCGCGCCGACCGGCACCTGGCCGCCGAGGCCACTGTTCGCCGCGAAGGCGGACAGCTCGCTGCCCCACGGCGTCTTCACCAGGTACTGCGTGCTCACCCCGACGTACGAGGCGTCGGTCACCACGCCACCGACGTGCTGGTGTCCGGCGGGCACCTCGTCGGGGTGGGCGACCAGGTGCAGCTTCTCGGGGCGTACCCCGAGGAAGATCGGCCCCCGCTCGACGCGGGCCCGCCCGGCGGGCACCGAGAAACGCGCACCGTGCGCGGTGACCAGCACGTCGTGCCCGCTGAGCCCGGCGGCCTCGCCGGCGAGCAGGTTGGACTGGCCGAGGAAGTTCGCCACGAACGCGGTCGCCGGGTACTCGTAGATGTCGGCCGGGGCACCGAGCTGCTCGATCCGGCCGGCGTTCATCACCGCGACCGTGTCGGCCATGGTCATGGCCTCCTCCTGGTCGTGGGTGACGTGCACGAAGGTGATGCCGACCTCGGTCTGGATCCGCTTCAGCTCGATCTGCATCTGCCGGCGCAGCTTCAGGTCGAGCGCGC
This sequence comes from Micromonospora sp. NPDC048999, assembly GCF_040649295.1. Lineage (NCBI taxonomy): Bacteria > Bacillati > Actinomycetota > Actinomycetes > Micromonosporales > Micromonosporaceae > Micromonospora > Micromonospora sp. NPDC048999. The sequence goes on along the minus strand of NZ_JBEZFI010000003.1, from coordinate 57,159 downwards.
CGAGCGGCTCGTCCAGCAGCAGCACCTGCGGGTGGTTGATCAGCGCGCGGGCCAGCGCGACCCGCTGCTGCTGGCCGCCGGAGAGTTGGGCGGGCTTGCGACGGCCGTACCCTTCGAGCTGTACCAGCGCGAGCATCTGCTCGACCTGCTCGGTCACCTTGCGGATGCCCCGCCGCCGCAGCCCGAAGGCGACGTTCTCGTGGATGTCGAGGTGGGGGAAGAGCGCGTAGCTCTGGAACACCGTGTTGACCGGCCGCTTGTACGGGCGCAGCCCGGCGATGTCCCGGTCACCGAGCAGCACCTGCCCGCTGGTCGGCTCCTCCAGCCCGGCGATCATCCGCAGCGTGGTGGTCTTGCCGCAGCCGGAGGCCCCGAGCAGGGCGAAGAACGAGCCCTGCGGGATGGTCAGGCTGAGGTCGTCCACCGCGGTGAAGACGCCGAACCGCTTGGTCAGGTTGGCCAGGCGCAGGTCGCCGGCCGGTGTCTCGTGTCCCATCATCCTCACGCCCCGATGACCTTCTGGAACTTGGACTCGAAATCCCGCTCCTGCTTCTCGGTCAGGGCCATGAAGCCCTTGGTCTTCGACAGCATCTCCTCGTCAGGGAAGATGAGCGGGTTGCTGGCCAGGTCCGGATCGATCTTCTCCATCTCGGCCTGCGCGCCCTTGACCGGGCAGATGTAGTTGACGTAGGCGGCGAGCTTCGCGGCCACCGCCGGCTCGTAGTAGTAGTTGATCAGCTCTTCGGCGTTCGCCTTGTGGGTGGCCTTGTTCGGCACCAGCATGTTGTCCGACCAGAGCATCGCCCCGGACTCGGGCATCACGAACTTGATGTTGTCATTGTTGAAACTCAGCTGGATCACGTCACCGGACCAACAGATACAAGCGGCGATGTCACCCTTGTTGAGGTCCTGCGAGTAGTCGTTGCCGGTGAACTTGCGGATCTGCCCGGAGTCGACGGCCCGCTTCAGCTTGGCCAGCGCGTCGTCGAACTGTGCGGTGGTGAAGTTCGACGGGTCGTGGCCGTTGGACTGGAGCAGCAGGCCCATGGTGTCCCGCATCTCGGACAGCGCGGTCACCTTGCCCTTGAGGTCCGGGCGGGTGAGCAACTCGTCGACCGTCCGGATCTCCTTGGTCACCTTGGCGTTGTACGCGAGCGCGGCCAGGCCGGACTGCCACGGGGCCGAGAACTGACGCTCCGGGTCGAACGACACGTTGCGCAGCGTCGGCAGCAGGTTCGCCTCGACGTTAGGCAGCTTCGCCTTGTCCAGCTTCTGGAGCCAGCCGAGCCGGACCATCCGGGCCGCCATCCAGTCGGTGAGGACCATGAGGTCACGCCCGGTCGGCTGGCAGCCGGCGAGCTGGTTCTGCACCTTGCCGAAGAACTCGTTGTTGTCGTTGACGTCCTCGGTGTAGGTCACCTGAATGCCGGTCCGGGCGATGAACGCCTCGAGGGTGGGCCGCTTCGACTCGTCCTTATCGTCGACGTCGATGTATTGCGGCCAGTTCGAAAAGGCCAGCTTCTTCTCGGTGGCGGAGAGGTCATCGCTCTTGCAGCCGGCCTCGGTCTGCTGAGCGCCCTTGGTGCCGCAGCCGGTCAGGGCACCCGTCGTGGCAATCAACGCGGCCGAGCCGAGGGTGCCGGTCAGCAGGCCACGCCGGGTGAGGGGCCGGAGGGGACTACGCATGTGACGACTCCTATGGGGGGGCATCGTCGGCGGCGTGACAAGGGGGCGCGCCAACGGGAGGGTCAATGGCGATGGACGACTGATCCTGACATGAGGTGACCTCCCTTACAAGGGATTCCGTTGCGGGAATAGCCAAGGACCACGAAATACGCCAGACTGCGTCGGGCGCTACCCTCAGCGCGAGGAAATTGGACATGGGGAGCGGGCGATGGCCAACCGGCACCAGGAGAACGGCAACGGCGCGCGCCGCGTCACTGTGCGTGAAGGGGCTAATCACGCACTGCTCGATGACGTCGCCAAGCAGATCATCGAGCAGCTCCAGGAGGACGGCCGACGCCCGTACGCGACCATCGGCAAGGCGGTCGGCCTGTCCGAGGCGGCGGTCCGGCAACGGGTGCAGCGGCTACTCGACGCCGGGGTCATGCAGATCGTCGCGGTGACCGATCCGCTCCAGCTCGGCTTCCCCCGCCAGGCCATGATCGGCCTACGTACCGACGGGGACCTGGAGAGCGTGGCCGACCGGCTCGCCGAGTTCGCGGAGATCGACTACGTGGTGATCACGGCCGGCTCGTTCGACCTGCTGGCCGAGGTGGTCTGCCGCAACGACGCACACCTGCTGGAGATTCTCCAGAAGCTGCGCACCGTCCCCGGCGTACTGGCGACCGAGGCGTTCGTCTACCTCAAGCTCCGTAAGCAGACCTACAGCTGGGGCACGGCCTGACGGCCGGCGCGGGCGGGCGGGTCAGGCCGGGCGCTTGGCCAGCTCGACGAAGGCGTGCCAGGCGGCCGGGGTGAAGGCGAGGGTGCCGCCGTCGCGATCCTTGCTGTCCCGGACCAGGATCCGGCCGGGCAGGTTGTCGGCCACCTCGACGCAGTCACCGCCGTTGTTGCTGCTGCGGGTGGCGGTGCGCCAGCGGGCGTTGGTCAGCTCCATGTCGTCGCCACTTCCCTGATCAGCTCAATCGACCGGCCCGTCCGGTGTGCCATAGGCCGTCGGCCGGGATCACCCGAACCTGGACCGTGCTCCTGCTCGGCCACCGCCGCCAGGTGGGCAAGCTGGCCGGCCATCACCGCCCGGTCGCCGACCACCCGGCGCAGCACCATCTCATCAATCACCGCGATGAGCTGGGGCGGGGCCTCGGCGGTCAGGATCGCCTGCCGCTGGAGGCGGCTGGCCACGGTCGCGTATGAGCGGCACCCTAGCGACGCTCCGTGTCGATGTCCGCACCGAACCGGCGTGTTGCGCCTGGATCTCTTCGCGGCATCTCGCACGGCCGCCGGGTGCCCGGCAAAGGCCCTGGACCTGTCCTCTCGATGGCTCGCGCCTCGGGGCCTACGCCGGGCCGGGACCGGATGTCTCTCGTCTCCCTACAGACCTGATGTCGTAAACGACTCAGCGCCGATCGCCGCAGATCGCTCGCTCATCCGAACGACCGACCATGATCAACGCGATGCGCGGCAACCTGTGGTCTCCGCCGGGCCGAAGACCACGACTTGCCGCATCTTGCGCACCGGTCAGGCCGCCAAGCACCCAGGCAGGCGGGCCGGGCGGGCCGGGCGACCATGATCAACGCGGTGTACGGCAACCTGTGGTCTTCCCGACGCCGAACAGCACAACTTGCCGCATCTCGCGCCCGGCCCACTCGCCAAGCGAGCCAAGCGAGCCAAGCGAGCCAAGCAGGCCAGGCAAGCCGGGCAGCGCGGAGGGGCCGGGCGCCGCGGTCCGGGTTGATCAAGGAGTTTGCGGGCGATATCGCAAGCGAGTCAGCTCCAAAGGGCCCGAACCAGCACAGCCACCCTCGGCGGGGCTTCTGCGGAATCCGTTGCAGATGCAAATGCCGCCCGCTGAATCCGTTGCCCCAAGTGGTCAGGGCTTGCGTTATCGGCACCGACTGTGGCATAACCGTGGGCAGAGCGGCCGGTGTAACCCCTGACCGGCCCGAGACCCGATGGGGCTGACATGGCCAACGCAACCGACCACCTCTGGATGCACTTCACCCGGATGGCCAGCTACTCCGACGGCGAGGTGCCGACGATTGTGCGCGGCGAGGGCGCATACGTCTGGGACTCGCAGGGCCGCCGCTACCTGGACGGACTCGCCGGGCTCTTCGTCGTCAACGCCGGCCACGGCCGGACCGAACTCGCCGAGGCGGCCGCGAAGCAGTCCGCCGAGCTGGCCTACTTCCCGCTGTGGTCGTACGCCCACCCGAAGGCCGTCGAGCTGGCCGAGAAGGTCGCCTCCCTGGCCCCCGGCGACCTGAACCGGGTCTTCTTCACCACCGGCGGCTCGGAGGCCGTCGAGGCGGCGTGGAAGCTGGCCCGCGCCTACTTCAAGCGCACCGGCCAGCCGAACAAGCACAAGGTGGTCAGCCGCTACATCGCCTACCACGGCACCTCGATGGGCGCCCTGTCGATCACCGGCCTGCCCGGCATCAAGTCCGACTTCGAGCCGCTGGTGCCGGGAGGCATCAAGGTGCCGAACACCAACTTCTACCGGGCCCCCGAGCACGGCGACGACGCCGAGGCGTTCGGCCGCTGGGCCGCCGAGGAGATCGGCCGCGCCATCGAGCGGGAGGGGCCGGACACCGTCGCCGCGGTCTTCCTGGAGCCGGTGCAGAACTCCGGTGGCTGCTTCCCGCCGCCGCCCGGTTACTTCGAGCGGGTCCGCCAGATCTGCGACGCGTACGACGTGCTGCTCGTCTCCGACGAGGTGATCTGCTCGTGGGGCCGGCTCGGCGAGTACTTCGGCGCCACCCGGTACGGCTACCAGCCCGACATCATCACCACCGCCAAGGGCATCACCTCCGGCTACGCCCCGCTCGGCGCGATGATCGCCAGCGAGCGGCTGATGGAGCCGTTCCTCACCGAGACCGGCATGTTCGCCCACGGCGTGACCTTCGGCGGCCACCCGGTCTCCTGCGCGGTGGCCCTGGCCAACCTGGAGGTCTTCGCCCGCGAGGACCTGGTCGGGCACGTCCGGGCCAACGAGGGCGCGTTCCGGGCCACCCTGGAGAAGCTCAACGACCTGCCGATCGTCGGCGACGTCCGGGGCGACGGCTACTTCTACGGCATCGAGCTGGTCAAGGACAAGACGACCCGGGAGACCTTCGACGAGGCCGAGTCGGAGCGGCTGCTGCGCGGCTACCTCTCCACCGCGCTCTTCCAGGCCGGGCTCTACTGCCGCGCCGACGACCGGGGCGACCCCGTGGTGCAGCTCGCCCCGCCGCTGATCGCCGACCAGCAGCAGTTCGACGAGATCGAGCAGATCCTGCGCGCCGTGCTGACCGAGGCATGGGCTCGGCTCTGAGCGGCAGCTCAGCGCCGGACGGGGCCAGGAGTCGCGACGGCGAGCCCCGGCCCGGAAGCACCGACGGCGTCGCGGACGTCGGCGGCACCGACCGGACCCGGGTACGCCGGCTGCCCGACCTCGCCGTCCACGACCGGGCGGCCCTGCACGCCGTCCTCGACGCCGGCCGGGTCGCCCATCTCGCCATCGCCGACGGTGCCCAGCCGTACGCGCTGCCCGTCGCTTATGCCCGGGACGGGGAGCGGGTGCTGGTGCACGGCTCCACCGGCAGCCGCCTCTTCCGGCACCTCGCCGCCGGCGCCCCGGCCTGCCTCACCGTCACCCTGCTCGACGGGCTCGTGCTGGCCCGCAGTGCGTTCGAGTCCTCGATGAACTACCGGTGCGCCATGGTGCTCGGGATGCTCACCGTGCTACACCGTGACGAGAAGCTGACCGCCCTGGAACGGCTCTCCGAGCACCTGTTGCCCGGCCGCTGGGCGCAGATCCGGCCGCCCTCGGTCAAGGAAATGGCCGCCACCCTCGTCCTCGCCCTGCCGCTGGACGAGTGCTCGGTGAAAATCAGCGTTGGCCCGCCCGACGACCCCGACGACGACCTCGACCGGCCGGTCTGGGCCGGGGTGGTCCCGATCGTCGAGACGTACGGCACTCCGCAGCCCGATCCGCGGCTGCGCCACGACCTGCCCCCACCGGAGTGGTGATGCACTACCAGGACCTGTCGTACTGGCTGTCCAGCGTCGACGAGCCGCTGATCCCGCGCCCCGGGCTGCCGGGCGACACCGACGCGGACGTGGTGATCGTCGGCGCCGGCTACACCGGCCTGTGGACGGCGTACTACCTGGCGGTGGCCGACCCGTCGCTGCGGATCGTCGTACTGGAGAAGGAGATCGCCGGATACGGCGCGTCCGGCCGCAACGGCGGCTGGTGCTCGGCGCTGCTCCCCACCTCGCTGCCCGCGCTGGCCCGCCGGCACGGCCGGGACCGGGCGTTGGACATGCAGCGGGCCATGCACGAGACGGTCCGCGAGGTCGGCCGGGTGGTCGCCGCCGAGGGGATCGACTGCGACTGGCGGGCCGGCGGGACGGTGGTGCTGGCCCGCAGCGACGTTCAACTCGGCCGGGCCCGGGCCGCCGTGGCCGAGGCCCGGGAGTACGGCCTGGCCGACGAGGATCTGGTGCTGCTGGACGCCGCCGAGGCCGCCGCCCGTTGCCACGCCGAGGGGGTACGCGGCGGCACGTACACCCCGCACTGCGCCGCGGTGCACCCGGCGAAGCTGGTTCGCGGCCTCGCCGAGGCGGTGGAACGCCGGGGCGTACGGATCTTCGAGCGGACCCCGGTGACAGTCGTGCGCTCCGGCGCCGCGGTGACCCCCGCCGGGGTGGTCCGCGCCCCGGTGGTGGTTCGGGCGACCGAGGGTTTCACCCCCGCCCTGCCGGGACAGCGCCGCGCCGTCGCGCCGGTCTACTCGCTCATGGTCGCCACCGAGCCGCTGCCCGAGGCGAGCTGGGCGGAGATCGGGCTGGCCGAGCGGGAGACGTTCTCCGACTACCGGCACGTCATCATCTACGGCCAGCGCACCGCCGACGGCCGGCTCGCCTTCGGCGGCCGGGGTGCGCCCTACCACTTCGGCTCCCGGGTCCGTCCCGACTACGACCGGGAACCCCGGGTGTTCGCCGCGCTGCGGCGGGTGCTCGGTGAACTGTTCCCGGTGCTCGGGCCGGAGGTGTCGACGAGCCACACCTGGGGCGGGCCGCTCGGCGTGGCCCGAGACTGGACTGCCTCGGTGGGGCTGGACCGGACCACCGGTCTCGGCTGGGCCGGTGGCTACGTCGGCGACGGCGTCGGCAGCAGCAACCTGGCCGGACGTACGCTGGCCGACCTGATCCGGGGAGTGCCGAGCGACCTGACCGCCCTCCCCTGGGTCAACCACCGCTCACCCCGGTGGGAGCCCGAACCGCTGCGCTGGCTGGCCGTGAACGCCGGTCTGCGGATCATGTTCTCCGCCGACGAGGCCGAGCGGCGCACCGGCCGTCCCTCCCGCCGCGCCGCCGCGTTCTCCCGCCTCCTCGGCCACTGACCCAGGGTCAGTGGTTGGGGGGGATGACGCGAAGGTGGCCCCGGCGGCCGGTCTGCTGAGGGTGGTGCTGGGGGCTGGCCTGGTCGTCCTCCGGCGGGCGCGGTGGTGCCGGCCGGGCTGCCTCGCGGACCGCCTCGGCCAGGGCCACCAGGTCGTCCGTGCTGGGCGGCGGTGGCTCGAACTCACCCTCGTGCCGGACCACGTCCCAGCCGCGCGGCGCGGTCAGGCTGCGGGCGTGCGGCTCGCAGAGGTCGTACGTGTGCGGCTCGGCGAAGGCCGCCAGCGGCCCCACCACCGCGGTGGACTCGTTGTAGACATAGGTCAATGTGGCGACCGCTTGCCGGGGGCAGCCGTTACGGGAGCAGCGCCGTGTTGACCTCACGTGCGGCAGGGTATCTCCATTACCGGGTTCGGCGCACCGCTTCGCGTTGCGACACGCCCATCTTGGTGATCACAATTCGTCCGATCGGGTCACCGGCACGCCGCACCAGTGACGCAACGGGTGTGGGCCGGGTGACGAGGGCTACCCTGTGCGTCATGACGAGCCCGGAACACCGCCGCCCCGGCTCCCGCCGGCGCACCCACCGCGACCGCCACGGGCGGGGGCTGCGGGGGCGGTTGGTGCCGGCCACCGTACCGCTGGCCCGGACCAAGGCCGAGATCTTCGACGACCTGGTGCTGGACACGGTCGAGACGCTCGAACGCCGCTTCGCCAAGGAACTGGCGGGCGTCGAGTTCGCCGTCGAAGACGTCCCGCCGGATTTGAACGTGTACGACTCGGACGTGCTGGAGGACGGCGAGGTGCCGCTCGCCCGGCTGCTGCCGGGGCGCCCGGGCCGGCAGGAGGTGCCGCCGCGGATCGTGCTCTACCGGCGGCCGCTGGAGTTTCGTGCCATGGACCGCGAGGACCTCGCGGATCTTGTCCATGACGTGATCATCGAGCAGGTGGCGAACCTGCTCGGGGTCGATCCCGACGAGCTGGCCTGAGCCGGTCACCGGTCCAACCCCGTCGGCCCCGGGCCCGGGCGGCCCCCACCGCCCCGGCCCGGTACGCGTCAGGCGGCAACCCGCCGCTTCAGCTTGCGCCGCTCCCGTTCGGAGAGTCCACCCCAGATTCCGAACCGCTCGTCGTGCCCGAGGGCGTATTCCAGGCACTCCGTCTTGACTTCGCACCGCGAGCAGATCCGCTTCGCCTCGCGGGTCGAGCCGCCCTTCTCGGGAAAGAACGCCTCCGGGTCGGTCTGCGAGCAGAGCGCCCGCTCCTGCCATTCCGGCGCGTTTCCGAGCAGGTCGGCCACCTCAAGCTGGCCGTCCATCTGTTGCCTCCTTGTCGCGCACCGGCGTCATCGCCGCTGCAACCCCCCACGCGAAAGGCGTGCTTGTCCGTCCGGTCACCATTTGTTGCGTTCCGAGCGAACAACCCCATTCAAATTACACGCGTGTAATACGTGCGCCGTCAAGCCGAACTTGATAATGGAGTCGCCCTCCCGACAGATACCGGGCGGCCATCCGCACCGCCCGGCCCTCGCAACCTGCCCTACCGATTCAGACCCCAAACGGGTAACGCCCTCACCGGCGAGTTGCCCGACATTTCTGCCGTGGCGCACCCGGCTCGGACCCCGCCGTCGACATCGTTGTCGGGGTGAATCAGGTGGCTGGAAAGGGTTTGCCGCTACGCCCCGGCGTGCCCGTACGCGGTGGTCCGCTTGCGGGCCGGTCGGCCCGCCGCGGTCGCGATCGCCCGCAGCTGCTCCTCGGTCCGGGCCGAGCCGTTGCCCGAGCCGGCCATCCGGGAGATGGTCTCCTCCATCAGGGTGCCGCCCAGGTCGTTGCAGCCACCCTGGAGCATCGCCACGGTGCCCTCGTCGCCGAGCTTGACCCAGGAACACTGGATGTTGGCGATCCGGCCGTGCAGCAGCAGCCGGGCCATCGCGTGCACCGCCCGGTTCTCCCGCCAGGTCGGCCCGGGCCGGGCGATGCCGGCGAGATAGATCGGCGCGTTGGTGTGCACGAACGGCAGGGCCACGAACTCGGTGAAGCCGCCGGTGCGGTCCTGCACACCCGCCAGCACCCGGAAGTGGGCGAGCCAGTGGCCGGGGTGGTCGACGTGGCCGTACATCATCGTGGAGCTGGACCGGATGCCCAGCTCGTGGGCCGTGGTCACCACCTCGACCCAGGCGGCGGCCGGCAGCTTGCCCTTGGTGAGCACCCAGCGGACCTCGTCGTCGAGGATCTCCGCGGCGGTGCCCGGGATGGTATCCAGACCGGCGTCGCGGAGCTGGAGCAGCCACTCCTTCACCGGCACCCCGGCCTTGGCCGCCGCGGTGACGATCTCCATCGGCGAGAAGGCGTGCACGTGCATCCCCGGCACCCGGGCCTTGATCGCCCGCACGATGTCGGCGTAGCCGGTGACCGGCAGCTTCGGGTCGATGCCGCCCTGGAGGCAGACCTCGCTCGCCCCGGCCGCCCAGGCCTCCTCGGCCCGGTCGGCGACCTGCCCCACCGAGAGCCGGTACGCGTCGGAGTCGCTCTCCCGCTGGGCGAAGGCGCAGAACCGGCAGCCGACGTAGCAGACGTTACTGAAGTTGATGTTGCGGTTGACCACATAGGTGACGTCGTCGCCGACCGCATCCCGGCGCACGTCATCGGCGATCCGGCACAGCTCGTCCAACGCCGGGCCGCCGGCGGCGAACAGCGCCAGCGCCGCGTCGGTGTGCCGGGGCGCCAGCAGCGCCGCCGGGTCGTCCGCGGCCAGCCGCAGGCCCGCCCGCAGGTCCGAGTCGGTCGCCCCGCTCGTCGGGACGCTGACCTTTCCGGCCACCTCGGACCAGTCACCGTAGACGCTGTCGAAGTCGCCACGCCGGTCCCCGGTCCGGCCGGTCGTATCGATGCTGGCGTGCAGGTCGGTGCGCCCGCCGAAGACCTCCTCCGGCTCCTGCCAGGGGCGGCCGACCGGGCGGGCTTCTTCGACCGCGAGCCCGGTCTCCGGGTCGGCGAGGGCGGTGACGTGCGGCAGCAGGCGCGGATCCAGCCACGGGTCGCCCGCCCGGACGTACTCGGGGTAGATGGTCAGCCGCTCGCGCAGGGTGAAACCGGCCCGCGCGGTGTGCCGGGCCAGCTCGTCGAGCTGCGGCCAGGGGCGCTCCGGGTTGACGTGATCAGGGGTGACCGGCGAGACGCCGCCCCAGTCGTCGATGCCGGCGCGCAGCAGCAGGTCGTACTCGCCCTCGATGAGGTTCGGCGGGGCCTGGATCCGGGCCTTCAGGCCGAGCAGCACCCGGGCCACCGCCACCGTGGCGGCGAGGTCGTGCAGCTCCGCGTCCGGCATGCCCCGCATCGCGGTGTCCGGCTTGGCGCGGAAGTTCTGCACGATCACCTCCTGGAGGTGGCCGTACTCCCGCATGCTGCGCCGGATCGCGAAGAGCGCGTCGGCGCGTTCGGCCAGGGTCTCCCCGATGCCGATCAGGATCCCGGTGGTGAACGGCACCCCGACCCGGCCGGCGTCGTCGAGCACCCGCAGCCGGACGGCCGGCTCCTTGTCCGGCGAGCCGTGGTGCGGGCCGCCCGGCTCCGACCAGAGCCGGGTCGCCGTGGTCTCCAACATCATGCCCATGCTCGGCGCGACCGGCTTGAGCCGTTGCAGCTCCGACCAGGACAGCACGCCCGGGTTGAGGTGCGGCAGCAGGCCGGTTTCCTCCAGCACCGACACCGCGCAGGCCCGCAGATAGTCGAGAGTGGAGTCGTAGCCACGCTCGTCCAGCCACCGGCGGGCCGCCGGCCAGCGCTCCTCCGGCCGGTCGCCGAGGGTGAACAGCGCCTCCTTGCAGCCCTGCGCGGCGCCCTCCCGGGCGATCGCGAGCACCTCGTCCCGCTCCAGGTAGGCGGCCGGGAGCCGGTGCGGCACGGTGGCGAAGGTGCAGTAGTGGCAGCGGTCCCGGCAGAGCCGGGTCAGCGGGATGAAGACCTTCTTCGAGAAGGTGACCACTCCCGGGCGGCCGGCCTCCCGCAGCCCGGCGTCGCGCAACTCGCCGGCGATTCGGAGCAGCTCGTCGAGCGCGTCGCCGCGCGCGGCCAGCAGGGCGCTCGCCTCGTCGACGTCGAGCGCCCGGCCGGTTTCGGCCCGGCGCAGGGCCCGCCGCACACTCGCCTCGGTCGGCACGGACTCGCTGCGATCAACCATTCCTCCAGACTATGCGCTGCCCGGCCCGCCTCCATCAGGGACGCCGCGGGCGGCCGGACCCGGTGTCGTAGGCGCAGATGCGAAAGGAGTGGCCCTCCCCCGGACGACGGTGGGAAGGCCACTCTTTCGGTGCAGGTGCCGCGTTTCAGATCGAGCGGTCAGCGCGGGTGGTTCGGGTCGTCCCGGTCCAGCCGCTGGGTACGGTCGCTGTCCTCCGTGGCCGGCTGGACGGGCTCGATCGACTGGCGCGGAATGACCTGTGTCGGGTCCGCCGACGGCGGCTGACCGAAGGGCGGCACCGGCTGCGTGGCGTCGAACGAGGGCGCGGGCTGCGGCGTACCGAACGGCGGCGCGGACTGCGGAGCGCCGAAGGGCGGCCCGGACTGTGGGGCGTGCGGCGGGGCGGTGTTGAACGGCGGTGCCACCGGCGGTTGGCCGTACTGGCCGGGGGCCGGGTACCCGCCCGGCTGGCCGGGCATGGGATAGCCGCCCGGCTGCTGCGGCCAGCCCGGCTGGGCCTGCCCGTACACACCGGGCTGCGGCTTCGGCTTCGGGACGTAGTAGAGGGTGCGCCAGATCCGGTACACGGCGAACGCGGCGATCCCGAAGATCGCCAACCAGGCCGCCCGCTCCAGCATGCCGAGGAACGCGGCCAGCATCTCGACCTCGGCGAGCCGGCCGACCAGCCAGATCAGGAAGCTCAGCCCACCGAACAGGGCGGCGAAGGCGTACTCGCCGAGGGCCACCTCGGTGACCAGCTTCGCCCTGGACAGCGTCGGGCGCACGTGGGTGGCGAGCAGCACGGCCAGCAACGGCAGCGCGGTCGACCCGACGCCGACGAAGATGCCGAAGCTGCTGCCCGCCCGGCCGGCGAAGCTGTAGCTACCCATCGGCACCAGCAGGCGTAGCAGGCCGACGAAGAGCAGCACGGCGTTCGCGCCGAGCAGCACGAGCGCGGCCAGTTCGCGCAATGGCTTGGTCACCTGGCTGGCCTGCGTGGCGTCGCCGGACACGGGCTCGGCGGGGCTGGTCACGGACTCCCCCTCGGGGACGAAAGCGGACAGTTGCACACGGGAGCCTAGTCTGCCCGGCCACCGGCCGACCGGCAGCGGCGCATGCGACAGGATGGACACCATGCGCATCGTGGTTCTGACCGGCGGAATCGGCGGGGCCCGGTTCCTGCTCGGCGTCCGGGCGTACGCCCGGGAGGTGGGGGCCGAGGTGACCGCCGTGGTCAACGTCGGCGACGATCTGCTGCTGCACGGGCTCCGGGTGTGCCCGGACCTGGACAGCGTGATGTACACGCTGGGCGGCGGCGCCGACCCGGAGCGGGGCTGGGGGCGGGTGGGTGAGACCTGGACGGTCAAGTCCGAACTGGCCGCGTACGGCGCCGAGCCCACCTGGTTCGGCCTGGGCGACAAGGACCTCGCCACGCACCTGGTCCGGACGACCATGCTCAACGCCGGCTACCCGCTGTCCCAGGTGACCGAGGCGCTCGCCACCCGGTGGCAGCCCGGCGTACGCCTGCTGCCGGCCACCGACGACCGCCTGGAGACGCACGTGGTGGTGAGCGGGAGCCCCGCAGCCGCCAGCAGCGCCGGCGCAGCCGACCTGGACGGCGGCCAGCGGGCGATCCACTTCCAGGAGTGGTGGGTGCGGCACCGGGCGGACCTTCCGACGCACCGGTTCGTCTTCGTCGGCGCGGAGACGGCGAAGCCGGCGCCCGGCGTGCTGGAGGCGATCGGCTCGGCCGACGTGGTGCTGGTCGCGCCGAGCAACCCCGTGGTGAGCATCGCCCCGATCCTGGCCGTGCCGGGGCTGCGGGACGCGGTCGCCGACGGGCGGGCCCCGGTGGTCGGCGTGTCGCCGATCATCGGCGGCGCCCCGGTGCGCGGCATGGCCGACCGTTGCCTCGCCGTGCTCGGTGTGGAGTGCAGCGCGGCCGGGGTGGGCGGCCTCTACGGCGGCCGGTCGGCCGGCGGCCTGCTCGACGGCTGGCTGGTCGCTCCGGAGGACTCCGGGACGCTGGTGCCGGCGGTGACCGTGCGGTCGGCGCCGCTGCGAATGATCGACGAGGCGGCGACGGCCACGATGGTCCGAGCCGCGTTGGAGCTGGTGTGAAGCTGGAAATCCTGCCGGTGCTGGGCATCGGCGACGTGACCGAGGGCGACGACCTGGCCGCGATGATCGCCACCGCGGCGCCGTGGCTGCGCGACGGCGACGTGCTGGTGGTGACCAGCAAGATCGTGTCGAAGGCGGAGGGCCGGCTGGTCGACGTGCCGGCCGACGGGCCCGAGCGGCTGGCCGCCCGGGACGACGTGCTCGCCGCGGAAACCGCCCGGGTGGTAGCCGCCCGCGGGACGACCCGGATCGTGCAGACCCACCACGGCTTCGTGATGGCCTCCGCCGGCATCGACGCCTCGAACGTGGACAAGACCCGACTGGTGCTGCTGCCGAAGGATCCGGATGCGTCCGCCCGGGCGCTACGGGCGGCGCTGCGTGACCAGTATCACCTTGATGTCGCGGTCATCATCAGCGACACCATGGGCCGGCCGTGGCGCAACGGGCTCACCGACGTGGCGCTCGGGGTGGCCGGAATGCCGGCGATCCGCGACCACCGGGGTGAGATCGACCCGTACGGCAACGAGCTCCAGCTCACCCAGATGGCGGTGGTGGACGAGCTGGCCGGCGCCGCCGAGCTGATCAAGGGCAAGTGCGACCAGGTGCCGGTCGCGGTCGTCCGCGGCTACCTGGGTGTGGCACGGCCCGCCGACGACGGGGGCGCCCGGGTGTTGATCCGGGACGCCGCGCTGGATCTGTTCTCGCTGGGCACCGCCGAGGCGAGGGCGGCCGGGCTGCGGCAGGCCGCCGTCCTCGCCGACGGCGTGGGACCGACGCCGGCCGACCCGGCCGCGGTGGACCGGGCGATCGCCGCGGTCGCCGGGGTGGTCGCGCCCGGCACGGTCTTCACCCACGTGACCGACGACGAGGTACGCGCCGGCCTGGTCGCCACCGTGCCCGGCTGGCCCGAACAGGCCGGCGGGCTCGTCCTGGGGGCCCCGCCGACCCCGGTCGACCCGGCGGACCTGGTGCGCTTCGGTGCCGACCTGCAACGCCTGCGGACCGCGCTGGCCGCCGAGGGCGTCTCCTCGGCGCTGCTTCCGCCGCCGGCCGGCAGCACCGCCAGCGCCGCCCTGGCCGTCTGACCTCCGCTGCCGCGCCCAGGGAGTCAGGCGTCGAGGACGGCGCGGCCGAGCGGGGTGAGGGTGTGCAGCACGGTGTTGCGGTCCCGGTGGCTCACCAGCAGGCCGGCGTTGCGCAGCACCGTGGTGTGCTGACTGGCCGCGGCGGCCGAGATGTGGAGCCGGCGGGCCACCTCCCCGGTGGTGCAGCCGTCGTCGGCGGCTTCCAGGACGGCGGCGCGGGTACGGCCGAGCAGAGCGGCGAGCGCCTCCCGGGTGCCGTCCGGGTTCCGCCCACCGCCGGCCTGCCGGGCGAGGCCGCCGAGCCGGTCGACCGGATATACCAGCACCGGGGGCAACGTCGGGTCGAGGAGCGCGACCGGGGTCCGCGCGCAGAAGAACGACGGGACCAGCAGCAGGCCCCGGCCGCCCAGGTGCAGTTCCCGGCTGTCCGGGTAGTCCAGCACCTCGAGCACCCCGTCCGCCCACCGCATGCTGGGCCGCAGACTCGCCAGCAGGCCCTCCGGCCCGCCGTCGAGCATCGCCCGCGCCCGCCGCGCCCGGTCGGCCTCCACCGCGGCCTGGATCCGCGACCAGTATGGGGTGACAGCGAGCGAGTGGTAGTGCGCCATCGAGTCGGTGAGGTGGTGGAGCACCTCGGGCTCCCCCCGGGCCAGCGCGGCGGCCGGGGCGGGCAGCGGATTCTCCTCCGCGAGCCGGGTCAGGTCCCGGTGCAGCATGTCGACGGGCGTACCGCGGACCGCCTCCAGCCCCGCCTGGAAGCCCTCCTTGCTGGCGTACGGGGTGAGGAAGTCGGGGAAGTAGCCGCGCGGGGGATTGAGTGCGAGCAGCAGGCGGAACCGCTCGGCGGCACTGTCCATCCGCAGGGTGCGGGCCGTGGCGCGGCGCCATTCGGTCAGCAGCGGCTCATGCCTGCGGCCCTGGAGCAGGTGCAGGCTGAGGATCAGCTCCCAGACCGGATCCGCAGCGGGGGCCACCCTGGTCCGCAGGATGTCCTCACTCGTGAAAATGATCTTCAGCATGGCGCGCTCCCGGGGCGGGCCGCGGGAACGCCCGCCACCGATGGCACTGTACCCGGCGGCGTTTATCTCCATCTTTAAGCGTGGGCTGAAAGACCTCGACGGCGAGCGGGGCGTTCGGCAAGACTTCCTCTTGCCGGTAGGGGCCAGGTGTCAGCACCCCGGCCCGAGGCGACCGGCGTTCCGGGGGGAACGGGCGGCCGGACAGCGCCAACGAGGGTCCGCGGCACTCGCCGTGGAGGTGCCATCCGGTCGTCCCACCCGTGAGGACACGCCCAATCAACCGCAGGGCCGGGGCCCGCTCGTAGAGTGTCCGGGTGCCCGACCTCCGCAACGACCTGCCGGCGTACGCCGACCTGCATGCCGACGCCACCGCGGTGCTGAGCCGCTGGACGCCGACCAGCCCGGCCGCCGCAGCGGCCCGCGACCGGACCCTGGAACTGCTGGCCGCCGGGCCGGTGGCGATGAGCCGCGGCCATCGGGCCGGGCACGTCACCGCGAGCGCGCTGGTGCTCGACGCGACCGGCGAGCGGATCCTGCTCTGCCTGCACGGCAAATTCCGCAAGTGGGTGCAGCTCGGCGGGCACTGCGAGCCCGGCGACCGGACCCTGGCCGCCGCCGCGCTGCGGGAGGTCGCCGAGGAGTCCGGCATCGCCGGGATGGTGGTCGACCCGGAGCCGATCGACGTGGACATCCACCCGGTCACCTGCCAGGGCGGCTCGCTGCACTACGACGTACGGTTCGCCGTGCTCGCCCCGGTTGGGGCGACCGAGCGGGTCAGCGACGAGTCCGAGGCGCTGGGCTGGTTCCCGCCGGACCGGCTGCCCGAGCCGCTGGCCCACGCCACCGTGCAGCTGATCGCGCCGGCCCTCGCCGCCCTGGCCCGCCGCGCCGGCCGCTGAGCGGGGCGTGGCAGGCCAGTCCGGTGTCGGCCGCCGCGCCCGGTCAGATCAGGCTCTCCTCGCCGCGTTCCTTGAGCTCGTCGACCAGCTTCTTGACGTCCTGGGCCCGGTCACGCGGGCAGACCAGCAGCGCGTCCGGGGTGTCCACCACGATCAGGTCGCGTAGGCCGAGGACCGCCACCAGGCGCCCTGAATGCGACACCACCACCAGGCCGTCGCTGTCCCGCAGCAGCACACCAGGCTTGGCGTCCGCGCCCAGCACCACGTTGCCGGCCTCGTCGGCGGGGAGCACCTCGCCGAGGGTGTGGAAATCGCCGACGTCGTTCCAGCCGAAGTCGCCCGGCACGGTCCCCACCCGGCCGGCGGTCGCCGCACCCTCCATCACCGCGTAGTCCACGGAGATCTTCGGCAGGGTCGGCCAGACGGTGCCGAGGACGTCGTCCTGCTCCGGGGTGCCCCAGGCCGCCGCGATCGCGGTGATCGCCGCGTGCAGGGCCGGCTGCTGCCGGGCCAGTTCGGCCAGGAAGACGTCCACCCGCCAGACGAACATGCTGGCGTTCCAGAGGTGTCGCCCGGAGTGGAGGTAGCGTTCGGCCACCTCGGCGGCCGGCTTCTCCTTGAACTCCGCCACCGGGCGCAGCGGGCCGTCGCCGACCGGCTCGCCGGTCTCCAGATAGCCGTAGCCGGTCTCCGGCCGGGTCGGGGTGATGCCCACCGTCATCAGCAGGCCCTGCTCCGCGCCGCTGATCGCCTGGCGTACGGTCTCGGCCCAGCGCGCCGGGTCACCGATCAGGTGGTCGGCGGCGAACGAGCCCATCACCGCCGTCGGTTCGCGTTCCGCGATCACCGCCGCGGCCAGCGCGATCGCCGCGCACGAGTCGCGCGGCGACGGCTCGACCAGGATGTTCTCCTCGGGCAGGCCAGCCAGTTGCCGGGCCACCGCCGCGACGTGCGCGGCACCGGTGACCACCAGCGTGCGCTCGGGCGTGGTCAGCGGCGCCAACCGGTCCACCGTCGCCTGCAGCAGCGACGCCGGGGTGCCGGTCAACGGGTGGAGGAACTTGGGATGGCCGGCCCGCGACAGTGGCCACAACCGTGTGCCACTGCCACCCGCCGGAATGACCGCGTAGAACATCAGCACATCATGCCCGAACCGCCGCACCCCGGACCGGCGGTCGACGGTACCCGCTGGGGCCGGCTCAGGAACGGGCCCGGCCCCACGCGGCGATGTGGACCTCCGCGCTGGACTCCCAGGTGAACTCCTTGGCCCGGTCGAAGCCGGCCTTGGCCAGCAAGAGGCGGCGCTGCTCGTCGTCCAGCAGGGCGGAGAGGTCGGTGGCGATCTGGTCCGGGTCCTCACTGGTGTACGCCACCGCGTCGCCGCCCACCTCGGGCAGCGACAGCCGCGGCGTGGTCAGCACCGGCGCCGCGCAGGCCATCGCCTCCAGGATCGGCAGGCCGAACCCCTCGCCGTACGACGGGTAGGCGGCGACCAGCGCGCCGCCGAGGAAGCCGGGCAGGTCGGCGTAGCGCAGGTAACCCGGACGGAGCAGCCGCAGGTGCGACGGGACCTCGCCCACCGCGCGGTCGATGTCGTCGTCGTGCCCCTGGCCGCCGGCGATGACCAGCGCCGGGGGGTTCTCCCGGCCGGCCGTCGCCCGGGCCCAGCCGCGGATCAGGTTGGGTACGTTCTTGCGCGGCTCCTTGGCCCCGAGGAACGCGATGTAGCTGCTGCCGCCCAGCCCCAGGCGGGCCCGGACGCGGGCCTTCTCCTCCTGGCTCGGGGCGTGGAAGGCGGCCTGGTCGACCCCGTGGTATGCCACGTCGATCCGGGTCGGGTCGGCGTCCAGCAGGCGGATCAGCTCGTCCCGGGTGGCCTTGCTGGGCACGATCACCCGGTCGGCCCGACGCAGCGACGTCTTGATCGCGCTGCGGAAGAACGTCCGGCGTGATTTGTCGTAATGCTCCGGCTCGGTGAAGAACGTCGCGTCGTGCACGGTGACCGTCACCGGGCAGCCGGCCCGCAGCGGGCAGGTGTAGAAGGGCGAGTGCAGCACCTCCGCGCCCACCTGCTGAGCCAGCAGCGGCAGGCCGGTCTGCTCCCAGGCGAGCCGGGCCGGGCGGTGCGCGACCGCCGCCGGGGCGGGGATCACCTCGGCCCCGGGCAGCATCCGGGTGTAGCGCTCCAGATCGGTGCGGAGGCTCACCACGACCAGGTCCACGCCGGAGCCACAGACCTGGCCGAGGGCGCCGAGCAGGCCATCGACGTATCTACCGACGCCGCCGCGATCGGCGGGGACACTCGTGGCGTCGATGAGCACACGGGGTGGGCGGCCGGCGGTCACAGGGCGACTCCTCGGGCAGGCGGGTCTGTGGGCCATGACACTGTCGGCAAGCCTACGCCGGGCGCGGGTCCTGACGCTGACTGCGACCCGACCGTACGTCGACTTCGCGTTGTCATCGAATACGGATTCGGACGCGTATCGTTCGCGCCGATGGCCGACAACATTGCCCGGGTCTTCGCCGACGCGATCGCGACCGACCCCACCCGCCCCCTGCTGACCTGGTACGACGACGCCACCGGCGAGCGCACCGAACTGTCCGGCGCGACGCTGGCCAACTGGGTGGCCAAGACGGCCAACCTGCTCGTCGACGAGGCCGCCCTCGGCCCCGACGACACGGCCGGCGTGTTGCTGCCACCGCACTGGCAGAGCGCCGCGGTGCTGCTCGGCTGCTGGTCGGCGAAGCTGACCGTGGTCGACGCGCCGGGCGCGGTGGACGTGCTCTTCGCCGCCGCCGACCGGATCGACGCGGCGGCCGCCTGGTCGGCCGGCGAGCGCTACGCCCTCGCGCTCGACCCGTTCGCCCTGCCGATGCGGCAGGTGCCGCCGGGCTTCGCCGACTTCGTGTCGGCGGTACGCGGCCACGGCGACCACTTCACGCCGTACCCGCAGGGCGGTGAGGCGGACGCGGCGCTGCTGGCCCGCGCGGAGGCCCGCGCCACGGAGCTCTGCCTCACCCCCGGCGACCGCCTGCTGGTCGACACCGGACAGCACCCCGACCCGGTCGACTGGCTCCTGGCCCCCCTCACCGCCCGCGCCAGCCTCGTCCTCTGCGCCAACCTGGACCCGTCCCGCCTCGACGCCCGCACCGCCGCCGAGAAGACCACCCGCGTCCTGGCCTAGCCGACCGGGGGCGGGTCAGGCGGAGGTGGGGTGGTCGGTGGGGGTACGGCGCTGGGCGAAGGCGGCGAATGCGGTCAGGGACTCCGGGTTGACCAGGGCGCCCTTGGCGGCGGCGCGGTCGACCGGAGTGCCGGTGAGGATCTTCTTGACCGGAACCTCGAGCTTCTTCGCGCTCAGGGTGCGGGGGACCGCGCGGACCTGATGGATCTCGTCGGGGACGTGCCGGGGCGACAGGGCCGTGCGCAGCTCGCGGCAGATCTTCTTCCGCAGCTCGTCGTCCAGCTCCAGCCCCTCGGCGAGCACCACGAAGAGCAGCAGCTCACCGGCTCCGCCCTGGTCGTCCTCCAGATGCACCACCACCGAGTCGACCACCTCGTCCATCCCCTCGACGACCGAGTAGAACTCGGCGGTGCCGAGGCGTACGCCGCCCCGGTTCAGGGTGGCGTCGGACCGGCCGGTGATCACGCAGCCGCCCCGCTCGTTGATGGTGATCCAGTCCCCGTGCCGCCACACCCCGGGATAGACCTCGAAGTACGCCTCGCGGTAGCGCGAACCGTCCGAGTCGTTCCAGAAGCCCACCGGCATGCTCGGCATCGGCTCGGTGATCACCAGCTCACCGAGCTGCCCGATCACCGGGGTGCCGTCGGCGGAGCGGGCCTCCACCTTCGCGCCGAGCGCCCGGCAGGTGATCTCACCGATGTGCACCGGCAGCAGCGGCACACCGCCGACGAAGCCGGTGCAGACGTCCGTGCCGCCGGAGAGCGACTGGAGCTGCACGGTGTCGCCGACGGTCTCGTACACCCAGGTGAAGCCCTCGGCCGGCAGCGGCGCGCCGGTCGAGCCGAGCCCGCGCAGCGCGGACAGATCGGCGATGTCCTTCGGGATGAGACCCGCCTTGCGGCAGGCCAGCAGGAACGGGGCTGAGGTGCCGAAGTAGGTGGTGCCGGTCTCCTCCGCCAGCCGCCAGAGCGCGCCCAGGTCCGGGTGGCCCGGGTTGCCGTCGAACAGCACGATCGCGGCGCCCACCGCCGGCCCGGAGACCAGGAAGTTCCACATCATCCAGCCGGTGGTGGTGAACCAGAAGAACCGGTCCGCCGGGCCCAGGTCGTGGTGCAGGGCCAGCATCTTGAGATGCTCCAGCAGGATGCCGCCGTGGCCGTGCACGATCGGCTTGGGCAGGCCGGTGGTGCCGGAGGAATAGAGCACGTAGAGCGGGTGGTCGAACGGCACCGGGGTGAAGGTCAACGGCTCGTCGGTCGCCGCCGCCAACTCGGCCCAGGCGATCGCGCCCGTTGGCGCGGCGCCGGCCGGATCGAGGTACGCGATGCTGACGGTGTGCTCCACCGACGGCAGCGCGGCCCGGATGGCGGCCACCTCGGCCCGACGGTCCACCGGCTTGTCGCCGTACCGGTAGCCGTCCACGGCCACCAGGATCTTGGGCTCGATCTGCTGCCACCGATCGGTGACGCTGCGGGTGCCGAACTCGGGGGCGCAGGAGGAGAAGATCGCACCCAGGCTGGCGGTGGCGAGCAGCAGCACAAACGTCTCGGGGATGTTCGGCGCGTACGCCGCCACCCGGTCGCCGGGGCCGACGCCGAGCCGCCGCAGCCCGGCCGCCACCCGGCGGACCTGCTCGCGCAACTCGGCCGCGGTGAGCGTCTCCGGCGCGCGGGTCTGCCCGTGCGCGATCACCACCGGGTCGTCGTCGGCCAGGCCGGGCATCCGCAGCACGTTCTGGGCGTAGTTGAGCGTCGCGCCGGGGAACCAGCGGGCACCCGGCATCGCCCGGTCGGTGAGCGTTGCGGTCGGCGGGGTGTGCGTGACCACCTCGAAGTAGTCCCAGATCGAGCGCCAGAACCCCTCGATGTGGGTCACCGACCAGCGCCACAACGCGTCGTAGTCGGCGAACTCCAGCCCCCGGTGCTCGGCCAGCCAGCGCAGGTAGTCGCCGATCCGGGACCGCTCGCGCACGTCGGCCGGCGGCGCCCACAGCACGTCACCCACTGCTCCACCCTCCCTCAGGCCCCGGTCACGACACTGTGCATGGGCCGTGGCGCCATCTTGCCCTACCTCGCGAGGCCATTGTCCGCACCGGGTACCGCCGCCGGGGCGTGCCCCGCCCACACCCCGCACCGCCCCCCTGTGTGGCCGGCGTCCTCAGGCGCCGCGGTGGGCCTGGATGGCGCGGCGGCGGGCCAGCCGGTGGGCCCGGCGGATCTCCGCCTCCCGGCAGCGGCGCTCGTCCTCCAGGGTCTCCGGCAGCACCGGCCGGACCGGACGCGGCGCGCCGCCGACGTCCACACCCACGAAGACCAGGTACGCCGTGGCGACCCCGACCGGCTCGTCCTCGGCCGAATCCCAGCGCTCGGCGACCACCTTCACACCCACCTCCATCGAGGTGTGCCCGGTCCAGTTGACCTGGGCGTGCGCGTGCACCAGATCCCCCACCCGGACCGGCTCGGAAAAGACGATCTCATCGATCGAGGCGGTGACCGCGGTGCCGCCGCTGTGCCGGGCCGCCGCCGCCCCGGCAACGTCGTCGACGAATTTCATCAGTACCCCACCGTGCACGGTCCCGTACAGATTGACATCGACGGCAGTCATGATCCGGCTCAACGTGACCCGTGAGTACGAGGTCGGCTTGCCCGCCGGCTTGGCGGAGGGGTGATCTGTCATGCCAGAAACGGTACGGTGCGCGGATGCGACATCTCTGGAGCTTCCTCGCCGGGTTGGTGGTGGCGCCCGTCACCTGGGTGCTCGTCACCCTCGGTCAGGACGGGTCTGGAAGTACCGTGCACCGCTGGGTGAACAACGGTACGTACAGCACGCCCAACCTGATCGAGCCGGCCGTCTACCTCGGCGTCGCCGGCATCCTGCTCGGCCTGCTCGGCACACTGCGCCTGTCGCCGCTCGGCTCGCTCGTGGCCGGGCTGCTGCTGGTCGTGCCCTACGTCGGCCTGTTCGTCGCGCCATTCACCGTCCGTGACCAGATTCCCGAGGGCTGGAAAATGCTCGGGAGTTCGCTGCCGCTGCGCCAACCGGTGGAGAACGGCACCCTGTTCCTGATCGGCGTGCTGCTGCTGATGGCCGTGTTCAGCCGGCAGCGGTGGCGGCGGTGGCCCGGAAAGCCGGCGGCCGTGGCGATGCCGAGCCCGACCGACGCGCCGATCGAGAACCCCCACTCGCTCGGCGACTGGCCGCCGGCCGACCCGAACGACACGGACACCGCGCCGCTCACGCTGGGCTATCCCGACCTCACCCCCACCGAACCCCTGCCCCGTCGGATCGGCGGCGAATCGCCGTGGTCCGCGCCCCCGCGTACGGCGTCCCGACCGGAGGGCAGCGCCGAGCCCCGTTGACGACCGCGGGCGGGCCGGAACCCCGGCCCGCCCGCCCGATCGTCCCGGCCTGGTCAGCCCTTGAGGAGTTGGCGCGCCATGACGATGCGCTGCACCTGGTTGGTGCCCTCGTAGATCTGGGTGATCTTGGCGTCCCGCATCATCCGCTCGACGGGGTAGTCACGGGTGTAGCCGTACCCGCCGAGCAACTGCACGGCGTCGGTGGTGATCTCCATGGCGGCGTCGGAGGCGAAACACTTCGCGGCGGCGCCGAAGTAGGTCAGGTCCGCGTCGCCCCGCTCGGACTTCGCGGCGGCGGCGTACGTGAGCTGGCGGGCCGCCTCCAGCTTCATGCCCATGTCGGCGAGCATGAACTGGACGCCCTGGAAGTCGGCGACCGGCTTGCCGAACTGCTTGCGCTCCTGGACGTACCCCTTGGCGTAGTCCAGCGCGCCCTGAGCGATGCCGAGCGCCTGGGCGGCGATGGTGACCCGGGTGTGGTCCAGGGTGCGCATCGCGGTGGCGAAGCCGGTGCCCTCGGCGCCGATCATGCGGTCCGCCGGGATCCGGACGTTGTCGAAGTAGACCTCGCGGGTGGGCGAGCCCTTGATGCCGAGCTTCTTCTCCGGCGCGCCGAAACTGACCCCGGCGTCGGACTTCTCCACCACGAACGCCGAGATGCCCTTCGACCGGGCTGTGGGATCGGTCACAGCGAATACCGTGTAGTACTCGGAGACACCCGCGTTGGTGATCCACCGCTTGACGCCGTTGAGCACCCAGTGGTCGCCGTCCCGCACCGCCTTGGTGGTCATCGAGACGGCGTCGCTGCCCGCCTCCGGCTCGGAGAGGCAGTAGGAGAACATCGCCTCACCGGTGGCGACCGGGGTCAGATACTTCCGCTTCAGCTCCTCGGAACCGGCCAGGAGCAGCGGCATCGTGCCCAGCTTGTTCACCGCCGGGATCAGCGACGAGGCGGCGCAGGCGCGCGCCACCTCCTCGATCACGATGGCCGTGGCCAGCGCGTCCGCGCCGGCGCCGCCGTACTCGACGGGGATGTGCGGGGCGTGGAAGTCGGCCGAGCGCAGCGCATCGTACGACGTCTTGGGGAACTCACCCGTCTCATCCGCCTCAGCGGCATGCGGCGCCACCTTCGCCGCACAGACCTCACGAACCGCTTCCCGGATCGCGTCGTGCTCCTCCGGCAATCGGTAGACGTCGAACGATTGCTCCGCGGCCATGTCGGACCCTCCCCTTCACCGCTAAAATGCGCAGTCCGAGCGCTTCAGCACCGTCGGCCGCACAGGCAGAAGGATAGCGACCGAGGATCTGGGGCACCTTACCGGCGCGTAGGCTCGTTCCTGGGCGTCGAAGCCGCACGCGGCCACAGAACCACAGCGAGGTCCCCCACCGGTGCCCGGCCAGGCGCCGCAGCAGAATGCGACGCAAGGAAGCGCCGCCAGTGCGAGCGGAGATGAAGGCGTGACGATCCCGTACCCGAACACCCAGCCGATGCCGGCCATCGCCGCGGTGACCCCGCCCTCGGGCGCGGCCCGGCCCCGGGTGACCTTCCTCGGCACCGGCTACCTCGGTGCGACGTACGCCATCTGCTACGCCGAGCTGGGCTACGAGGTGCTCGGCTTCGACGTCGACGCGGACAAGATCGCCAAGCTGAACGCGGGCGAGGTCCCGATCCACGAGCCCGGCCTGGACGAGCTGCTCCGGCGCAACCTGGCCGCCGGCCGGCTGCGGTTCAGCACCGACATCCAGGAGACCGCCGACTTCGGCGACGTGCACTTCATCTGCGTCGGCACCCCGCAGCGGGCCGACGGCCTGGGCGCCGACCTGTCGTACGTCGAGGCGTCGGTGACCAACCTCGCCCAGCACCTGACCCGCAAGGCGCTGATCGTCGGCAAGTCCACCGTTCCGGTGGGCACCGCCGACTGGGTGGAGCAGCTGGTCTGCAAGCACACCCCGGCCGACTTGGGCATCGAGGTGGCGTGGAGCCCCGAGTTCCTCCAGGAGGGCTTCGCCGTCGACGACGTGCTGCGCCCCAACCGGATCGTCGTCGGCGTCAAGAGCGAGTGGGCCAACGGCATGCTCTACGCCGCCCACAAGGGCGTCTTCGACCTGGCCGCCACCGAGGACCGCGAGGTGCCGCTGGTGGTCACCGACTTCGCCACCGCGGAGCTGGTCAAGGTGGCGGCGAACGCCTTCCTGGCCACCAAGATCTCCTTCATCAACGCGATGGCCGAGGTCTGCGAGGCCGCTGGCGGCGACGTCACGCAGCTGGCCCGCTCCATCGGCTACGACCCCCGGATCGGCAACCGCTTCCTCCAGGCCGGCCTCGGCTTCGGCGGCGCCTGCCTACCCAAGGACATCCGAGCGTTCCAGGCCCGGGCCCAGGAGCTCGGCGCCGGCGAGGCGCTGCGCTTCCTGCACGAGGTCGACCTGATCAACATGCGTCGGCGTACCCGGGTGCTGCAGGTCGCCGCCGACCTGCTCGGCCGCCGGTCGGGTCCGGCCGGGCCGGACCTCTCCGGCACCCGGGTCGCCGTGCTCGGCGCCACCTTCAAGCCCAACACCGACGACGTACGGGACGCCCCGGCGCTCGCGGTCGCCGCGCTGCTCGGCAAGGCCGGCGCCGACGTGCACGTGTTCGACCCGCAGGGCATGGAGAACGCACGCCGCGCGGTGCCCGAGCTGACGTACGCGGCGAACATGAACGACGCGGTCCGCGACGCCGACCTGGTCTGCGTCCTCACCGAGTGGGCCGAGTTCCGCAACGCCGACCCGGTCGCTCTCGGCGAACTGGTCAACGGCCGCAAGGTGGTCGACGGCCGCAACTGCCTGGACTCCACTCTGTGGACGCAGGCGGGTTGGGAGTATCGAGGCATGGGCCGCCCCTGACGCCTCGCCGACAACGGTCGAAATCCGCGCCCGGTCAAGGCATGCTGCGACAGTGGGGATCCACAGTGCAGGCCGGCCGGGCGGAGGAGTGTCGTGCAGGCGTTCAGATGTGCCTCGTGCGGGCGAGAGATCAAACCGGCCGCCGTCTGCCCACACTGCGGTGCCGGCCAGCCACAGTGGGCCGACCACCTCACGGAGATCGAGCGCTCGATCGCGGAGATGAAGGCCCGCGAGGCGGAGATCGCCCGCGAACAGCGGCAGATCGCCGCCAAGATGCAGGCCGCGCTCTTCCAGCGGGACATCCTCGCGCACGCAGGTGAGAAACAACAGGAGCAGGCCACCCGGCCACGTCGGGTGCTGCGCCGCCCGAGCCGCCGCCCGCCGACGGCCGGCGCGTGGTCGCGGGTGCCCCGTCAGGGCCCCCCGCCGCCCGCCCGCGGCGACCTGCCGCCCCGGCCCCGGCCGCCGCTGCTCGACGTGGACGCCCCGGAGCACCCGCCGGAGGCGTCCTCCCGAGAGGTGCAGAACATCCCGCTCGGGCTCGGCGCACTGCTGCTCGGCGTCGCCGCCGTGGTCTTCGCCGCGGTCGCCACCAGCTCGATGGACGCGCTGGCCCGGCTCGGTGTGCTGCTGGTGGCGACGGTGCTGATGCTGCTCGCCCCGCCGGTGCTGGCCCGTCGGGGGCTCACCTCGACCGCCGAGACGATCGCCGCGGTGGGCCTGCTGCTGGTGCCGCTGGCCGGGTACGCGCTCTGGGCCGTGGACCGGATCGGCGGGGCCTCCGGCTCGGCCTTCGCCGGGTCCATCTTCCTGGTCACCACCGTCGTCGCGTTCGGGTACGCGCACTGGACCGGGCTGCGGGCCCCGCGCTTCGCCACCGTACTGGCCGCCCAACCGGTGCTGCCGCTGCTGGCGTACGAGCGGATCACCGGGCCGGCGGGCTGGGCGCTGGTGGCGGCCGTGGTGGCCGGCATCGACCTCGCCCTGGCCCGCTCGGCGGTGGTCGTCGAACGGCCGGTCCGGCGGGACCTGCCCAGCCCGCCGCCAACCCCCGCTCCACCCCGCCAGCGCAGCACGGACGAACGCCCCGAGACAGACCCCGAGGAGTCCCCCGAGGTGCTCGGCGCGGCACCGGCCGGAGCCGCACCGGGCAGCCCGCCGGGTCGCCCGGTGCCCTTGCTGCCCGAGCTGACCTGGATGCTGCACGGCGCGGCGGTCGCCGTCGCCCTGGCGTACGCGGTCACCGCGCTGCTGCGCGCCGCGACGGTCCCGGTCACCGCCGGCGCGGGCGCGGTGCTGCTGCTCGCCGCGCTGGTCGGGCTGGCCGGGGCCCTGACGCTGCGCCGGCCGCCGCTGCCGGACGTGGCCGCCGGCATCGTCACCCTCGCGGTGATCGGCGCCCTGGGCCGGGTCGCCTCGGTGGGCTTTCCCGGCCGGTCGCTGCTGCTCATCGCCGCGGTCATCGCGCTGACCGGGTTCGCCGTCCGAGGCGTACCCGAGGCGGCCCGGCGCGGGCCGCAGCTCGCCTCGGCCGTGGCGCTGACCGTCAGCGGTCTGGTGGTGGCCGGCGGCGCGCTGCGGGCCGGGCTGGCGCCGGTCCGCGCGGCGCTGCCCGCCTGGTCGGCGGACCTGGACCGGTGGCACGCCACGTTGGCCGCGTCGGTCGGGCCAACCGGCTGGCAGCTCGCGGCGAGCGCGCTGCTGCTCACGATCGCCGCAGCGGTCGCCCTGCCGCCGGAGATCCGACGCGACTTCGCGGTGGTCGGAGCGGCGCTGACCGCGCTCGCCGTGCCGGCCTCCCTCGGTCTGGGCTGGACGACCGCCTGCTGGCCGATGCTGCTGACCGCGGTGGGAATCGGCGTGCTCGGGCTCACCGCGGACACCGGACGCTCCGCAGTGCTCCACGCCGTCACCGCCGCCGGGCTGGGCGTGCTCGGCGTCGGCGCCTCGCTCGCCCGGCCGGCGCTCACCGCCGCCGCGCTGACCACCATCTTCCTGGCCGGCACGCTGGTGTCGCTGGCGCCCCGGTTCCGGATCGCCGCCGCGTCGGTGGACACGGTCTGCGGCTGGGCGGCCGGCGGCGCGGCGTTCGCGTTCCCCGGAGCGGTGGCCGCGTTCGTCGCCGCGACCGTGCCGGCCCGCCCGACCCTCACCCCGGCGAGCCTGCGTGAGGTCACCGTCCCGATCCTCGCGGCGAGCCTCCTCGGCCTCTGCGTCACCCTCGGCTACGCCGCCCTCGTCCAGGTCGCCCAGCGACACCTCAGCGCGCCGCACGCGATCGGCACCGTGCTCGGCGCCGCGGCCGTCGCCGCGGCCGGGTTCGGCGCGCCCGGGGCCACCGCCGCCGACGCCTGGGTGAGTGGGCTGCTGCTGCTCGCCGCCACGCTGCTCGCGCTCGCCCCACGGATCGACGCGGGCCGCCGCTCCGACCTGTCGCTGGACGGGTCGGATCTCGCACTCGCCGTCACCACGGCGGGACTGGTCGCCACCCTGGTCCGGATCGCCGCCGTCCTCGCGCCCGGCGGTCAGCTCGTGGTCGGGGCCGGGCTGGTACTGGTGGTCGCCGTCGCCGCCCGGGCGCTGCCCGAGGAGTGGCGGCGCGGACCGATCGTCGGCCTCGCGATCGGCGGCATGCTGGTCGGCCTGGTCGCCGGCTGGAGCGCGCTGCGCGGCGGCATCGGCGTCCTGGCCACCCCCGGTCCGATCTGGGCCGGCGACCTGAGCAGTTGGCCGGCCGCGCCCACCGGCGGCTCGGCCTGGCAGGCGCCCGTCGCGCTGGCGCTGCTCGCGCTGGCCGCCGGCGTCCTGCTGCCACCGCCGTGGAAGTACGACGTCGCCGGGGCGGCCGCAGTGCTCGCCACCATCGGCGCCCCGGCCGCTTTCGACCTGCCCTGGTGGTCGCCGGTGCTGGTGGGCGCCACGGTCGCCACGGTCTTCGGGATGGCGGCGTCCGCCGCGGTGGACCCCCGCGCCGCCCTGTCCCGGGCCACCGTGGCCGGGGTGGTGGCCCTGCACGCCACCGGCGCCGGGCTGGTCCGCCCGTGGACCACCGCGCTGGCGCTGACCAGCGTCGCCCTGATCGGGGTGGTGGTGGCCGCCCTGGCCCGGACGCTCGCGCCGACGCTCGTCGAAGACATCCGCACCGAGGGAATGCCGCCCCACCTGGTGCAGGTGGGCGGCGCGGCAGTGGCCGCCGCCCTGCTCGCCCTCCCCGGCGCGGTCGCCGCGCTGGCCGTCGAGTTCGGCCGCGCACCGCAGGTGGTGCTGACCGCCGCGCTGGCCGCGTCCAGCATCGGCCTCGCCGCGGTGGCGGCGGTCCGCCGGCAGGTGCCGCAATACCTTCCGTACGCGAGCGTGGCCGTGGTGGGCGGCGCGACCGCCGGCGCGGTAGCCGCGGCGATCGCCCACCTGCCCTCGGGCGTGTTTGCCGCCGCGGCCGCGCTGCTCGGCGTACTCGCGGAGCTGGTCCGGGCCGCCACCGCCCCGCCGGTCGAGTCGGCCCGGCCGGTACGCCGCTGGACGGTCCTGCTCGACGGCGCGCTGCGCCGGCCGTCGGACGACGACGCCGAGCTGCGCTGGCGGGTCAGTCCCGCCGCCGGCGCGCTCGCGGCGGCGGCGCTGCCGACCGCGCTGGCCCTGATCAGCCTGGCCCCACCGCTGCTGGTGGCGCTGGTCGAGCCGTTCCGGGTGCTGCCACGGATCTGGCACGGGGCACCGCCCGAACTGCTCACCCCACCCGCCGGGGCCGTCGATGCCACCCACGTACTGACCGCGCTGCTGCTCACCGCGACGGCCGCGCTCGCCGCCACCGGGTTCAGCGGCAACCGGCGTTCCCGGGCCGTCCCGGTGGTGCTGCCCGGCGCGGCGGTCACCCTGCTGATCACGCCGGTGGCCCTCGGGCAGGGCTGGCCGGCGAGCGCGCTGGCCGGCGCGGCGGTCTTCGCCCTCGCCATGCTGGGGCTGGCGCTGACCCTGCCCCCGCCGCTGGTCGAGCCGGCCCGTTCGCTGCGGGTCGCGCGGGTGCTGGTGTTCGCGATCGGGCTCGCCGCCGGGGGCGCCGGGCTGGCCGGCAGCCTCGCCAACCGGGAGCTGACCCTGTTCACCCTGGGTGGGGCGGTCGGCGTGGGCGTGGGCGCCGCGCTCTTCGGCACCACCCAGCGGGCCCGCATTCTCGGCTGGCTGTTCGCCTCGCTGATGGCCGAACTGTTCGTGCTCACCCTCGGGCTGGTCGCCGGGCTCGCCGCGGTCTGGTCGGCGTTCGGGGTGCTGGCTGTCGGGGCCGCGCTCCAGGTCTTCGCCGCTGGCCTCCCCCGACTGCGTCGCCCTGAGGCGTACCGGGAGGCGGCCACCGTGGAGTGGACCGGGTACGCCGCAGCGCTCATCGCGCTGGCCATGGCGTACGACTCGCCCCGGCACATCGCCGCGCTGCTGGCCGCCTGGGGCGCCGTGCTCGGGGTGGCGGCCGGCCGCCCGGGCCGCCGGCCGGTGGAGCGCCGGATCCTGTTCTGGTCGGTGGTGGGCTGCGAGATCAGCGCCTGGTGGATCCTGATGTGGGTGACCGACGTGGCGCTGCCCGAGGCATACACGCTGCCGTTCGCCGCGCTCGCCCTGTTGGTTGGATTGCTGGAGCTGCGGCACCGGCCGGACCAGTCCAGCTGGGTAGCGTACGGACCCGCGCTGGTCGCCGCGTTCCTGCCGACGCTGGCGATCGTGCTGGCCACCGACACCAACATGCTGCGTCAGGTGCTGCTACTGCTCGGCGCCGTGACGGTGCTGATCTTCGGCTCGATGAGCCGACAGCAGGCACCGGTGATCGTCGGGGCCACGGTCACCGCGGTGGCCGCGGTACACGCGTTGATCAGCCTCGGTCCGTGGCTGATGCTGATCCCGGTCGGGATCATCCTGCTGGCGCTCGGTGCCAGCAACGAGCGCCGCCGCCGGGCCCAGGAGCGGTTGCAGACCGCCCTCCGCGGCATGAGATGAATCGGAGGGGCTGGCATCCACCGTCGTGGGCGGGCAGAGGGGTGACGGTTCGCGGGGAGGGGGGCGGTCACCCTCGGTGCTCAACTCTCGCTGTCGGGAGATGGGTCGGCGCTGCCTTTGCTCTGCAGCCATCGACGCAACAGTAACGGACCGTCACCTCCGCCGGATTCGTCTTCATGCGCCTCCGCCACGGATTACCAGCTCAGCGCGATGCTGCGTATATGGCTGCAGAGCAAAGGCACGAAGAGGTCCTGCCGGCAGAGCTGGACGCGCTCACGCAGAGCGATTGACGCCCCATCATGACGTAGCGTAGTCATGGTGTGCGCGGACGGGACTGCCGCCCGGCCGGACGGGACCGCTGGCGGTGGTCAGGACAGGGTGGCGCGGAGGGCGGCGTCCTTCTCGGCCACCAGGCTCTCCAGGCCCTGCTGGAAGTCGACCATCCGCTTGCGCAGGGCCGGATCCGAGGCGGCCAGGATCCGGACGGCGAGCAGCCCGGCGTTGCGGGCGTTGCCGATCGACACGGTGGCCACCGGCACGCCCGCCGGCATCTGCACGATGGACAGCAGCGAATCCATCCCGTCGAGATACTTGAGCGGCACCGGCACCCCGATCACCGGCAGCGGGGTGACGGACGCGACCATGCCGGGCAGGTGAGCCGCGCCCCCCGCACCGGCGATGATCACTTTGAGCCCCCGGTCGGCAGCGGACCGGCCGTACTCGATCATCTTGACCGGAGTGCGGTGCGCCGAAACCACGCCGACCTCGTACGCCACCTCGAACTCGTCGAGCGCCTC
Organism: Micromonospora sp. NPDC048999; assembly: GCF_040649295.1. Classification (NCBI taxonomy): domain Bacteria; kingdom Bacillati; phylum Actinomycetota; class Actinomycetes; order Micromonosporales; family Micromonosporaceae; genus Micromonospora; species Micromonospora sp. NPDC048999. The sequence continues at coordinate 25,578 of NZ_JBEZFI010000003.1, read as the reverse complement.
GGCGGCGGCCTTCATGGTCGGCCAGTCCGAGTCGCTGCCCATGATCAGCCCGACGGTGCTCACTCGCGTCCCTCCCGCAGCCAACGGGCGGCGCGCGCGGCCCTGGCTCGTACCTCATCCAGGTCGTGTCCGAGCACCGTGACGTGCCCGATCTTGCGGCCGGGCCGCACCTGCTTGCCGTACAGGTGGACCTTGGCCCCGGGCTCGGCGGCGAACAGGTGGTGCAGCCGCTCGTCGATCGGCAGCCCGCCCGGCTCGCCACCCAGCACGTTGGCCATCACCACGACCGGCGCGGTGAGCGAGGTGTCGCCCATCGGGTAGTCGAGCACGGCCCGCAGGTGCTGCTCGAACTGTGAGGTACGGGCGCCCTCGATGGTCCAGTGCCCCGAGTTGTGCGGCCGCATGGCCAGCTCGTTGACCACGAGGCCGTCGGCGGTCTCAAACAGTTCCACGGCGAGGAGGCCGACCACGCCGAGCGCGGTGGCCAGGTCGATGGCGAGCTGCTGGGCGGCGACCGCCCGCTCCTCCGGCAGGCCGGGCGCCGGGGCGAGCACCTCGACGCAGATCCCGTCCCGCTGCACCGTCTCCACCACCGGGTATGCGGCGACCTGCCCGAACGGCGAGCGGGCCACCTGCACGGCCAGCTCCCGGCGCAGCGCCACCCGCTCCTCGACGATCAGCGGGGTGCCCCCGTCGAGCAGGGTCGCGGCCAGCTCGCCGGCCTGGGTGGCGTCCTCCACCAGCCACACGCCCCGGCCGTCGTAGCCGCCCCGGGCCGCCTTGAGCACCACCGGCCAGCCGGTCTCCGCGCCGAAGGCGATCAGGTCGGCGGGTGCCTCCACCGGACGCCAGGCCGGATTCGGCGCTCCCAGCTCGCCGAGCCGCTCCCGCATCACCCGCTTGTCCTGCGCGTGCAGCAGCGCATCGGCCGGCGGGAAGAGCTTCACGCCCTCGCCGGCGAGGGTGCGGATGTGCGCGGAGGGCACGTGCTCGTGGTCGAAGGTGACCACGTCACAGCCCTTGGCGAAGGTACGCAGAGCGGCGAGGTCGGTGTGGTCGCCGTACTGGACGTCGGCGGCGACCAGGGCCGCGCCGTCATCCGGGGTGAGCGCCAGCACACGCAGCGACTGGCCGAGGGCGATAGCGGCCTGGTGGGTCATCCGGGCCAGCTGGCCTCCGCCCACCATGCCGACAACAGGCAGTCCGGTACGGGTATCCATAGCGCCGCCAGCCTATCCGGGCGGATGGCGGGGGCCGCCGGCCGGGCCGCCCCCGTCGACGAGGTCAACCGCTGAGCTGGGCGACCAGGTCGTCGACCGCGGTGACCGGCCGGTCGCAGACGAACCCCCGGCAGACGTACGCGGTGGAGCGCCCGTCCAGCGCCGGCCGCCCGGCCAGCAGCGGCACCCCGGGCTGGTCGGCGCGGCCCGCCACCACCACCGCGCCGGGCGGGGCGTGCCGTTGGGCGGCGGCCACCAGCGGGTCACCCGTCGGGTCGTCGGTCACCACCGCGATCTCGTACGGCCCGGACAGCACCGCCTCGCCGACGGTGGCCGCGTACCCCGTGAACCGGGCGTGCCGGCCGACGATCGGCGCGACGGTCGACAGGGTCGCCTCGGCCGCCTCCCGGTAGCGGGTCTCGCCGCTCAACGCCGCGTACGCGACCAGCGCCGCGACGATCGCCGACCGGCCCGACGGGGTGGCATTGTCGGTGGGGTCGGCCGGCCGGCTGACCAGCCGCTCGGCATCGTCGGCGGTGTCGTAGAAGCCGCCCTCCGGTGCCGCGAACCGGGCCAGCGCCACGTCGAGGAGCTGACCGGCCAGGGCCAGCCAGCGCCCCTCGCCGGTGAGCTGGTGCATCGCGCAGAACGCCTCGGCCACGCAGCCGTAGTCCTCCAGCACACCGGCCGGCTCGCCGACGACCTTGTCCCGGGAGACCCGGCGCAACCGCCCGTCCACGACGTGCGCGCTCGCCAGGTGCTCGGCGGCGTCCCGCATCGCGCCGTCGGACACGATCGTGACACCGTCCATCAGGTTGGCGTCCTCGTCGTCGGGGGACGCATAGAGCGCGGCGACCTGCTGGAACTCGGCGATCGCGGTGATCGCCAGGGCGTTCCAGGCGGCCACCACCTTGTCGTCGCGGGCCGGCTGGGGGCGGGCGTCCCGGGCGGCGAGCAGCCGGCCCACCACGCTCTGCCAGCGCGCCCGGATCTCCGGGTCGGCGTCGTCCACGTCCCGGGCCAGCCGCAGCACGCTGCTGCCGTGCTCAAAGGTGCCGGACTCGGTGACCCCGAACAGGTCGGCGGCCCAGCGGCCGTCCTCCTCCCCCAGCGCCTCGACCAGTTGCGCCGGGGTCCAGACGTAGGTGAGGCCCTCGACGCCCTGCGTGTCCGCGTCCAGCGCGGACGCGAAGCCCTCACCCGGCCGGTGCAGCTCGTCGGCGAGGAACCGGGCGGTGTCCCGGGCGATCCGGCGGGCCAGCCGGTCACCGGTGAGCCGCCAGAGCTGGGTGTAGACCCGCAGCAGCAGGGCGTTGTCATAGAGCATCTTCTCGAAGTGCGGCACGGTCCAGTGGCCGTCCACCGAGTAGCGGGCGAACCCGCCGGCGAGCTGGTCGTACAGGCCGCCCCGGGCCATCGCCTCGCAGGTGTGCCGGACGATCTCCAGGCTCCGGGCCGAGCCGGTGCGCTGGTGGTGCCGGAGCAGGAAGAGCAAATTCATGTGCGGCGGGAACTTGGGTGCGCCGCCGAAACCGCCGTTCGTCTCGTCGTACTCCCGGGCGAGCTGGTCCGCAGCGGCGTCCAGCAGCTCGGCGGTGAGCGGGGCGGTCGGGCCACCCACGGCCTGAGCACCGCCGATCGCCTCGACCACCGCGGCGCCCTGGCGCAGCACAGCCTCCCGCTGGTCGCGCCAGGCGGTGGCGACGGAACCGAGGAGACGGATGAAGTTCGGGCGCGGGAAGTACGTGCCGCAGAAGAACGGGGTGCCGTCCGGGGCGGCGAAGACGGTCATGGGCCAGCCGCCCTGGCCGGTCATCGCCTGCGTGGCGGTCATGTAGACCGCGTCGACGTCCGGCCGCTCCTCCCGATCCACCTTGATCGAGACGAAGTCGTCGTTCATGACTCGGGCGACGGCCTCGTTCTCGAACGACTCGTGCGCCATCACATGGCACCAGTGGCAGGCCGCGTAGCCGACCGAGATGATCACCGGTACGTCGCGCCGCTTCGCCTCGGCGAACGCCTCGTCGCACCAGGGCCACCAGTCGACCGGATTGTCGGCGTGCTGGAGCAGGTAGGGCGACGTGGCATTGGCAAGTCGGTTCACCCGATGACCATATCGAGGGTGTCGCCGATAGCGCTGCGGGAGCGGCCTCTCGGGATGAGCCGTCAGGACGCGCCGTCGGCGCGGAGCGGGACGACGTTGCCGTGGGCGGTGTCCACAAGTGACCCCAGCACCGCGCCGATCTTGTCCGCCGGCATCGGCTTGAAGAAGTGGTAACCCTGGGCGGCGGTGCAGCCCAGCTCGGCCAGGGCGGTCCGCTGCTCGGCCGTCTCCACCCCCTCGGCCACCACCCGCAACCCCAGCTCATGGGCGAGCCCGACGGTGGTCCGGACGATCGCCGCCGCCTCCGGCGAGTCGGCCATCCGGATCACGAAGGAGCGGTCGACCTTCAGCTCGTCGACGGCGATCCGGGTCAGGAAGGTCAACGACGAGAAGCCGGTCCCGAAGTCGTCGACGGCGAGCTGCACTCCCATCGACCGCAGGGTGGCGAGCACCTCGTCGATGACCTCCAGCTCGCTCATCACCACCGTCTCGGTGATCTCCAGGACCAGCCGCTGCGCCGGCACCTGGTGTCGGCGCAGCGCCTCACCGATCTCCGCCGGCAGTCGCGGGTCGAGCAGACTACGCGCGGAGAGGTTCACCGAGATCGGCAGGTCCAGCCCCTCGCGGGCCCACCCGGCGGCCACGGCGAGGGCCTTGTCCAGCACGTACCGGGTGAAGCTGCCGAGCTGCTCGCTGTTCTCGACCGGGCGGATGAAGTCGGCCGGGCCGAGCCAGCCCCGCCGCGGGTGCCGCCAGCGGATCAGCGCCTCCACCCCGGTCGGGGCGCCGGTGGCCAGGTCCACCGCCGGCTGCAACGCCAGCACCAACTGGTCGTCGGCGGCCAGGGCCTCCCGCAGCTCCGCGAGCAACGCCAGGTGGTCGGTGCTCGCCGCATCCCGGGAACTGTCGTACGCGGCGACGCTGCCGCCGCCCTCCTTCGCCTGGTACATGGCGATGTCGGCCCGGCGCAGCAGCTCGGTCATGTCGGCGGTGCCCGCGTCGGCGACCACCACCCCGACCGCCACCTCGACGGACATTCGTACACCCGCCACCTCGGTCGGCGCGGCGAGCCGTTCGGCGATCTCCCGGGCCTGGCGCAGCGCGTACGCCAGTGGCGCGGCCCGGTCGTCGACCACCGGGACCGCGGTCAGCAGCAGGGCGAACTCGTCGCCGCCGAGCCGCCCGAGCAGGTCGCCGGGGCGGGTCAGGGTGGCCAGCCGGTTCGCGGTCAGCCGCAGCAGCTCGTCGCCGGCCGCGTGCCCCAGCGTGTCGTTGACCTCCTTGAACTGGTTGACGTCGAGCAGCAGTAGCGCCACCGGGTGGTCGTGGGCGCGCTGCCGCAGCGCCTGGTCGCCCTTGGTGAGCATCGCGGCCCGGTTGAGCAGCCCGGTGAGTTGGTCGTGCACCGCCTCGTACGACGATCGGGCGGTGACCAGCCGCAGCTCACGGTGGGTCGCGGCGTCGTGCAGGGCGGCGGCCAGGGCGTCGCCGAAGGCGGCGATCGCGTCCCGTTCCCGGGCGGACGGCGGGGCGGACCGGGGAAAGTGGACCCGCAGCTGGCCCACCTCGGCGCTGCCCACGGTCAGCGGCCGGATCAGCTCCTGCTCGCTCGACTCGGTACGCGCCGGCGACGCCACCTCGCGGTCGCGTACCTGGCCGCTTGGGTCGGCCCGATAGCGCCGCCACCGGCCGTCGCCCCGGGCGACGTCAACCTCGACCAGTTCGGCGCCGAAGAGGGTGAGCGCACCGGTCACCGCGGCGGTCGCCACGCCCCGCTCGTCGAGCTGGTTGAGCGCGGCGGTGGCCTCGGCGAAGGCCCGCCAGGTGCGCCGCTCCTGGTCGGCCCGGAGCCGGTGCCGGTAGGTCTGCTGGAGCAGCCAGAGCGGCGGTGGGAGGAGCAGCAGCCAGCGGACGTCCAGTTCCAGCAGCGTGACCACGACCAGGCCGACGGCCACGTTGCCGACGAACATGAGCAGCTTGCCGCGGAGCGCGGCGAGCACCGGCGGACCGACCGAGATCCCGTGCCGCAGGGCGAGGGTGGCGCCGCCCAGCCAGGCGGTGGTGAGCAGGTAGGTCACCGAGCCGGCGATCAGGGCCAGCGCGAGCTCGGGGGTCGGTGCGGCGAGCATCGGGCGGCCGAGCGCGCTGGCGACCGCCGCGGCCAGCGCGGTGGCGGCGGTCAGCGAGCCGGTGATCCGGACCAGTTCCAGCACGGGCTGACGGTCGGCGAGCAGCGACATCGTCGTCCAGGCGGCCCCGGTGCCGAGCAGCGCCGCGCTCGGCAGCCAGCCGGCCGGTACGAGATAGAGACAGACGATGAGGGCGGCCTCGCCCCAGGTGATGCTGACCATCCCGGACGCGGTCCGGAAGCGCAGGCGGGCGAGGTGGGCGACGGCGAACGCGGCGACCGCCAGGCCGAACCGGGCGGGCGCCGGCAGCGGGTCGCCCGATGGGAGGGACGCCGTGACGGTGAGGCCGAGCACGGCGGCCAGCAGGGCGGTCACCGCGACGGCGAGGGTCAGCAGGAGCGCTCCGGTCGGCGTACCGCGCAGGCCCAGCCGATCGGGGGGTTGCCCGTCCCTGCCGGAGCTCACGGTCTCACCCTGCCGGCCGACGGTTCGCGGGCACGGCGGGCGGACACTGCTGCCATCGACATCGACGCCCCCTCCCGCGCACGGCTGAGGGACTCTGGTCCCCCGGCGGAAGGCTAAGCCAAAGCCGGTGGTCGCAACAGGGGTCGACGACCGGCTTCGGCGTGATTCACGCGCCGACTACCCGTTTCGGCGCTGCTGGGGGCCGCTGGGAACGTTCGTCGGTGAATCCTGCGTCACGATCCCATCCGTCGGGTCGAGGACCGTCGCCTCGGCCTGATTCCCGCCGGCCGGACCGGCCTGCTGCGGGAAACGGTCCGGCAGCCGGCGCAGGCGGGCGTTCATGTTGCGGATCAGCAGGACGGTGGCGGTGCCCAGCAGCACGATGAGGAAGAGGCCCATCGGCCCGGCCAGACCACCCGTGCGCGTGTCACCGAAGTTGTTCTGCGCGAGCACCTGGGCGGTGGTCAGCATGGTGTTCCTCCGATGTGCGGTTGCCGACCAGCGTAGCCCGCCGGGGAATCAGCGGGCATGGCACGTCTCGCGGACCCCGGCGAACAGGTCGGACTCCGGCAGCGGGCTGTCCACCAGCGAGCGGGCGAGCTGGAAATCCTCGGTGGGCCAGGCGCGCTGCTGCAACTGCATCGGCACCTGGAACCAGAAGCCGTCCGGGTCGATCTGGGTGGCGTGGGCGCGCAGGGCGTCGTCACGGACCGGGAAGTAGTCGGCGCACTCGACCCGGGTGGTGATCCGGTGGCCCTTGTCGGGGCGCTCGTCCCAGCGCTTGATCCAGTCGTGGTACGGCGACTCGCTGCCGGCGGCGAGCATGGCCTCGTGCAGGGCCATGATCTTGCTCCGGGAGAAGCCCACGTCGTAGTAGAGCTTCAGCGGCTGCCACGGCTCGCCCAGCTCCGGGTGGCGCTCCGGGTCGCCGGCCGCCTCGAAGGCGGCAACGGTCACCTTGTGGGTCATGATGTGGTCCGGGTGCGGGTAGCCACCCTCTTCGTCGTACGTGGTGACGACGTGCGGACGGAACTGCCGCATCAGCCGCACCAGCGGGCCTGCGGCGGCCTCGACGTCCTGCAGGGCGAAGCAGCCCTCGGGCAGCGGCGGCAGCGGGTCACCCTCAGGCAGCCCGGAGTCGACGAAGCCGAGCCAGGCCTGCTCGATGCCGAGGACCGCCCGGGCCGTGTCCATCTCGGCACGGCGGATGTCGCCGATGTTGGCCCAGACGTCCGGCCGGTCCATCTTCGGGTTGAGGACGCTGCCCCGCTCGCCACCGGTGCAGGTGACGACCAGGACATCCACCCCCTCGGCGACGTATTTCGCCATGGTCGCCGCACCCTTGCTCGACTCGTCGTCGGGATGGGCGTGCACGGCCATGAGACGCAGCTGCTCTGCCACCTTCGGCACTCCTCGTCTGTGCCCGCCGGCCGGGCCCGCCCCGGGACCAACCGACTGACCTGCCGGAATCCTCCCCCGCGCCCGTGTAGACCCCCGTGCTGGCCGCTCGGCAACGAAGCCGACCTGCCATCCTTGACTCAGCGCCGGGCTGGGAAGATGGACTCTGCCATTCTTGCCGATGCCGCCGACAAACAACGCCAGGAGATACCCGCCGGTGACCGAGACGCACGCCACAGTCGCACCGGGCGCGCCGGTCTTTCCGCCCGGCCGCTACGGCCGACGCCGAGAGCCGGGGCGCCGCCGTCCCGTCCTACGGACGCTGCTGGCGCTCGTGCTGCTGGCGATCCTGGGCCTGGTCGCCGCGAAGCTCTACCGCCAGTACGGCGACCCGGAGTACCGGGCCGACGTGATCACCTACACCGACATCACCGACTCCCGCGTGGTGGTCGACTTCCGGGTGACCCTGCCTCCGGGCGGCTCGGCGACATGCCTGCTGCGCGCCCGCTCGTACGACGGCGCCGAGGTGGGCCGCGCGGAGGTCACCGTGACCGCCCCGGCCGGCGAGCGGCAGGTCACCGCCCGGCACGAGGTGCCCACCACAGCCCGCCCGTACGTCGGCGAAGTGCTGCGCTGCTTCCAACGCTGATTCGGCCTCCGCGCCACAGGGCGGCGCCACGGACCGGGTGACCGTCGCCGGCGGCCATCCGCGGGTGATCTACTGCACCCGGGGACGGGTCTCGCACTGGTAGCCTTGGAAGTTCACCTGTCAGCCAGTCCGCACGACCAAGGAGACCGCCTGTGTCTACGAATGGCAACGAGGCGCCCGCCACCTGGCTGTCCCAGGACGCGTACGACCGCCTGCAGGGCGAGCTCGACGAGCTGATCGCCAACCGGCCGATCATCGCCGCCGAGATCAACGCCCGGCGCGAGGAGGGCGACCTGCGGGAAAACGGTGGCTACCACGCCGCCCGCGAGGAGCAGGGCAAGGCGGAGGGCCGCATCCTCTACCTCAAGGAGCTGCTCCGCACGGCCAAGGTCGGCGAGGCCCCGACCGCCGACGTGGTGTCGCCCGGCATGGTCGTCACGATCTACTTCGACGACGACGCCAGCGACACCGACACCTTCCTGCTCGGCTCCCGGGAGATCGCCTCCACCACCGACCTGACCGTCTACAGCCCCGAGTCCGCGCTGGGCCGGGCGATCCTGAACGGCAAGGCGGGCCAGAGCTGCACCTATACGGCCCCAAGCGGCGCCGACATCAAGGTGACCATCGTCAAGTTCGAGCCATTCTCCGGCTAGACCGCCCGAGCCGACCGGCCGGGACCGACCTCCCGACCGGGGCTGACAGGCCGGTCGGACCCGAGCCACACCGACCGCCCCGGCCCACCGGCCAGGGCGGTCGCGTCGTCTCTCGGGCCCGAAGCGCCACCTCACGCCTCGCCGGCGAACACCACCTGATAGCCACTGGCCCGCAGGGCGCTGATCAGCGTGTCCGAGTGCTCCACGCCGCGCGTCTCCACGGAGAGCGCCACCTCCACCTCACCGAGGCGCAGGTGCGGGTTGACCCGCTGGTGCTCCACGTCGACCACGTTGGCCCGGTGCTCGGCGATCTGGCTGAGCAGTGAGGCGAGCTGACCCGGCCGATCCGAGCAGCGTACGGTGACCCGCAGGTAGCGACCGGCCGCCGCCAGGCCGTGCTCGATCACCCGGAGCATGAGCAGCGGGTCGATGTTCCCACCGGAGAGCACGGCCACCACCGGCGCCTGCGGCTCGACCGCCCCGGCCAGCAACGCGGCCACCCCGACCGCCCCGGCCGGTTCCACCACCTGCTTGCCGCGTTCCAGCAGCATCAGCAGCGCCCGGGAGATGTCCTCCTCCGACACGGTGACGATCTCGTCGACCAGCTTGCGGACGTGGGTGAAGGTCAGCTCGCCGGGGCGGCCCACCGCGATGCCGTCGGCGATGGTCGAGAAGGACGGCAGGCGTACCGGCGCGCCGGCCTTGAGCGAGGGCGGGAAGGCGGCGGCGCTCGCCGCCTGCACCCCGATCACCCGTACGTCGGGGCGCAGCGCCTTGGCCGCCACCGCGATGCCGGAGACCAGGCCACCGCCGCCCACCCCGGTGACGATGGTCTGCACGTCCGGGCACTGTTCGAGGATCTCCAACGCCACGGTGCCCTGGCCGGCGATGACGTCCCGGTGGTCGAACGGGTGGATGAACACCGCCCCGGTCCGCTCGGCGAAGGTCTGCGCCGCGACCAGCGACTCGTCCACGGTGTTGCCGACCAGTTCGACGGTGGCGCCGTACCCCTTGGTGGCGGCCACCTTCGGCAGCGGCGCGTTGATCGGCATGAAGACGGTGGCATGGGTGCCGACCAGGCCGGCGGCGAGCGCCACTCCCTGCGCATGGTTACCGGCGCTCGCCGCGACCACGCCGCGTTCCCGCTCGTCGGCCGAGAGCCGGCAGATCCGCACGTACGCCCCGCGCACCTTGTACGACCCGGCGCGTTGGACGTTCTCGCACTTGAGCCACGCCGGGCCGCCGAGCACGGCGCTGAGCGGCCGGGAGGGTTCCAGCGGGGTGGTGCGGGTGACGCCGGCGAGCAGTTCCCGCGCGGCCCGTACGTCGGCGAGGCCGACCAGTTCCGTCATGCCTCGATCGTGCCACCCGCCCCGCCGCGACCTGCGGCGACGTCCCCAACGACCGGCACGCGCCGGGAAACACCTTGATCGACTCGGTGTGCGGCAATATGTGGTCACCTCATCGGATGTGACCACAACCTGCCGCACACGGAGTCGATCAAGCGGTGGCCGCGACCCGGGGATAGCCGGGGGCGTGCCGCTGCCAGGGTGCCTGCAACTCGAACTGGCCGGCGACGCCGAGCAGCAGCAGTTCGGAGCCGGGCGGGCCGACGAACTGCACAGCGACCGGCAGGCCGTCCGGGCGGCGGCCGACCGGCACCACGATCGCCGGCAGCCCGGCGATGTTCCACGGGGCGGCGTACGGGGCGTACCGGATGTTGGCCTTCATGTTCGCCAGCCAGGACCGGCCGGACCAGCCGGCGGCCTCCGGCGGCGGCCCGGCCAACGCCGGAGTGAGCAGCAGGTCGATCGAGTGGTCGGCGAAGAAGCCCACCGACCGCTCGCGCCAGGCACGCCGATCGGCCTCGCGGACATACCCCCGGCGCTGCGCCCACTCGCCGAGCACCACGTGCCGGCGGCTGCGCCGCTGGAGCCCGCTCCGCGGCAGCCCGGCGGCCTGCGCGTCGGCGGCGGCCGCGGCGAACCAGGTGGCGAGCCCCTTGAGGCCCAGCGCGGTCGGATAGACCGGGTCGGCGGGCACGGTGTCGTGGCCGGCGGCAGCGAGCAGCCGACCGGCAGCGGCCACCGCGTCCCGGTTGGGCGCGTCCGGCGCGACGCCGCGCACCGGCGAGCGCAGCGACACGCCGACCCGCAGCCGCGACGGCTGCGCCAGCTTGTCGGGGCGCCGCCCGGCCAACACCGAGAAGCCGACCACCGCGTCGGCCACCGTGCCGGTGAGCACACCGTGCTCGGCGAGACCGAACCAGTCGTCCGCGCCGAGCTGATAGGGAATCACCCCCCGGCCAGGCTTGAGCCCGACCAGGCCGCAGCAGGCGGCCGGGATGCGGATCGAGCCGAGGCCGTCGTTGCCGTGCGCCATCGGCACCAGCCCGGCGGCCACCGCGGCGGCGGCGCCGCCGGACGAGCCGCCGGGGGTACGCGACAGGTCCCAGGGGTTGCGGGTGGCCCCGGTCTCGTCGTCGGTGAGCGCCCAGAGGCCGAGCTCCGGCATCCGGGTCACCCCGAGAATCACCGCGCCCGCACCGCGCAGCCGCCGGACCACCTCGTGGTCGGCCTCCGCCACCGGGGTACGCGCGGCGGCCGAGCCGTTCCAGGTGGGCAGCCCGGCCACGGGAGTGTTCTCCTTGACCGCGACCGGCACCCCGGCCAGCGGGAGGTTGGCCAGGTCCTCCTGCTCGTCGACCTTCTCCGCCTCGGTGATCGCCTGCCCGCCGCGTACCGTCCGGAACGCGGCGAGTTCGGCGTCGGCGTGCGCGAGGTGATCCAGGTGGTCGGCCACGACCTGGGTGGCCGAGACGTCACCCCGTCGTACGCCCCGGGCGATCTGCTTGGCGGTCGCCCCCACCCAGGTCGTCGGCATGATGTCCGGCACGGCCACCCTCCCCAGCCAGCGGTCAGCCCAGCGCCTGCTCCAGATCGGCGAGCAGGTCGTCGACCGTCTCGATGCCGACAGACAGTCGCACGAGATCACCGGGAACTTCAAGCGGCGAGCCGGCTGCACTTGCGTGTGTCATCCGTCCCGGGTGCTCGATCAGGGATTCGACGCCGCCGAGGGACTCGGCGAGCACGAAGAGCTTGGCCCGGTTGCAGATCTGCACGGCGTGCTCCTCGCCGCCCGCGGCACGGAAGGAGATCATGCCGCCGAACCGGCGCATCTGCTTGGCGGCCACCTCGTGCCCGGGGTGCGCGGGCAGGCCGGGGTAGAGGACCTCGGCCACCTTGGCGTGACCGTCCAGGTAGGCCGCGATCCGCTCGGCGTTGTCGCAGTGCCGGTCCATCCGTACGCCGAGGGTCTTGATGCCGCGCAGGGTGAGCCAGGCGTCGAACGGCCCGTTGACCGCGCCCATCGCGTTCTGGTGGTAGCGCAGCTGGTCGCCCAGTCCGGCGTCGGCCACGACCAGGGCGCCACCGACCACGTCGGAGTGTCCGCCGACGTACTTGGTGGTGGAGTGGACCACCACGTCGGCGCCGTGCGCGATCGGCTGCTGCAGGTACGGCGAGGCGAAGGTGTTGTCGACCACCAGCAACGCGTCTGCGTCGTGCGCGACGGCGGCCAGGGTGGCGATGTCGGCGATCCCGAGCAGCGGGTTGGTCGGCGTCTCCACCCAGATGATCTTCGTGCTGCCGGGGCGGATCGCGGCCCGCACGGCGTCCGGGTCGGAGACCTTCGCCGGCGTGAAGTCCAGGCCCCACCGCTCGGCGACCTTGGCGAACAGCCGGTAGGTGCCGCCGTACGCGTCATCCGGGATGACCACATGATCGCCCGGCTTGCAGACGGCACGCAGCAGGGTGTCCTCGGCGGCCAGGCCGCTGGCGAAGGCGAGGCCCACCGGCCCGCCCTCCAGCGCGGCCAGGCACTCCTGGAGGGCGTCCCGGGTGGGGTTGCCGGAACGGCTGTATTCGTAGCCCTGCCGGGGCGCACCGACGGCGTCCTGGGCGTAGGTGCTGGTCTGGTAAATCGGTGGGATCACCGCGCCGGTGCGGGTTTCCGGGTCCTGGCCGGCGTGGATGGCGAGCGTCTCGAAGCCGTGACTCATTCCCGAGACGTTAGTCCGCCGTCGCGTCCCGGTGCGTGGAACCCGGGCCGGCACTAGCCTGGCGCGGTGAGCGGGTGTGTGTTCTGCGGGATCGTGGCGGGCGAGGTGCCGGCGTTCCGGGTAGCCGACGAGTCGGACGGGGTGGCGTTCCTGGACACCCGGCCGGTCTTCAAGGGGCATCTGCTGGTGGTGCCGCGCCCCCACGTGGTCACCCTCGATGAGCTGCCGGCCGAGCTGCTGCCCGGCTACTTCCGGCTGGTGCAACGGATCATCGTGGCGGTGGAGGCCGGTCTGGGGTCCGGTGGGACGTTCGTGGCGGTCAACAACAAGGTGTCCCAGTCCGTCCCGCACCTGCACACCCACGTGGTGCCCCGCACGAAGGGCGACGGGCTACGCGGCTTCTTCTGGCCGCGCACCCGCTACACGGACGACGCCGAGGCCGAGGGCTTCGCCCGCCGGATCAGCACCGCGCTGGCCTGAGCGCGGCGCGGGCGGGTAAGAAAGCGGGGACCGGCGGTGTTGCACGCTGGGAAAGGCATGAGAGGAGCCCCACTGTGTTTCTTCGCCGTATGAAGGCCGAGCTGCCCACCCCCGACCAGGCCCTGCCGGGCCGACCGATCGCGATGCCGATCGCCGACCGGCACGAGGTGCTGCCGTCCTCGCTGAAGGGCCCGTTCCCGGAGGGCTCGCAGGTCGCCGTCTTCGGGATGGGCTGCTTCTGGGGGGCCGAGCGCCTGTTCTGGACCCTCCCCGGCGTCATCACCACCTCGGCCGGCTACGCGGGTGGCATCACCCCGAACCCGACGTACGAGGAGGTCTGCTCGGGGATGACCGGGCACGCCGAGGTGGTCCAGGTGGTCTACGACCCCAGCCGGATCAGCTACGAGGACCTGCTCAAGGTCTTCTGGGAGAACCACGACCCGACCCAGGGCATGCGCCAGGGCAACGACGTCGGCACCCAGTACCGCTCGGCGATCTACACCACCACCGACGAGCAGCTCGCCACCGCGCAGGCGTCCCGGGACGCGTTCGCGCCGATCGTGAAGCGGGCCGGCAAGGGCGAGATCACCACGGAGATCACCCGGCTCGGTGACTACTACTTCGCCGAGGACTACCACCAGCAGTACCTGGCACCGACCAAGAACCCCAACGGCTACTGCACCCACGGCCCGACCGGGCTGAGCTGCCCCGTCGGCGTGGCCCGTACCGCCGGCTGATCAGAGGGCTGCGGGGCATCGATATCCCGTCACCGCCTTTGGAGCTGACATCAGGAACGACTCGCCGTCTCCGTGAATCGCTTACGACATCAGCTCCAAAGGCGGCGCGCAGTCGTCTCTGCCCGCGACACCCGGCATCGGAGGGGCCGGTGGCCGCCCTGGGTCCCGCCCGGGCTCCCGCCCCCCGGCCTGTGATCGAAATCCGTTGCCGGGGTCACGCGGAACTGGATAGCGTGGCGGTACACGGGAAAGGAGGTGGTCCAGCTTTGTATAGCAATCGGACTCGTGAGGTGGCTGTCCGCTAGCCGCTGTCCTCGACAGTAACCCCGTCCGCCGCGAGGCGGGCACAGGCACCATCGTCGAGACCGTGTGGCAGCGGTGCGGCGAATTCACGACAGCCACCCGACCCCCGGGGTGCCGGCCCAGTCCAGCCGGCCCGCGCAAGCGCGGAAGCCCCGGGGGTCGCTTCATGTCAGCAGGAGGAGCCGTGTCCATGCGCGAGCTGGTGGTGCTCGGGACGGCCAGCCAGGCCCCCACCCGACGGCGCAACCACAACGGCTACCTGCTGCGCTGGGACGACGAGGTGCTGCTCTTCGACCCGGGCGAGGGCAGCCAGCGGCAAATGCTGCACACCGGGATCTCCGCCACCGACCTGACCCGGATCTGTGTCACCCACTTCCACGGCGACCACTGCCTCGGCCTGCCCGGCGTCATCCAGCGGCTCTCGCTCGACCGGGTGCCGCACCCGGTGGCCGTACACTTTCCCGCCGGTGGCGCGGACTACTTCGCCCGGCTGCGCCACGCGGCGAGCTTCTACGAGACCGCCGAGCTGGCCGTCGAGCCGATCGGGGCCGACGGGCAACGGTTCAACCTGGGCATCGGCACGCTGGAGGCCCGCCGGCTGAGCCACCCGATCGAGACGTACGGCTATCGCCTCGTCGAGCCGGACGGCTGCCGGATGTTGCCCGAGAAGCTGGCCGCGTACGGCATCGCCGGCCCGGCGGTCGGCGAGCTGCACCGCGTCGGCCACCTGGACCTGGACGGACGCCGCGTCACCCGGGACGAGGTGAGCGTGACCCGGCCGGGGCAGCGGTTCGCGTTCGTGATGGACACCGGGCTCTGCGACGGGGTGTGGGCCCTGGCCGAGCACGCCGACCTGCTGGTCATCGAGTCGACCTTCCTGGAGTCGGAGGCCACCCTCGCCGCCGAGGTCGGCCACCTCACCGCCGGGCAGGCCGCGCGGGTCGCGGCCGAGTCGGGGGTACGCACGCTGGTGCTCACCCACTTCTCCCAGCGGTACGCCGACCCGCGCCGTTTCGCGGACGAGGCTCGGCGGCACTTCACCGGTGAGCTGGTGATCGCCGAGGACCTGATGACGATCCCCGTGCCGCCCCGGCGGGTAGCCTCGACCCGGTGACCGTCACGCTACGCCCCGCCACCGAGGCCGACCTGATGGCGGTCGGCGCGCTGCACCAGCGGTCCCGGGTGGCGGCGTACTCGTCGTTCCTGCCGGCGGCGACGCTGGCCCGGCCGACGCCGGAGCAACTGGGCCTGTACTGGGTGGAACGGCTGACCTGGGAGGCCGCGGACCATCGAATGACCGTCGTCGAGCGTGACGGCCAGCTGGTCGGCTTCAGCTACCTCGGCCCGGACGACGCGGGCGACCCGGACACCGGCCTGCTCAACGCCATCCACCTTGCGCCGGACGAGCGGGGTCGGGGCACCGGGCGGGCGCTGATGGTCGACGCCCTGGCCGCGATGCGGGCGCGCGGCTGGTCCCGGGCGGCGCTCTGGGTGCTGGAGCGGAACGCGCACGCCCGCCGGTTCTACGAGCACGGCGGCTGGACGGCGACCGGCGCGCGCCGGGACGACCGGATCGGCACCGTCCTGGTCCCCCAGCTCCGATACGCCCGGCTCACCGGAGGTTAGGAGGGGCCCTTCCTGTGCACGAGGCGTTAGGAAGGGGCCCCTCCTAACGTCTCAGCGGGCGCCGAGGTGGGCGAGCAGGTCCTGCCGGGTCAGCACGCCCTTGGGCTTGCCGTCGACCAGCACCAGCGCGGCGTCGGCCTTCTCCAGCAGCGCGACGGCCTCGCTGACCGGCTGCCCGCCACCGATCATCGGCAGCGGCTCGGCCATGTGCCGCTCGATCGTGTCGTGCAGGTGGGCCTGCCCGGTGAAGAGCGCGTCGAGCAGGTCCTTCTCGGCGATCGAGCCGGCCACCTCACCGGTCACCACCGGCGGCTCGGCCTTGAGCACCGGCAGCTGGGAGACGCCGTACTCGCGCATGTAGTCGATGGCGTCGCGGACCGTCTCGGTCGGGTGGACGTGCACCAGCTCGGGCAGGCCGCCCGGCTTGCTGGCGAGCGCGTCGGCCACGGTCGGCTCGGTGCCGGCATTGTCCAGGAAGCCGTACCGGGCCATCCACCTGTCGTTGAAGATCTTCGACAGGTAGCCCCGGCCACCGTCCGGCAGCAGCACCACGATCACGTCGTCCGGGCCGGCCGTGCGGGCCACCTCCAGGGCGGCGACCACGGCCATGCCGCACGAGCCGCCGACCAGCAGCCCCTCCTCGCGGGCCAGTCGCCGGGTCATGTCGAAGGACTGCTTGTCCGACACCTCGACGATCTGGTCGGCGACGGCGCGGTCGTACGTCTCCGGCCAGAAGTCCTCGCCGACGCCCTCGACCAGGTACGGCCGCCCGGTGCCGCCCGAGTAGACCGACCCCTCCGGATCCGCGCCGATGACCTTGACCTGGCCCTCGGACGCCTCCTTCAGGTAGCGGCCGATGCCGGAGATGGTGCCGCCGGTGCCGACGCCCGCGACGAAGTGGGTGATCCGCCCCTCGGTCTGCTGCCACAGCTCCGGACCGGTGGTCTCGTAGTGCGAGCGGGGGTTGGCCGGGTTGCTGTACTGGTTGGGCTTCCAGGCGCCGGGGATCTCCCGGGCCAGCCGGTCGGAGACGTTGTAATAGGAACGCGGGTCCTCCGGCGCGACGGCGGTCGGGCAGACCACCACCTCGGCGCCGTACGCGCGCAGCACGTCCTGCTTGTCCTGGCTGACCTTGTCCGGGCAGACGAAGACGCACTGGTAGCCCCGAAGCTGGGCCACCAGAGCCAGCCCGATGCCGGTGTTGCCGCTGGTCGGCTCGACAATGGTGCCGCCCGGCTTCAGGAGCCCGGCCTTCTCGGCGTCCTCCACCATCCGCAACGCGATCCGGTCCTTCACCGAACCGCCCGGGTTGACGTACTCCACCTTCGCCAGCACCGTCGCCTGGATGCCCTCGGTGACGTTGCGCAGCCGTACCAGCGGGGTGTTGCCGATCAGCTCGACGACGTTGTCGTAGTACTGCACCTCGTTGTGCCCTTCGTTGCGGCACCGGCGCCGGCGGCCGGGCGGACGTTCACTCGTCGCCCAGGGTACGTGTCGTCAGGGCACCACATGGCCCGGGATGACCGAGCTGCGACGGGCCTCCCACTCCAGGAACCGCTCGGTCTCGGCGAGCACGCTGCCGGCCAGCCAGCTGGCCATCACCGCGTCGTCGGCCAGGCCGATCAGCCCCAGCGGGAACTCCGGGATCAGATCGATCGGCGAGACGATGTACGCCATGGCCGCGGTCATCAGGGCCAGTCGCAGGCCGCCGTCGTAGTGGCCTTTCGCCGTGGCCCGGATCATCCTCGGCAGTGCCGCCAGCCGCGCGCCCAGCGACGGGCCGCCCCGCGCCCCCGCCAGCAGCGCCCGGGCCAGCGCGGCGAAGGCCGCGCTCCGTTTCAACGTCCTTGCCATTCTCGTCGCCCCTTTCCGCCCCACCAGCATGCGGTCCCGGCGCAAGTGCGCCCCTGCCGCAACAGATACCCGGAACCGTCGATTCCCAGCCACCCGATCACGGGAAGGGCGGGTGTCGGAGTGGCGCGATAATGTCGATGCATGGGGGACGCTGGTTCCGTCGCACCCGTCGGCTGGCGGGACGTCCGGCGGATCGCCCGCCTGGCGGCGATCGGCACGGGCGCCACCGTGGCGGCCACCGTCGCGACCGGCGGTGTGCTGCTCGGCCAGGCCCGGCAGGCCCGGCGCACGATCCCGATGGCCGAGGCGCCCCCGCCCCGCTGCGACGGGGAATACGGCACGAAGCTCCCCGGTCCCCCGGTCACCATGGTGATCCTCGGCGACTCCTCGGCCGCCGGCTACGGCGTGTTCCGCCGCCGCGAGACGCCGGGCGCGCTGCTGGCCACCGGCCTGTCCCGCCGGCTGCACCGGCCGGTACGACTGCGCCGGTTCGCCGTGGTGGGCGCCCTGTCCGCCGGGCTGAAGCCGCAGGTCGAGGCGGCCCTGGAGGTCGAGCCGGAGGTCGCGGTCATCCTGATCGGCGGCAACGACGTCACCAACCGCACGTCGCCGCCGGTGGCCGTGCGCTATCTGGTCGACGCGGTCCGCACGCTGCGAGCGGCCGGGTGCGAGGTGGTCGTCGGCACCTGCCCCGACCTGGGCGCGATCCAACCGATCCGGCCGCCGCTGCGCTGGCTGGCCCGCCGCTGGAGCCGCCAGCTAGCCGCCGCCCAGACCGTGGCCGTGGTCGAGGCGGGCGGCTGGACGGTCTCCCTCGGTAACCTGCTCGGTCCCCGGTTCGCCGCGGAGCCGGCCCGGATGTTCGCCTGGGACCGGTTCCACCCGTCCGCCGAGGGGTACGCGGTCGCCGCGGCGGCGCTGCTGCCCACCCTGCTCGCCGCGCTGGGCGCCGGTCCGGAACGCAGGCCTTTGCTTGTCGCCCGGGAAGGCGTACGGTCGCTCCCCGAGGCAGCTCACGAGGCGGCCCGGCACGCTGGCACCGAGGTCAGCGGCACCCAGGTCCGGGGCCGCGACCACGGGCCCGGCGGGCGTTGGGCGCAGCTTCGGCGGCGCGCCTTCTTCGGCGTCGGCGCGGTGCCGCAGCCTGGTCCCACCGCCGACTCACCCACCTTGGAGGGACTGGCATGAGCGAGCGTAGCGAGCGAATCATCGGGCACAGCGCGGCCCAGCCTCATGCCGGTGCCGACCGAAGGGAGGCGACGGCATGAGCAAGCGCAGCGAGGTGGCTGTCCGGCTGGGCCGGGCTGCGGCGTTGTCCCTGTTGGCCGGCACGGTGGGCGGGGCGGCGATCCTCGCCGGCCAGGCCATCGCCGCCCGCAGCCGCCGGTACGCCCAGCCCGAGCTGGGCCTCGCGCTCCGCGCGACGGTCGGCCGGGCCGACGCCCCGCCGCTGCGGCTGGTGCTGCTCGGCGACTCCTCGGCGCTCGGCGTCGGGGTGGACCGCCTCGAGGAGACCGTCGGCGGCCAGTTGGCCCAACTGCTCACCGAGGGGCCTACGGGCCGTCGGGTGCGGCTGTCCAGCGTGGGGGTGTCCGGCTCCCGCTCCATCGACCTGGCCACCCAGGTGGCCCGGGCCCTGCTCGGTGAGCGCCCCGACGTGGCGGTGATCCTGATCGGGGCCAACGACGCCACCGCGCTGGCCCGGCCTGCGGACGCCGCGGCGTACCTCGGGTCGGCGGTGCGCCGGCTACGCGAGGCGCACGTCGAGGTGGTCGTGGGCACCTGCCCCGACCTCGGCTCGGTACGCGCGGTCGCGTCCCCGCTGCGGCACGTGCTCGCCTGGTCGGGGCGGCGGATCGCCCGGGCCCAGATGTCGGCCGTGCTGCAGGCCGGCGCCAGCGTGGTCGACCTGGCCACCGAGACCGGCCCGGTGTTCCGGGCGGACGCGGGCACGCTCTGCCACGACGGCTACCACCCCTCCGCCGACGGCTACCGGGTCTGGGCGCACGCCCTGCTGCCCGCGGTCGAGGCGGCGGCGATGGTCGCCACCCGACACCACCACTGACCCGCCGCCGGGCGTGACATTTCCCGCCCAGCGGCGAGCTTCCGCCGTAAGTTACCTGCGGGTTAACGTTGGTTCATGCCGATTGAGTCGCCCCGTGACGCCGTCATCGTCGCCACCGCCCGATCCCCCATCGGTCGTGCGGTCAAGGGATCCCTGCGGGACGTCCGCCCGGACGATCTCACCGCCACCATCGTTCAGGCCGCCCTCGACAAGGTGCCCGCGCTCGACCCGACCACGATCGAGGATCTCTACCTCGGCTGCGGGCTGCCCGGCGGCGAGCAGGGCTTCAACATGGCCCGAGTGGTCGCCACCCTGCTGGGCCTGGACGGGCTGCCCGGCGCCACGTTGACCCGATACTGCGCCTCGTCGCTGCAGACGACTCGGATGGCCATGCACGCGATCCGGGCCGGCGAGGGCGACGTGTTCATCTCCGCCGGTGTCGAGACCGTCTCCAGGTACGCCCGGGGCAACTCCGACGGCCTTCCGGCGGAGGCGCAGGCGCTGGTCGGCGGCGGCTGGGAGAACCCCCGCTTCACGGCGGCCCGCAAGCGCTCCGTGGCCCGCGCGCAGGGCGACGCCGAGGTGTGGACCGACCCGCGCGAGGCGGGTCAGCTCCCCGACGTCTACCTGGCCATGGGGCAGACCGCCGAGAACCTCGCCCAGGTTTACGACATCACCCGCGAGGACATGGACGCCTTCGGCGTACGCAGCCAGAACCTGGCCGAGAAGGCGATCGCCGACGGCTTCTGGGCCCGCGAGATCACCCCGGTGACCGCCCCGGACGGCACCGTGGTCAGCACCGACGACGGGCCACGCCCGGGGGTGACCATGGCAGGCGTCGCCGGCCTGAAGCCGGTGTTCCGCCCGGACGGCCGGATCACCGCCGGCAACTGCTGCCCGCTCAACGACGGCGCCGCCGCCGTGATCGTGATGAGCGCCCAGCGGGCGAGGGACCTCGGCCTCACCCCGCTGGCCCGGATCGTCTCCACCGGCGTCACCGCGCTCTCCCCCGAGATCATGGGCCTCGGCCCGGTCGAGGCGTCGAAGCAGGCCCTCGCGCGGGCCGGTATGACCATCGACGACGTCGACCTGGTCGAGATCAACGAGGCGTTCGCCGCGCAGGTGATCCCGTCGTACCGGCAGCTCGGCATTCCGGAGGAGAAGTTGAACGTGATGGGCGGCGCGATCGCCGTCGGGCACCCGTTCGGCATGACCGGCGCCCGGATCACCGGCACCCTGCTCAACGCCCTGGAGTGGCACGACAAGACCATCGGTCTGGAGACCATGTGCGTCGGCGGCGGCCAGGGCATGGCCATGGTGCTCGAACGGCTGAGCTGACCCGATTCGAGCGCCCGGCCCGGGTGCGCGGAGTGCCACACCGGCGGACCGCGCCCCGGGCCGCGGGCCAGCGGGCCAGCGGGCTACAGCGTGGCGCGGGTCCGGGCGACCGTGGCGGCGGCCTCGGCCAGCACCGACTCCGGAGGACCGGCCGCCGCCAGGTCGGCGGCGACCACCCGGAGCTGGTCGGGCAGGACCAGGTCGCTGCCGAGCCGGGGCACGTCCCGGCGCGGCTCGCCCTCCGCGTCCGCCGCCAGGTTGGCGATCTCCTGCACCAGCTTGTGCACCAGGTCGGCCCGGGAGACGTTGCCGCCCTCGGCCGCCGCCGACCAGCGCGGCTGCTCCCAGTGCCCGACCTGACGGACCAACAGCTCCACCGCCCGGTCCAGTTCCGCTGCGCTCATCGTGGCCGAGTCTACGACGGCTCCAGGTCGTGGCGCGGCGAGCTGGAGTTGTCGCAGGTCAGCGCCGGAGGTAGCTGAGCAGGCGGAGGATCTGCCAGTACAGAAAGATCAAGCCGACCAGCAGCCCGAACGCGCAGTACCAGGCGTACCGGCGGGGCAGGCCGGCGCGGGTCGACCGCTCGACCAGGTCGAAGTCGAGGATGAAGCTGAACGCGCCGGCGATGATCGCCACCACCGAGAAGACGTACGGCAACCAGCCCACCCGCCCGGTCAGGCTGTAGACCACCACCCCCTGCCGCCCGGTGATCAAGTAGGCGATCAGGTTGACCAGGCCGAGCACGAGGATCCCGAGCAGCGTGCCCGCGACCAGCCGGGCCATCCTCGGGGTGGCTCGGACCAGCCGGGCCCGGTAGAGCAGCGCCATGCCGAGAAAGACACCGAAGGTGCCGATCACCGCCTGCACCACGATGCCCGGATAGACCAGCTCGAAGGCCCGGCTGGCCACCCCGAGCAGCAGCCCCTGCAGCACCGCGTACCCCACGATGAGCGGCGGGTTGGTGAGCTGCCTGAGGGAGATGAACAGCAGCAACGCCAGGCTGGCCAGGGAGCTGCCGGCCAGCGCCGCCGGGATCCACACCGCCTGCGGCACGTACACCCAGGAGACCGCCGCGGTGACGCCGGTGAGCAGCAGCAGGCCGATCGTCCGGCTGACCACGTCGGCCACGGTCATCGTGTCGGCGGGGCCGAGTACCTGGCGCTCGGCCCGACCGACGTCGTCCAGCCGGGTCAGCACCGGGTTGGCACTCTGCACCGGGACCTCCTCGCCGACGTACCCCGGTTTCACTCTGCCCGGGGCGGCGTGGCAGCGACGGAGAAACGACGACGCCCGCCGCCGCGGTCGCGGCAGGCGGGCGTCTCAGGTGTAGCGGCGGTCAGTCGTCGCCTTGGAGGTAGCTGAGCAGGCGCAGCACCTCCAGGTAGAGCCAGACCAGGCCGACCACGATGCCGAAGGCGGCCGTCCAGGCGTACCGCTGCGGGAGGCCCATCCGGACGCCCTCTTCGATGTTCGCGAAGTTGAGCACGAAGCTCAGCGAGGCGACCACGATGCAGACCAGGCTGAAGCCGATGGCCAGCGGGCTGCCGTCGCGCAGGTGGGTGTTGACGCCGAACAGGCTGAGCACCAGGTTGACCAGCATGGCGGCGAAGAGGCCACCCATGACCGCGATCATGATCTTGGCGAACTTCGGGGTGGCCCGGATGACGCGCGCCTTGTAGAGCATCGTCATCACGAAGAAGACGCCGAAGGTCCCCACCACGGCCTGTAGCACGATGCCGTCGAAGGCGGATTCGTAGGCCTTGCTCACCGCGCCGACGAAGACGCCCTCGATGATGGAGTACGCCACCACCAGCGCCGGATTCGCCATCCGGGAGAACGAGATGATCAGGCCGAGCACCAGGCCGACCAACGCGCCGGCGCCCCAGGCCGCACCGAGCAGGTGGTCGGGGACGAGCACCCAGGTGGCCGCCGCGGCGCCGCCGAGGAGCGCCAGCATGGTGACCGTCTTGACGACGACGTCGTCCAGGGTCATCGGGGCCGCGGTGGCCGAGGACACCGCGGAGCTGTAACCGGGGGCGTCCTGCTGCGGGTACGGCTGGTACTGCTGCGGGTAACCGGGCTGGGCGTACCCGGCCGCCCGCTCGCGCTCGGCCGCCTGGCCGAACCGGGACAGCACCGGGTTCGAGGTCTTCACTTTCAGGCCTCCCTCAGGGGGTCGATGCACGTGAACGCGCAGCTCCAGGGTAGTCGGGGCGCACACCCCCGGGCCCGGAGTAAAGCTGTGGGAAACCTGAGAGTCTAGGTGCCCGGGGCGGGGCTCGAACCCGCACGCCTCGCGGCAGCCGCTTTTAAGGCGGCCGTGTCTGCCGTTCCACCACCCGGGCGGGTGACACCGGCGCGGCGAAGCGCGGCGGTGCAGGTCTCACCGTAACCGTTACGGGCCGGGCAGGCGTACCCCGGCGGGTCCCGCACCTATGGTCGAAGCCGTGACCAGCCCCGCCCTGGCAGTCCGCCACGTTCCTGCCGTCGCCCGCCCGAGCCGGGCCGGCCGCCTGCTCGCCACCGTGGCCCGCCACCGCGCGGACCTGCTGGCCGGGCTGCTCTTCGCCCTGCTCGCCGGGGTGCTCACCCACGGCCTGTGGCCGGCCCCAGAGCAGCGGGTGCTCGCGCTCAACCCGGCCGACCAGACCCTCTACGAGTGGTTCCTGGCCGCCGACTCGCGCGCCCTGCTGGGCGACTTCAGCCTGCTCACCGACCGGCTCAACGCGCCGGACGGGGTCAACCTGCTGACCAACACCACGGTGATCGCGCTCGGGGTGCTGCTCGCCCCGGTCACGCTCGCGTTCGGAGCGCCGGTCACCTTCGCACTGCTGCTCGCCGGCAACCTGGCCGGCACCGCGATCGCCTGGTACCTGCTGTTCACCCGGGTGCTGCGCGCCCACCCGTTCGCCGCCGGCCTCGGCGCGGCGCTGTGCGGCTTCGGTCCCGGCATGGTCTCGCAGAGCAACGGCCACCTGCACATGACCGCCCAGTGGTTGGTCCCGGTGATCGTCTGGCTGGTGGTCCGGCTGCTCCGGGCCGCCGACCCGAAGGGCCGGACGGGCGGGCCGAACCGCCGACGGGTGGCCACCTCGGCGCTCGGGCTGGCCGTGGCGGCCATCGCCCAGTTCTTCACGGGCGAGGAGATGCTCTTCCTCACCGCGGTCACCCTGCTGCTGACGGCCGTCGCGTACGGGCTGGCCGACCGTACGTTGTCGCGCCGGGCACTGCCCGCGTTCGGCGTCGGGCTGGCCGCAGCTGCCGGCCTGACCGGGTTCGTGCTCTGGTACCCGTTGTGGTACCAGTTCGCCGGGCCGCAGGCCGTCTCCGACGGGGTGTTCGACCCGCGCCACTACGCCGCCGATCTGACCAGCTGGACGACGTTCTCCCCGCTCACCGTGCTGGGCGGCGACGCCGCGTCCCGGTTGACCACCGGCCCGGCCGAGTTCAACACCTTCCTCGGCTGGCCCCTGCTGTTGGTGATCGCCGCCTGCGCGGCCTGGCTGGGTCGCCGCCCGCTGGCGGTCGCCTGCATGGCCGCGGGCCTGGCCATGGGCGTGCTGTCGCTCGGCCCCGAGGTGCTGGTCTCCGGCGCGCGGACCGGGCTGTCCGCTCCGTACGCGCTGCTGGTCGGGCTGCCGGTGGTGGACGGCGCACTGCCGACGCGGTTCGGCCTGGCGGTGCTGCCGCTGGCCGGTACGGTGCTGACCCTGGCCGTGGACCGGGCACTGTCCCAGCGGGGCCGCGCCCGGTGGCTGGTGCCGCTAGCCGTCGGCGTGGGCCTGCTCAGCGTGTTTCCCGCGCCGCTGCCGACCACACCCCGGCCGGCGTTACCCGAGTTCGTCACCGCCGGCCACTGGCGGCAGTGCGTACGCCCCGGCGGGGTGCTGGTCCCAGTGCCAACGGCCACCCCGGCGAACCCCTGGCCGATGCGCTGGGCCACGGCCGCGAACGCCGCGTTCGGCATGCCGGAGGGCTTCTTCATCGGCCCGTACGGCAACGACGGCGCACCGTCCTTCGGCACCTATCAGCGCCCTACCTCGGCCCTGCTGGCCGACGTCGCGAAGCGGGGGGTGCCGCCGACGATCGGCGACAAGCAGCGCCGGCAGGCCGCCCGGGACGTCAGTTTCTGGGGTGCCTCCTGTGTGGCGCTGACCGACGACGCGCCGCACGCCGAGACCCTGCGCCAGACCCTGGAGGCCCTGTTCGGCCCCGGCACCCGGGTCACGGACGCCTGGACCTGGCGGTTCTAAGCGGGTCGCTCTTGAGGGTGGTTGCTCTTGAGGGCTGGGGGCGAGGGTGACCGGCTCCGGGCGGTCAGGCTTGATCCCTGCGCCGGTCACCCTCGCCCCCAGCCCGTCGTGCGCCCACGCCGCCCGCCCGTCACCGTCTCCCTCCAGTACGCCCGATCTTGGAGAGTTTCCGTTCGCCTCGAACGGCAACTCTCCAAGATCCGCAAGACGCCGTTGGCCGGCACCCCGGGTTCGGGGTGCCGGT